>JBEKFB010000120.1:0-11451 GCA_050013535.1 Bryobacteraceae bacterium | reverse complement strand
AGCGGCACCAGCGTCATTATCGAGGACGTTGTCTTTCCGGTGCCCAGGCTCGCGGATGCGGTGGTCGATTTGCAACGCGTCTTCGAGCAACACGGCTACAACAACGCCATCATCTTCGGCCACGCCAAAGACGGCAATCTTCATTTCGTGATCACCCAATCCTTCGCGGACCAGAAGTCGATCGATCAATACGCCCGGCTTATGGATGACGTCGTGCGCCTGGTGGTGGCGCGCTACGATGGATCGCTCAAGGGCGAACATGGCACCGGGCGAAACATGGCGCCGTTCGTCGAGACCGAATGGGGGCCGGAAGCTTATCGCGTCATGAAGCGCGTGAAGGGGCTGGCCGATCCGGAGAACCTGCTCAACCCCGGTGTTCTGATAAACGCGGACCCGCGGGCGCATCTGGCCGATCTGAAGAGCCTGCCCAGCGTGGAGGAAGAAGTCGACAAATGTATCGAATGCGGCTTCTGCGAATCGCGTTGCCCCAGCCGCGATCTCACGCTGACTCCCAGGCAGCGCATCGTGGTGCGCCGTGAGATGGCGCGCAGCCGCCAGGCGGCGGCTTTGCTAGAGCCCGATTTCCCCTACATGGCGCTCGATACCTGTGCTGCCGACGGGCTGTGCGCGATAGCTTGCCCGGTGGGTATCGATACCGGCGCGCTCACAAAACGGCTGCGCCAGGAGCGGCATTCCGCGATCGCTCATCGCTTCGCGCAATTCCTCGCCGAACATTTTGGACTCATCGAACGCATCGCGCGGCTGGGACTGCGAATAGGCTATCCGTGGCGGCGCGATCTGCCGCGCCCTGCCCGAAATCGCCGCCATCACACCGGTCGCACCGGCGCGGAAGCCGTCTATTACCCGGCGTGCATTACTCGCGTCCTCGGCCGGCTGCACGGCGAGCCCGACGATCTGTCACTCACGGAAGCCTTCGTCGAAGTCGCCCGGCGCGCGGGAGTTCTCGTTCACCTTCCTTCAGATGTTTCCGGAACCTGCTGTGGCGTGCCGTTCTCATCAAAGGGCTTCGATAAGGCGCACGAACTATCAGTCAATCGAACCATCGAGCGCTTGTGGGAATGGTCCGATCACGGCAAGTTGCCCATTGTTGTCGATGCCAGCCCCTGCACTTACGGCCTGCTCACATGCCGTCCGCACTTAGCCGATGAAAATCAGCGCCATTTCGACCAGATGCGAATTCTCGACAGCGTGCGATTTGCGCATGATCGGCTTCTGCCCCATCTCACCGTTGTGCACAAGGCGGGATCGGTCGCCCTCCATTCGGTCTGCTCGTTGACCAAAATGGGCCTGACGCCGGAACTCCAGGCGATTGCGTCGGCCTGCAGCAGCACGGCATCAATCCCACCCAGCGCCGGATGTTGCGGCTTTGCCGGCGATCGGGGCTACTTAGTTCCCGAACTCACCGCGTCGGCTACACGCCAGGAAGCGGTCGAGGTGCGCGCGGGCAACTTCGACGGCCACTATTCCAGCAGCCGCACCTGCGAAATCGGGCTGACACGCGCCACGGGCAGCGTTTACAGGTCGTACGTATACCTGCTGGAACGTGCCACCCGCCCCTGAATTAGCGGGAACGGCGATCCGTCCATCTGCGTATACTAAGCCACTGGAGAACCCATGAGCCTCTGGCAGGACATCCGCTATGGCGCGCGCAATCTGCGAAACTCGCCCGGATTCGCGCTAACCGCCGCTTTCACCATCGCCCTCGGAATCGGTTCAACTACCGCCATCTTCAGCCTTTGCGACGCCATGCTCTGGAAGCCCGTGCCGCTGCCGCACCTCGAGACACTGGTAAGCGTCGAACAGGGCGATCCTGGCAACCCCGACGGCTGGGACAGCGCGACGCCCGCCGACATCGAGGAGATTCGCCGCGGCAATACGTCGTTTGCCAGCCTGGCAAGTTGGGAGGGCGGTCTCGCGAACCTTGCGGGAACGGGTGTGACTCCGGATCGCGTGAATCAGTCTCTGGTGAGCGCGAACTTTTTCGTTGTCGCGGGCGTTCAGCCGGCTCGTGGACGCGCCTTTCAGCCTGACGAGGACGAGCCAGGCAGGGATCACGAAGTCATCCTGAGCGACCGGCTCTGGCACGGCCGCTTCGGCGGCGATCCGAACATCGTCGGCCGGACCATCCGGCTGGACGACGTTCCGTACACGGTCACCGGCGTGATGCCCTCCAGTTTCGACTTCCCCCAGGCGGCCGAGGTCTGGACGCCCATGGGGCTCACGCCCGAGCAGCGCAACTCGCATACCGCGCAGACGCTGCAATCCATCGCGCGATTGAAACCGGGGAGCACCATCGAGCAGGCCACGGCGGAAGTAGACGGCATCGCCCGCAGGCTCGAAAAATCCTACCCGGAATCGAACAAGAATCGTCACTTCGTGGTTTGGCCGGTGCTGAGGTTTCTCGTTGGTGACCTGACCAAACAATACCTGGTGATGTTGCTCGGCGCGGTGGCGTTCGTGCTGCTCATCGCGTGCGTCAACGTAGCTAATCTGCAATTTGCGCGGGCCACCGGACGGTTGCGTGAAGTCGCGGTGCGCCGTGCATTGGGCGCGGGCCGCTGGAGGGTGATCGCACAACTGGTCACCGAAAGCGTCCTGCTTTCTCTACTTGGCGCGGGCCTCGGCCTGCTGCTGGCGTATTGGGGGATCAACCTGATCCGTGGCGGCATGCCCGCTGAGATCGAACGGTACGTTCTGGGCTTCAAGGATATTCAGATCGACGGGCGGACCTTGGTCTTCACGTTGATCGCCGCCGTAGCCAGCGGCATACTGGCCGGTCTGGCGCCTGCCTGGCAGGGTTCACACCCGAATCTCACCAGTGCGCTTCGGGAAGGCGGCCGCGGCTCGTCCACCGGTCGAGCCCGTCAGCGGTTGCGCAACATTCTGGTAGCTTCGGAAATCGCGCTGGCCGTCGTGCTGCTGGTGGGAGCGGGATTGATGGTCCGCGGATTCAGCACACTCCTGAACACCGGCAAGGCGATTGAGCCAGAAACGCTGCTCACCCTGCGTCTGGCCATCACCGACAACAAGTATCACGAGAAACCACAGATCGTGGAGTTCTATCGGCACGTGCTGGAGCGCATCCAGGCGCTGCCGGGTGTACGTTCCGCCGCGGCGGTCACCACTCTGCCCTACAGCGACCATTCGGAAGGGCGGGATTTCACCATCAAGGGACGCACGGTGGACCCCGGCGATGTACCCAACGGCATGTATCAGGTATCCAGTCCCGAGTACTTCGCTACACTCCATGTGCCGCTGCGCGACGGCCGTTTTCTGCTCCCGAGCGATGGCCCCACTGCGCCCCCGGTCGCGTTGATCAGCGAACGCATGGCCCAGCGCTGGTGGAAGAACAAATCGCCCATCGGCGAACAGATCCGCATCGGCGAAGCCGATTCGAAGGAACCGTGGATGACCGTCGTTGGCGTAGTGGGCGACGTGTCGCACAATCCCTATGACCGCTCGCCGCGTCCCGCCATCTACGTTCCGTATCAGCAGCGGCCCGCGTTGTGGATGGACATCGGAGTGCGTACGGCCGGCGATCCATTGCTGTTGGCGCCCGCGGTGACCGCCGCGATTCATTCGGTGGACCCCGACCAGCCCATCTCCGAAATGCGCAGCATGGAGAAATCCATTCACAACCGCGCCATTGGCCTGAATTATGTGGCTTCGCTGATGGGCGTGTTTGGCATCATCGCGCTGGTGCTTTCGGCGATCGGCGTCTACGGCGTCATGTCCTACATGGTGTCCGAGCAGACGCGCGATATCGGACTCCGTATGGCCCTTGGTGCGCCGCGTGGCAGCGTGCTGGGCAGTGTGTTTCGGCGCGGCATGACGGTAACGGCTGCCGGTCTGATTGTGGGCATGCCGCTCGCGTATGCGCTCGCACGCCTGATGGCGTCGCTGATTTACGGCGTGACGTCCACGGACGTGTTGACCTTCGTGGGCATTCCGCTGGCGCTCATTGGGGCTGCCGCGCTGGCCATCTACATTCCGGCGCGCCGGGCGATGCAGATCGACCCGATCATCGCGCTCCGGTACGAATGACCCGCATCATTGCCTGATCAACGACCCGCATTATGGCCTAATCAGCCGCGGATCGTACATGGCGCTGTAGCGCAGGTATTGGTGCACCACGCTGCGCGGATAGGTGACGCGCACGTTTGTGACGGCGCCATCGCGCGCGACTTCGGCGTCCACCTCCGGGTTGATGCCCGCCCAGTAGGAGGGCAGGTTCAGCTTCCCATAGCGTTCCACCACCTGATCCCGCAGCGCCGGATCGAAATGGACGGCGTAGCGGTCCACCAGGGCCTTGATGGCCTCGTAGTCCCCTTCCGCTTTGATCCGCATTAGCTCGGCCAGGAGCATGCCGACGCCCGTGCGCATCTTCGGAAAGTCGTCGACGTAGTAGTAGGTCTTACCGTCGCGCACCTTCTTCGAAATGCCGCCGGTCTTGTCCATGATGTACTCGACAATAAGCTGGCGGTCGCGTTCGTGATCCTCTTCGAGCGTATCGCCCTTCGGATCGCGGCGGAGTTGCACCAGCGGCGCCACGGCTGCCGCGTAGTACATCGCTTTAGCCACGTCCGAGCCGGAGATAAGCCCCATTTCTTTCAGCCGCGGGTCCCATGCGTTCCACAGCGCCATCAGATCGGCGCGAGCCTCTTCCAGCGTCGAGAAGTATTCCTTCAGATAGAACGCCGGTTCGTGGGTGAGTTTTGGATCGAGCTTGCCTGAGCCGTGTCCGATGATCTCGTGCAGCGCGGTCATGAGGTCCTCGGCTTCGTCGCCGTGATCCTTGAGGATGCGGAACTCCTCTTCATTCCAGGAGAACTCGCGGGCGCCGGCATCACCGGCCGCGTGGGTCAACGCGCGAGTGGAGCCGGTGAACAGGAAACTCTTGCTGCCGTACTTCTCGTGGATTTCGTTCTCGTTCGGCAGGTTGTCGCCAATTGTGGTGACGTCGAAATCGCCGGTTTCGATCAAGGTCTCCACGGCTTTGGCCATGGGCGGATGCACGCCCTGCTTCTTGTATTTGTCCAGCCACGGCGCCTTGTTCTCGAAATACTGGGCGTTGGCCGCCACCTTCTTCATGAGCGCGTTGACGCGCTGATCGGTGATGCTGACGAAGCTCTGGGAGGTGCCCTTGGCGCCGCGGGCGTCCCGATATATTTCGATGAAACCATTAGCGAAATCTACTGTGGGGTTGTCGCGCACCCAATCGGCGTCGAACTGCAGCCAGTCTTTCGGATCGCCGGTCTGGTAATAGCGGATGAGATCGCCGATGGCTTTCGCCTGGGCAGGTTCAGCCACTTTTTGTGCTTGCGCCAGATACTCGTCAGCACGCTTCAGATACTGGGCGTAAACACCCGGGGGGACACCGCCATCGGGCGTGCCCGCGCGATAGACCTCCTCGTGAAGCACGCCGTTCTCTTTCACCAGCCGCGAGTTCAGAGGGTAATGTTCGGTAAAGCCGTTCAGATCGGCCAGCGATACCCCGTCGTAGTAGTTGTTCGCGCTCGCCCGCAGGATATCCAGACCGCCGCTGGGACTCTTCGCCGTGATCATCGGTTCAAACGCCGGATCGAACAGCGAAGCTCGGAGGGCTCCAAGTTCATCGAGTAATTGGTCCTCGGTCATCGTGCCCTTCGCGCGGTGGCGGAGCACGGCAATACCGGCGGCGCGAAGTTCTTCGTACGTGAAATCGGGCAGAAACTTCTGCGCGGTCAGATCGTTGTGGTTCCCGCGATTGGCCCAGAACAGCTTCGTGAAGAAGACGATCTTGGGCAGCACCGCCGGATCCACTCCTTCCGGATGCGCGACGATCATCTCCAGGAGGGCCTTTTGGCGAAGACCGAACCGGGAGAGCTGATCGTAAATGATCGGATCGATGGCGATGGAAGCTTCCGAAAGCCACCACGACAGCTCCTTCTCGCGTGCTGTAAGGGTTTGGAAACTGTCGGCGGGAAGTTGAATGAAGCCGGTATCGCCGACGCGCTCCACCAGTACACTCGCGCCTTTGTCGGCGGCCGGCGCAAGACCGCAAAGCAGGAAGACAGTGAGAACGAAACGCATGAATGCTCCTGCAGCCTATAGTAGTACCGGCGCGGAGGCACGGGAAGAGCAGCGGTGGCGAATCAGCGACGTTGCGAGGGCAGTCGCGACCCGCTCGACATCAACCTGACATCACTTTTGTCCTACAATGTCGCTACCCATGGACAACGCCGAGCTGGATCTGCACAGGCAAGCTTACAAGGACGCGGTTGACAAATGGGTCGCGGCGATTCGTGCGGAAGAGGCCCTCGCCACACCGGATCATTCGGTCCATGCGTGGGATCTTTGGGAGCAGGCTGGCTTTGCGGAAGAGAAAGCCAGGGAAGCGGCCCTCGACGCTAAGGAGAAGTATGAAGACGCGCTCCGCGAGGCCGACTACGGAATTCCGGAGGGCTAAGCGAGCATTCAGCTTCGTGCATTCAGCGTGGAGATTCCTGCCCGCAACCCCCATGCTATAATCCAATGTGCCGACCAGAATCCTGGGCATTATTCCTGCCAGGTTCGCCTCCTCTCGTTTCCCAGGTAAAGCACTCGCCTCTCTCGCCGGAAAACCGGTGTTGCAGCACGTTTATGAACGCGCATCGCAGGCCCGCTACGTCACGAAAATCCTGATCGCCACCGACGACTCGCGGATTGAGGCCGCCGCGCGCGCGTTTGGAGCGCCGGTGCGGATGACGCGCTCGGATCACGCCTCCGGCACGGACCGTATCGCCGAAGTGGCATCGTCCGAAGCGGCCGAGATCATTGTGAACATTCAGGGCGACGAGCCGCTCATCGACCCTGCCGCTATCGACGCCGCGGTGCTCGCGCTTTGCGATGACGACGAAGCACCAATGGGTACGCTGAAGCGGCGCATCGAAGACCGCGCCGAGATCGGCAATCCCAACGTCGTGAAAGTGGTCACCGACCTCGCCGGCAACGCTATCTATTTTTCGCGGCACCCAATCCCCTATCAGCGCGAGACCGCTGACGGCGTCACTGGGCACTTCAAACATATCGGCCTCTACGTGTACCGGCGCGATTTCCTGTTGCGCTATTCGGACCTGCCGGTTGGGCCGCTCGAAACCGCCGAAAAGCTGGAACAATTGCGAGCTCTCGAAAACGGATACCGCATCCGCGTGGCGGAGACTGAGTACGATTCGCTCGGCGTGGACACGCCCGAGGACCTGGAACGCGCTTCGGCGTTGTTCGAAGCGACTGCACTGCGCGCGGAAGGAGTTCATTGACGTGGCGAAATACATCTTCGTAACCGGCGGCGTGGTCTCTTCCCTGGGAAAAGGAATCGCGGCAGCGTCCATCGGATGCCTCTTGGAAAGCCGCGGCCTCCGCGTCACGCTGCAGAAATTCGATCCTTACCTCAACGTCGATCCCGGAACCATGAGCCCCTTCCAGCACGGTGAAGTCTTCGTCACCGACGATGGCGCAGAAACCGATCTGGACCTCGGCCACTATGAGCGATTCACCCACGCGCCGCTCACCCAGGACAACAATCTCACTTCCGGCAGAATCTACGAGCGCATCATCTCGCGCGAGCGCCGTGGCGATTATCTGGGCAAGACCGTGCAGGTGATCCCGCACGTGACCAACGAAATCAAGGCTGCCGCGCGTAAGGTGGCTGAAGGCGTGGACGTGGTGATCGTGGAAATCGGTGGCACGGTGGGCGACATCGAATCGCTGCCGTTTCTCGAGGCTATCCGCCAGTTGCGCCATGAGCTGGGGCGCGAAAATACCGCTTTCGTCCATGTCACCCTGGTTCCCTGGATCGCGGCCGCGCAGGAGCTTAAGACCAAGCCCACGCAGCACAGCGTGAAAGAACTGCGAGCGATTGGTATTCAGCCCGACGTGCTGATGTGCCGCAGCGACCACCCGCTCTCGCAGGATCTGAAGGAAAAGGTCGCGCTATTCTGTGATGTCGATGTCGATGCCGTGATCACCGCCAGCGACGTTGAATCGGTTTATGAGGTCCCGCTGGTGTTCGCCGAGCAGCGCGTGGACGAGATCCTCATTGAAGCGCTGAAGATCAGCGCGCCCGATCGCAACCTCAGCCACTGGACCGGAATGATTGAGCGCATGCAGAATCCCACGGACGAGGTGACTATCGGGCTGGTAGGCAAGTATGTCGAGTACGAGGATTCTTACAAGAGCCTGAAGGAAGCGCTGCTGCACGGCGGGCTGGCACATCGTGCGCGAGTGAATATCAAGTGGATTGAAGCCGAGCATCTCGACTGGCCCGATTGCATAGATTCTCTGCGCGAATACGACGGCATTCTCGTCCCCGGCGGCTTCGGCAAACGCGGCGTGGAAGGAATGATCAACGCTATCCGCTTCGCGCGTGAGCAAAAGGTGCCGTATTTCGGCATTTGCCTCGGCATGCAGACCATGGTGATCGAATACGCACGCAACGTCTGTGGCCTGAAGGGCGCAAACTCCACTGAGTTCGATTCCGGCGCCGCTTACCGCGTGATCTACAAGCTGCGCGAGTTGAAGGGCGTGGATGAATTAGGCGGCACGATGCGCCTGGGAGCATATCCGTGCCGTCTCGCCGAGGGCACGTTCGCGCGCGCGGCATACGGCGTGGATGAGATAAGCGAGCGCCATCGCCACCGCTACGAATTCAATCGGGATTTCGAGAAGATCCTGACCGAGAACGGCCTCGTCCTCGCTGGACAGACACCCGATGGCATTTACGTTGAGATCTGTGAGATCCGCGATCATCCGTGGTATCTCGGGTGCCAGTTCCATCCCGAGTTCAAATCGAAGCCAATGGAACCCCATCCGTTGTTCCGCGCATTCATCGGAGCTGCATTGAAATATCACAAACAGCGGCCGCATCCGGCCACTGCTCCGCACGTTCATCAGCAGCTCACTCACGCGGAACATGGTTGAGTTCACCACTTCGGCCGGCGCCTCGATTGCGTTTGGCCGCGGCTTCCCGCTGGTTCCAATCGCCGGGCCCTGCGTCATTGAGAGCGAGGAACACGTCCATTTTCTCTCGCGCGAGCTGAAGCGAATTCTCGGCAAGTTCGTCTTCAAAGCGTCGTTCGACAAGGCCAACCGCAGCAGCGGCGGATCCTATCGCGGACCCGGCCCCGAGGAAGGCCTGCGCTTTCTCGCTGGTTTACGCCGCGAAGGCTACGCGGTCCTGACCGACGTGCACGATGTCTCCCAGGTCGCCGCTGCCGCGGAAGCCGTGGACATCCTGCAAATCCCCGCGTTTCTCTGCCGCCAGACCGATCTCCTGCTGGAAGCTGGCCGCAGCGGGCGCGTGGTGAATATCAAGAAAGGCCAATTCGTGGCGCCACACGACATCCATCTGGCGGCGGAGAAGGTCGCATCCACTGGCAACTCGCGCGTGCTGCTTACCGAGCGCGGATCATCGTTCGGCTATAACAACCTCGTGGTTGACATGCGCGGCCTGGCGATCATGCGCGAATCCGGCTGGCCGGTGATCTTCGATGCCACGCACAGCGTCCAGACGCCCGGTGGCGCGGGGACCGCATCGGGCGGTCAGCCGCAGTTCATCGCGCCGCTGTCGCGCGCGGCCGTTGCCGCCGGGATTGATGGGGTGTTTTTCGAGGTTCACGAAGCGCCCGAGCGCGCCCTCTCCGATGGGCCGAACGCCCTGCGGCTCGATCTGGTGGCTGGACTATGGGACTCGCTGTTGCGGATTCGCGCCGCTATTGAACCCGGTACCTGATCCTCTCGTGGAGCACCAGCTCGTCGAAAATGGCCAGAACCTGCTTGCGGTAGGAGTACATGCGGTGGATGGTGTCGCGGAAATTCGGCTCGTAGCGCCGCTTCAACCACTTGTCCAGAACGGGTTTAGGCACGTCGATATCCCTGCGCAGCGCGTCCGCCGAGTGGCCGCGCAAAAAGAGGCCGTAGAACATCGCCGCCTCCCGTTGGGGACCCAGTGGATCGAAATCTTCCCGAGCGATCATGCCAAACTGCCCCGCAGCAAGAAAAAGCCAGTATAAACACCGCAGGCACCCGAATCAAGTCTCTTAGGTCCTGGACTGTGGGCTTCGTTACGATTTAGTTTAGCAAGAGAGTTTGAAAAACAGATACGAACGCATCGGACCGCTGGTTTCGCAGGCTGGATAAGTGGCCAGCGGTCCGATGCGCTCTGCCCGGGATGGGCTGGATCCGGCCGCAACGCCGCTGGTTTCGAAACACCCGCTTACTGGTTTTCCATTCCTGGTCAGGCCCGCGTCCTTCAATTCCTGTACCACGAACGCCAACAGCCGCCGCTTCCCGGACTCCATGGGAAGCTCAGAAAACTTAACATGATACCGAGACCTTAAAAAAAGCCCCTCTGATGCAACCTGCAAGATCCCAAAGAACAAGCTAAAGATTGAACACCGGCTCCCGCAAGCACGCCGTTTTTCGAATCCTGTTCTTCGCTCTCCCGCTTGCTGCAATCAGAGGGCAGGTCTAGAGAGTTACCTCAATCAATTCGTCATGGGTAGGTGCAATCCTGGAACCAAGGTCACAGTACCGTTTATCAATGATTTACGGGCACCGGCTTCCCAGAAAGGCGCGGCAGACTGTGTCGCGGTGTGTCACAGGGACACATTCTGCGGCTGCGCCGTTCTCTAACGGGACGGGACGACCACCGGCGCATCGCCCGTAAGGTGCTGTACATCTAATAGATATAATCCTTGACGTAGTACTACATGTTGGGTCATGATTGCGAGTGCATCCCTGGCTTAATGGTTTATTAACCTGAATGGCACGGCGGCCAGGAATCTGCGAGAATCGTCAGATCCCCGAGAATCTGACAGAGCGTCAGGAGTCAAAGAACAAGATGGGACAGCTCAGCGTTGACCTCAGTACCCGGGTGGGCGAACTCAAGCACGGGAAACGGCCTCTTCCGACCGCGCAGCGCATCGGCATCACCTTCCCGAAATACTTCACGCAAAAACTCGAGCCCGGCCGCACGCCGTACGACGAGTTGAAATGGGAACCGCGCACCGCCGCCATCGCCAACGACAAGGGCCAGATCATCTTTGAGCAGACCGATATCGACGTGCCGGCGGACTGGTCTCAGACGGCGACCAACATCGTGGTCAGCAAGTATTTTCACGGGAAGGCCGGGTCGCCGGACCGGGAGCGCAGCGTTGCCCAACTGGTGCATCGCGTGGTGGACACCATAGCGGACTGGGGCAAGGCCGGGAATTACTTCCGCACGCCCGCCGACGCGGAGAACTTCCGCAATGAGCTGGCTCACCTGATGCTGACCCAGAAGGCGTGCTTCAACTCGCCGGTGTGGTTCAACGTCGGCGTGAAGGAGGCGCGGGGCTACGGCTGGTACTGGGACGAAGCCGCCGATTCCATCGTGCCGCTGAAGAAGGGCGAGAGCCGCCCGCAATGTTCGGC
>JBEKFB010000119.1:0-11889 GCA_050013535.1 Bryobacteraceae bacterium | reverse complement strand
ATGTCGCTACCATAAGGAATCGGAAGCAGGTGCGCGATAAGATCCTGGGATGGTCTGACTGCAGCTTGCCTGGCTGCTCTGACGGCGGTCTTCGCCTTCGGTCAGGCGGATACAGGTGAACTGCGAATCACCGTAAGGGACCAGAGTGGACTGCCGCTGCAGGGTCGTGCGGAGTTGGTCTGTCAGGCAAACGAGTACCTGCGCGACTTCGACACGGACGGCGAGGGCAACATCATCGCCAGGCGTCTGCCTTTCGGTCTTTATGCGGTAAGGGTGAGCCGCAGTGGCTTTGCACCGGCGTCGCGGCTGATCGACATCAGGTCGGCAATCCCGATGGAAGTAACGTTCGTGCTGGCGATCGGGCCTGCTAAGACGACGGTTACTGTCAGCAGCGACAGGACGCTGATCGATCCCGGTGATGTCAGCTCGGTGAATCGGATCGGAAGCGCGACCTTACAGGACCGGCTGAGCGCGCAGCCAGGACGGTCGCTCGGCGAGTTGGTGAATCAGGAACCTGGCTGGTTGTTCGAAGCCAACGGGATTTTGCATCCGCGCGGCGAGGAATACCAGACCCAGTATGTTGTTAACGGACTGCCGCTCACCGAGAACCGATCCGTAGCTTACGCTCCGGACCTCGATGCCGGCAGCGTGCAGGAGATGAGCGTTTATACCGCCGGGTTTCCCGCCGAGTACGGCAGGAAAATGGGCGGGGTGATCGAAGTGGAGACCCGGCGCGATCTTCGGCCGGGATTTCACGGAAATGCGTTGTTTTCCGGCGGCAGCTTCGATACGGCAAACGCGTATCTCGATGGGCAGTACGGCTGGGACAAGACGGCGTTGAATATCGGCGCATCCGCGACGAGCACGGACCGCTATCTCGATCCGCCGGTTCTCCAGAACTACACTAATCATGGCACGCTGGCCGGCATCACGACACAATACAATCGCGACCTCACCGATGCGGACCGGATCGGCATTGTTCTCTGGCGCGAGCAAGCGCGGTTTCTGGTGCCCGATGAGATGGTTCAGGAGCAGGCCGGGCAACGGCAGGACCGCGACGACTTTGACAGCGCCGCGCAATTGTCCTACGACCATATCTTTTCGACGAACGTGCTGGGGCAGTTACGCGCGATGATTCGAGACCTTACGGCAGGCCTGTGGTCCAACGATCTTTCCACGCCGATGATCGCCGGCCAGGACCGCGGGTACCACGAGGAATACGTCAAGGGAAGTGTTTCGGTCCATGCCCGTATTCACGAATTCAAGACCGGCGTCGAGTCGGATTACGCGTCAATCGAGGAAGCTCTGAATTATCTCATCACCGACCCGGCGTTGTTCGACCCGGGCACGCCTCTGGCGTTCCGCTTCTACGGCCACGCCCCGGACCGGGAACAGGGCGTGTTCGCGCAGGATGAAATGCACTGGAAGAATGTTACTCTCAGCGGCGGCGTCCGGTTCGATCACTACGACCTACTGATCAACCGGGTGGCATGGAGTCCACGGGCGGGAATCGCAATCTACTGGCCGGGGACGAAAATCGTTTTCCGCGGCGCTTACGACAAAATCTTTCAGACACCGCCTTTTGAGAACATTCTGGTGGCGAGCTCTCCGGCGGTGACCAGCCTAAGCGATCAGGTGCTGCGTTTGCCCGTTCAGCCCGCCCGCGGGGATTACTATCAGGCGGGTTTCGGCCGGGCGCTTTTCGGCAAGGCCACTATCGGCGGCAACTTTTACTGGCGGCATTACCGCGATTACCCCGATGACGATCTCTTGCTCAACACCGGCGTGAGTTTTCCGATTACTTTTGCTGTCGCCGATATCTATGGGGCGGAAGCGAAGCTTGACATTCCCCACTGGGGGCCGTTTTCCGGTTACGCCAGCTATAGCAACATGCGCGGTAATGGGTATTTTCCGGTGACCGGCGGCTTGTTCATCGGCGACGAAGCGGCGCAAGCTATCAGCGCCACGAGTGGCGTGTTTCCCGTGTCTCAGGACCAGCGGAATACGGTGCGGGCGCGCTTTCGGTACGACATAAACCGGCGATTGTGGACGGCGATTGGCGGAACCTACGATAGCGGCCTGCCAATCGACTTCGATGGCACCTATCAGGAGGCTGCCGAAGAATACGGCCAGGCAATCCTGAACCGCGTGAACTTCTCCGACTTTCGGCCACGCCCGCTGGAATCCCTCGACGCGTCCCTGGGAATCGTATTGCGAAACAGCGACAAGCATTCCATACGTTTCCAGCTCGACGGATTTGACCTCACCAACAAAATCAATGTAATTGACTTCGCCGGATTATTTTCCGGCACCGCGATCGGCCTATCGCGCAGCGTCGATGCCAGGTTGCAATTCGGGTTCTGACCCGATCCGGGTCTGCCAATTACTCGTGCCTCAACGCCACCATCGGGTCCACTCGCATGGCGCGGCGCGCGGGTATGTAGGATGCAAGCAGCGCAACCAAAGCCAGCGCGACTGAGCCGGTGATATAGGTCACCGGATCGACGGCGCTCACAGCGAGAAAGCTGGCCACCACGCTGGCGGATGCGAATGCCGCTGCCAGGCCGAGAGCCAGGCCCACTCCTACAATGACCAGTCCCTGGCGGAACACCATTCGCAGCACATCCGAACGCTCCGCCCCAAGAGCCACACGAATCCCAATCTCGTGCGTCTTGCGGCTGGCGTCGTAAGAGACCACGCCGTAGACGCCGACGATAGCCAGAACCAGCCCGAGAATTCCCAGCGCCGCGGCCAGGCCCGCGGCAACCTGAAAGACCAGCAGTCCGTTCAGAGTATTGAGAGCCTCGGCCATGGTTTTGACGTCAAACACTGGCAGGCCGGGCGCCAGCGCCGAGACTACATTCTCCACCCTGGGAATCATGTTCCGCGGATCCGCCACGGTGCGCACCTGCAGGGTCTGCAGCGAATAGACGGGGTGCTGCGGGAGCGGCATAAGAAAGGCCGGGGCGATTGGCGTTGTTATGCCCTCGAAGTGGAAGTTGCGAACCACGCCCACCACCACCATGGGATGGCCGGGTTCGGAAGCGATGCTGAATTGCCGGCCGATAGCATCCTGCCTGGGCCAGAAACGTTTGGCCATGGCTTCATTGATAACGGCCACGTACGGTGTTTTGGCGTCATCGGCATCGGTGAAGTCGCGGCCGCGCAACAGGGCGATGCGCATGGTCCGCAGGTAATTCGAGGAGACCGCATTGCACAGGGCCTGTGGCGCGGGCTGGCCGGGCGGCGGCTGGTAGCCGTCCACCTGAGGCGTGTCGGCGCTGAAGTAGTAACCCATGGGCACGGAGTTCGCGGTGCTTGCCGCGACGACGCCGGGCAGCGCTCGAACACGCCGCAGGAGATCCCGGTAGAATGCCTGGCCCTGCGCCGTGCTGTAGCCGATCTCGTTCGGATCGAGAGTCAGGTTCAGCACGTGATTCGGGTTGAAGCCCAGATCGTTGTGCTGCGCCGCGCCCAGACTGCGGGCGAATAATCCGGCGATGATCAGCAGCATGAGCGAGCCGCCCACCTGCACCGTCACCAGCACACTGCGTAAGCGATGGCGGCCATCCACCATGCCGCGTCCGCCCTGGTGCAGGATGCTGCTCAGATTACCTCGCGACGCCCGAACGGCGGGAACGATGCCGGCGGCAATTCCGGTGAGCACCGCGCAGGCGAAGGCGTAGGTGAACACCCGCCAGTCGAAGCTGAAGTCCAGACGCGCAGGCAGATCCGTCCCCAATCGCAGCGAGCCGAGGCCGGAACTCAGCCACACTCCGATAAGAATTCCCGCGGCGCCCCCGGCCAGCGATTGCAGAATGCTCTCAGTGAGCAACTGCCGAATCAGCCGCAATCGCGCGGCGCCCAGAGCCGAGCGAATGGCCGACTCCCGCTCGCGCACGGTGGCGCGCACCAGCAGAATATTGGCCACGTTCACGCAGGCCAGCAACAGCACCAGCACGGCCAGCCCCAGAAAAATGTCCGCGATGATCTGAAGGTAGTTATCGGAATTGAGGTTCACGCGAGCGCGCGCTTCCGGAAACGCCTGGATGTTCACGTCCTTGTCGGCGTCCGGATATTCGCGCGAAAGACGTTGCGCCACCGCGGCGAGCACCGGCTCGGCAGAGGCAAGGCCGACGCCATCCCCAAGACGGCCGTACAGGGTGACTGAGCGATTCGCGCGGTTGTTTAACAGATCGGCGGTGATGCCCTCGATCGTCATCATGCCGACGGGAAGGTACGCCTGTACGTTAATCAACGGACTGGTGCCGAAGAATCCTTCGGGCGCGACGCCGATAATCGTCGCCGGATGGCCGTCGATGAAAACCTTGCGGCCAACGATGCCGCGGTCACCCGCGAAGCGCGCCTGCCAGTAAGCGTAGCTCAGCACCACCACCGGATCGGCTCCTAAGACTTCCCCCTCCGACGGCAGAATCAAGCGCCCCAGCGCGGGACGAATGCCCATCATGGAGAAGAAGTTCCCGGAGACGTAGTTAGTGAGGACGCGGTCCGCGCGCCCGCCCGCGCTTAACCCGTCCACTCCGATTTGCAGGGCGGCCAGATCGGAGAACACGCCATGGGTCTGGCTGCGGATGTCGCGATATTCGGGAAGCGAAAACTGGCTCTGCTCAGACCCTTTCTTCTGGTGGAAGCCGAGAACGGCGATGCGCGCCGGTTCCCGCACCGGCAACGGCTTCAGCAGGATGGAGTTCACCATACTGAAGATGGCGGTGTTCGCGCCAATGCCCAGCGCCAGCGTCAGCACCGCGATGGCGGTGATCCCCAGGTTCTGCCGGAGGGTGCGAACTCCGTAACGAATGTCGTGCCAGAGGGTCTCCATGGTTGTCTTCATAGTGCACGCGGGCAGCCGGAGGCCGCATTGTTAATGCGCTGATTTCGATAGGCGGCGCGTTGTGCCGTGTGTCCGCCTTTGGGATAAGATGCTCGCCATGGGACACCTGCTGCCGCTGATCGCGCTGGCCACCGCGACGATAGCGGGTCAGGAGACGGGTGCGATCCTGCTCGCGACCGAGGCATCCCACGATACAGACTTCGCGCACACGGCGGTGTTGGTGCTCGATCATGACGTGCATCGGACAACGGGACTCGTGCTGAATCGGCCGGTGAAGATATCGCTGGCCGAGGTTTTCGCGGAACTAAAGGCTGGGCCGGCACTCGCGCAAACCGCATGGGCTGGTGGACCGGTTCTGCTTGGTGTGAACGCGTTGTTGCGGTCGAGAACGCCGCGCGCGGGACTGGATCGCGTGCTGCGCGGCGTTTACTTGATATCGGACAAGCAGCGTATGCGAGCAGAAATTGCCGCGGGCACGCCAGCGGCTTCCTTCCGCGTCTACCTCGGCGCTTGCGGATGGGGCGCAGGTCAACTCGAGAGCGAGATCAGCCGCGGACTGTGGCGAATCGTTCCGGGTTCGGCCGATCTGGTATTCGATGCGAAGCCGGACACGCTGTGGGAACGCCTCAGTTACGCTCGCTTCATTAACGGCGCATAAGATTATTCCGCTTTCACAATCGCAACCTACGGCGTTGCGATGCGTTTTTTGTGACAGGAGATTATGCTATGACGATCCGAAACATTTTGCTTACAGGTGTGCTGGCCGCGTCCTCATTGCTCGCGGGATGCGCTTCGCACGCCTACGTGGCCGCCGCTTATGTGCCGGGCCCGCCCGCACAGCCTTATGTAGTGGGCGCGGTTGGATATGCGCCTGCACCTGGCTATGTGTGGGCTGACGGATACTGGGACCTGCGCGGCAGCCGCTGGGTCTGGGCCGAGGGCCACTGGGTGCATCCGCCGCGTGCGCACGCGTATTGGGCGCCCGCGCACTGGGAGCAGACCAATCACGGCTGGCGCCGCGTGGAAGGCCACTGGCGCCGCGATTGAAACACGGGCTTCGCGCGCGTGCAGCGCGTGCAGTATGATGACTGCTTCCGCGCATGCTCGCACGAATCAAGAGGCTGCTCGCTCACCCGGAGACTCGCGATCTCAATCTTGACGATCCGCGAACCACCGAGCGGCGGCGCGCCATCATCCAAAGCAACCGGTTCCTGCGGCGTATCTACGACGAGTGGTACCGGTTGATCTGCGCAGCGATTCCCCCGGAGCCCGGTGGCGTGCTGGAGTTAGGATCGGGTGCGGGGTTTCTTGCGCAATACGTGCCGGGACTTATCGCTTCGGAGGTGTTCCCATGCCCGGAGATTCAGCTCGTTCTCGACGCGCGTAAGCTGCCGTTTTCGTGCGGCAGCCTGAAGGCAATCGTCATGGTGGATGTGCTCCATCACATCCCCGACAATCGTGCGTTCTTAGCGGAAGCCCGGCGATGTCTGCGACCCGGGGGAACCATCGCCATGATCGAGCCGTGGGTCTCCACATGGTCGCGCCCAATATACACGCGGCTGCACCACGAGCCGTTCAATCCCGATGCGGCGGACTGGACGTTCCCGCAATCCGGCCCGCTCTCGGGCGCGAACGGAGCGCTGCCGTGGATCATCTTCGAACGCGACCGGAGCGCGTTCGAAGCGGGGTTTCCTGAGCTGGACATCCAGAACGTGCGGCCGTTCATGCCCTTCCGCTATCTGGTTTCCGGCGGCGTATCCATGCGGCAACTGATGCCGGAAGCGACATTTCCACTGTGGCGCGGACTGGAGCGATTGCTGGGAAAATGGCCGCGGCACTGGTCGATGTTCGCGTTCGTCCAGTTGCGCCGGCGATGAATTATTTTTCGTCGGATTTGTTCTGCGGATCCAGACGGCCCACCGTCTTCAACTGCTGGAACAGCCGTTCCACTTCGGCTTCGTCGCCGGGAAGCAGCACGGGATAGCGTGGCGGCGGAGTGCGGCCCGGTCCGGCGGCGCGGCGTTTCGCGGCCGGACGCTGTGGCTCGCCCCAGAAGCTGCGCCAGGGAGCGCCTTCGATCAACGCCTCGCGCGGATAGCGCCTCATATTGCGCAGCAGACTCTCCCGTCCCTGCTCATCGCCGGCGTAAATCAGCAACGCCGTCTCGCGATCCATAAAGGTGAGCCGCACCATCAGGGGAAATCCGCACAGTTTGTCGACGCGGGCGACATCTGTCCACGGAATGCGCCGCGCGCCGCTGCGGAAATGCCGCTCCACCAGCAGATGAGTTTCGTGGATCTCAATATCGGGAAGAAGGCCGAGCGCGAACGCCGCAACCGCGCCCAGGAACAGGAAACCCGCGGCCAACCAGGCCCAGTGCCATGCCAGGCCCACCCACGCCGAGAAGGCCGTGAAGGCCAGCGCCGCTACGCCTGTCCACAGGTAATCGCGAGGGGATTCATAGCGGATAACCGGAAGCGGCACTCTTCCAGCCTAACGCCACAGCCTGGCGGCGTCAACGCATTTGCACACGTGTTTACGGACGCCTCAGGCTTTTCGGCGAACTGCGGGGGAGCCCACGTGAGCACAACAGGACGTTACGGGACGGGTGCTTCCAGCGAGCCGGGAGACGTTAGGCAGGCATCCTTGTCTCGCTGCCGGCGATTTCAGAATAGGTTCCCTGTATACTGCTCGGGGTACCGGAGACCCTTCACATGCCCCAAACGAACGTCGATCTCATCCAAAGCCTTTACGCAGCCTTCGCCCGTGGCGACGGTCCGGCTGTTCTCGCCAGCATGGATCCCGCCATTGTCTGGAATGAAGCGGAGAGTTTCCCTTACGCCGACCGCAATCCCTATGTCGGCCCTGCCGCTATTGCTGAGGGCATCTTCTTCCGTCTGGCCACCGCATGGGATCACTTTCAGGCCCTTCCTTCCGAGTTCCTCGACGCCGGCGACACCGTCGTGGCGCTCGGCTACTACAAGGCCACGTACAAAGCGACCGGAGCTCCTCTGAACGCCCAATTCGCTCACATCTGGCGCATCCGGAACGCTAAGATCACCGCGTTTCAGCAATACACCGACACGGCTCAGGCCGCTCGCGTCGTGCACGGCCAGGGGACTCGATAGGCGAGCATCATTGTGCCGGAGTCCACGACTCTCATGCGACGAATCCGATCACCTTCTGCGGTTCAGGCCGCACCGCCTGCCAGCCGCTCGATTCGGTCGGCGGCATCCGGCGCTCCGCCAAATTGGCGCATCGATTCGGCGACGCGGCGAGCCGACCTGCGATAGGAGGGTTCGTTCAACACGCGATCCACCTTAGAGCCGAAGTCGGCTACATCGATGTGTTTTTCACCGTCCGCACCGTCCACGGGCATCACAATCTCACCAGCGCCCAACGCCGCCAGCCGGCGAGCGTTGCTCTCCCGCTCCGTTATGGTCGGGATGATCACCGCCGGGGTGCCGACGGACAACCCGGTCATGACTGAGCTGTGACCGCCATGGTGCACCATCAGGTCGCAGCGCTCAGCCATCGCCAGACCTGGCAAATAGGCCGCATGATGGAAGTTCGACGGCAGAGCGCCGACCTCCTCAGGCACTTCCTGGTAGCCGGTTGTCAACACGACTTGCACGGGCGCATCGCCGAGGGCCGCAATTGCCGCGCGGATCACCACGATGGAGTCAATAGGAGTTGGAGCGCCGCCGTACCTGGGATTGCCGGAGTAGACCCATATCACGGGCATGTCGCGGCTGAGCGTAACCACCCAGTCCGGCAGAGTGGCATTGCCGCGCTGCCAGACGATCTGGCCGACGTACGTGACATGCGCGGTGGCGGGCAGTGGATCCGTTTCCGGTGTGCCCACGATCAGGGAAAGATCGCCCGCCAGCAAATCGACGCAGCGCGCTAACGGCGCGATGCCGTAATCCGCCGCGGCCTTGTTGATTACTGGCACCGCGCTCGGCAATCCGGCCGGACGCTCTCCTGCCCACCAGAGAAACCCGCTGCTCGCCGGATGAAAACTGCCCTGAAGCACGCTCGCGAGTGGCACCTGGAGAATGCGCGCGGCAAGGCACGCGAACAGTCCAAAAGAATCGACGACCACATCGGGATCATAGTCGCGCATCAAATCGACATGAGCAGCCGTCGCCGCCTTCGCAAATTCCTCGTCTCCATACGCAACGGCGAGCATGTGCTCTACGTCCCAGGCCGCGCTCACCTGGGCGAGATCGATCGCGGGAGCCGGCATGGGCCGCGATGGCATTGGAAGATTCTTCAACCCCGCATCCTCGATCAGTCTTGCGGGCGCCGGTGCGGGGTTAAACACCGCGACATCGTGGCCGCGATCTGCGAGAATTCGCGCGATCGGCACAAGCCGGGTTGGCAAGCCCAGGTCGTTCGCTGGAAGCATGGTAAACAAGAACCGGGCCATGGAGTCTCCTGTTTACTATAAGCCGTCGAGAAGCACCTTTCCGGCCGCCACCCCTTGACTAAGCCGAGGCCTCGGACTCGGCGGGGGCCATTTCGGGGAACAGTTCGCGCGTAGGGTCCACTTGCCGCCACAGGATTGCGCCAATGCACAGCAAGGCCACCATCGCCACGAACGGCGCGTTGTAATTGCCGAAGTGTCCAACCAGGTAGCCAAAGACGACGGCGGAGAGGGCCGAAGCGGCGTTGCCCGCCGTGTTCATGAATCCAAACACCGCTCCGGCGTTCTTACGACCTACGTCGAGGCAAAGGGCAGAGAGGCTTGGCTGCTGAAACAGAATTCCGCCGTAGGCAAGTGAAAGGAAGACGAGCGCCAGTTTACCCCCCGGCGCGAAAACGGCCGCAGTGAGGAACAGCGCCGCCGCGCTGAGTCCCGCTGTTCCTGTCCAACGACGCGCGTTTCGTAAACCGCGGTGCCGTACCATCCAGTCGCCCGCCACCCCACCTAAGACGTTGGCGATTGCACCGACCGCATAAGTGAGCGAAGACAGCACCAGCGCGGCTTCGGTGAATCCGCGGCCCTTCACCAGATAGGTTTGCAGCCACGACTGGAAGAATCCCAGCGAGTACACGTAGCAGGCTCCAATCGCCCCAATACGCCACAGCGCCGGGAGCCGCAACGCCACGGCCCAGGGCATGCCGTGATGTTGCAGCCCGGGAACCGAGCCGATTTCGAGCAGTTCAGCCTCGGTGACTCCCGCTTTCTCGTGCGGTGAATCGCGGAACCACACGTACCACGCCGCACTCCATGCCACTCCCAGGATGCCGAACACAAAGAAAGGCGCCCGCCATCCGTAGCGCACCTGAATAGGCACGACAAGCAGAGGCGACAAGGCGGCGCCAACCTGGCTGGTCATCCACACAATGCCCCAGGCGCGTGTCCGCCTGGCAACCGGGATCCAGCGGCCGATGACTACCGATGCATTGGGATAGGCGCCCGCCTCGCCGGCTCCGAAACAAAACCGGACGAGCAGCAGGATGTAGTAGCTGGAAACGGCCCCCGTGAGTGACGTGAAGGCCGACCACCACGCAACCACGCGGGTGAGGACGCGGCGCGGGCCAATGCGATCTCCCAGAGCGCCCGTGGGTATTTCGAATGCGCTGTAGGAAAGGAAGAAAACGCTGGTCACCCAGCCCCACTCCTGTGGGCTGATGTGCAAAGCGTCCTGCATGCGTGGGCCGGCCACGGCGATGCAGACGCGATCCAGATAGGTGATCACGGCGAGCAGGGAAAGCATGCCCAGCACCCGGTGTTGGTATTTCATGAAACGGATCTTGAGCGTAGCATTACATTGTGGGGGCGCGGTGATGTGGCAAGCGCAAAGCCAAAGTCTCGGCGAAGCGTTTACAATAACTAAATCGGTAATCCACGCTGAAGACCCGCCCCCCTGACGAGACATCGGCCCTGTGAGCCAGCGAGTGACACATGTACAGCGAACTCACGGAAAGATTCTCGGCTCAGCGCGATCGCGTTCTGCTGGTACTGGTCTTTGTTGTGTCTCGCGTCATCTACTTTGCCGTGGGCATACGGCCTGACACAACTCCCATCGGCGCCTATTTGCAGTACATTGACCCGGCGCTCCTCACAAACCATCTCTGGCAGAGCCTGCTTTATCTGCGAGAGCAGCCGCCGGGATTCAACCTCTATCTGGGGCTGGTGCTGAAAACGTCCGCTCATCCGGAAGCTGTTTTTTTCGTCATTCATTTGTTGATGGGGTTAGTGCTGGCTTACTGCCTGATGTTAGTGATGGTGCGTCTGGGTGTAGCAAACTGGCTGGCTTTCCTGCTGGCGGCGTTGTTTACTGCGAGCCCCATTACGGTGCTGTACGAGAACTGGGTCTTCTACGAATACCCTGTCATGGTTGCCCTCGCGGTGGCCGCCTGGGCGATGGAGCGCTACATCCGCAGCGGGGCGTTTCGCGACGCGCTGCTCTTCTTCCTCTCGTTGGCGGTTGTGGCCAGCATCCGGGGAATTTACCATCTGTGCTGGTTTCTGCTCCTCGCATCGCTGGCGATATTGCTGACGAAACACCGGTGGAGGACTGGCGTGGCGGCTGCCGCCGTTCCGGCACTTATGATCGCCGCCTTCTACGTTAAGAATTACACGATGTTTGGCGACCTGATTCCGGGACAAGTATTCAAGAAGATGAACTACGCGGACATGGTGCAACAGCAGGCATCTGACGACGCGATCGAGCGGCTGACGCGGGAAGGCCGGATCGGCCGGATTCTCGAAATCCCCGCGGTTGAAACCAGGACCGATCGTTACGCGGAGTTCGTGCGGCCACCTGCGCCGCGGGGCATTCCGTTGCTCGACATGCGGAAGAAGACCACGGGTTTCGATAATTGGCACTCCTCGTGGACAGCGAAGGTAGCAGATCTCTACTATCGCGATGCGCAAGTCGTCGCCCGGGAGTGCCCAGGGTTGCAGTGGCTGCAGATCCGCGCGAATCTGCGTACCTATCTGCTGCCGGCAACAGACCTTGTGGCCTTCGGTGGTGACCGAAATGCCACTCGCCTGCGGCCTTTCCTGCATTGGTACGAGCGAA
>JBEKFB010000118.1:0-12804 GCA_050013535.1 Bryobacteraceae bacterium | reverse complement strand
TTTATGAATTTCCGCGTTGCAGATATTCAAGCGTGCTACGAATTGTGGAAGAGTCGAGGAGCCGAGTTCATCACGCCGCCAATACCCAAGTACGGCGAGATCCGCTGCTACATCCGCGATCCCGACGGTTACATTATCGAGGTCGGACAGAGCACGGACCTCAAGTACGGTTAGCGCTCGGCCCGGAGGGGACGCGGCAGCCGGAGCCCACATCGAGGCCTCTACTTTCGCGGGTCGAACCGCACTTCCACCTCGGTGTCCACTCTTACCGGGTGGCCGCTCTTCACCGTCGGCTTATAACTGAACTGAGACCACGGCACGCTCTCGCAGAGTTGCGCGCCGCTGTCGAGTTCCGCAATCCTGCCGTCCTCGCCGATGACGACTTTGCAGTGAGCCGTTCCGCCCGCTGGCGCCCAAAGTGGTGCGGGCAGGACGGTGGGGCCCTCCACCAGAAGATTGCGTTGTTTGTCCGCCGGGACAGAGACTTCCGGTACTTCTTTCTCCGCGGCCTCGGTATCCTTCTTCTGTTTCGCGGAATCGGCGGCGGTAACGGGCCGGATGCTGGTCACCAGGAATATCCGCCGTGCGGGAAAGCGTTTCACCCAGGCGCACAGACTCGTGCTGTCCGCATCCGTCAAATCGAAGGGCAGCCCGGGCCAGGCCATCCTCACCACACGGTCGCAGCTTGATTCAAGCGGATAGCCGTTTTTGCCCTGGTCGGGATCGCCAATCGCATCGATGGCCTTTTGCGCATAGATGCCCTCGGCAAAGTACTCCTTGCCAAGTTCAACATCAACCGCCTTGTTGAAGAAGAGGCGGTAGCGAATCAGGCCATCCACAAGGTAGATGGAAGGTCCACCCGCGTTCAGAGCGGCGTCTGACGCGGTTGGTTCGGTGAGAGGGGGCTGGAGCAGCCGGCCAATCCGGCAAGAATTAGTATGAGGAAACAACAAGCGCACGCATTGCGGGTCATGGTTCGTGCCCTCGCTTTCAGGATGTTTGTACGACCTGACGTTATCACGCGGCATGGGCGATGACAACCGAGGGTGCGGCGCGAGTTCGTCGAGCCGCGTCCCGCACGGCGGCGGACGTTTAGGACATTTTCTCTAACGTTGGTCTTCTGAGTTCGGGTCGCCCATGCCCCCTACAGCGGCACTTCCACCTGCGTGAGAATGTCCTCCAGCACGCGCTCGCTCAGCTCGGTGCTGCGCTGGGACATGGCCGCGCGGGTGTTCACGATGACCCGATGCGCACAAACCGGCAGCACCAGGCGCTTGATGTCGTCGGGAATCACGTAATCGCGGCCTTCCATCATGGCCAGTGCCTGAGCAGCGCGGAAGAGGCCCTGCGCGCCTCGCGGACTCACGCCCAACGCCAGCGACTCGTGCGCACGCGTCTTCTCCACAATCTCCAGCATGTAATCCACCAGAGTCTCGTCCACGCGAACCGACGACACCTGGGCCTGCATCGACAGGAGCTCATCGGCGGCCAGCACCTCGCGAACCGCGTCCATGGAGGACTGGTCGGTGTTGCGCAGAATCTCGCGCTCGGAGCCGCGATCCGGATAACCGATGCGAATGCGCATGAGGAACCGGTCGAGCTGCGATTCCGGCAGCGGATAAGTCCCGTGATGCTCCACCGGGTTCTGCGTGGCGATCACCATGAACGGCTGGGCCAGCTCATACGAGCGGCTCTCCACGGTGATCTGCGTTTCGTTCATGGCCTCCAGCAACGCCGACTGGGTTTTTGGCGTGGCCCGGTTGATCTCGTCGGCAAGCAGAAAATTGGTGAAGATGGGCCCGGGCTTGAACTCGAATTCGCCCGACCGCGCATTGTAGATGGTCACGCCCAGGACGTCGCTGGGCAGCATGTCACTGGTGAATTGAAGCCGGTGAAAACCGCATTGCACCGATCGTGCGAGCGCGTGCGCCAACGTAGTCTTGCCGACGCCTGGAACATCCTCTATCAGCAGGTGTCCGCGGGCCAGCAGGCATACAACAGAAAGCCGAACGGCATCGGCCTTGCCGCGGATCGCTCCGCCCAGAGAAGATTCAAGGGCGGCCAGCTTCGAAAGCGCCACGGGCGCGGCAAACACGCCTTCATTGTAACAACGCCTCCGGTCGAACCGCGATTGTTAGGATTGTGTGAGAATGAAGGGCGGTAATCAAACAACTTATGAAGTTGCTCCCGCGCGACGAGCAGTTCTACGATCTTTTTCTCAGTCAAATCGCGGTTACGGTGGAGGCGTCCCTGCTGCTGCTGCAGGGCGCCGAAAAGGGCAATGGGCCGCTCACCACCGCCGCCGCCCGCATCAACGTTCTTGAACAACAGGGCGATGAGATCATCCACGATATCTACGTCCGCCTCAACCAGAGTTTCATCACGCCCATAGATCCGGAAGACATCCACTCGCTGTCGGCGCATCTCGACGATGTTCTCGACGGCATTGAGGAATCGGCGCACATCATTGTGTCGTACCGCGTGGAGCCCATCCCGCCGGCGGTAATCGAGCTGTGCCGCATTGTTCATTCGTGCGCGAAAACACTTGAGATCGCTCTCACGGCGCTCAGCGAGAAGTCGCCGCTGCTGGCCCAATGTATCGAAGTAAACCGGCTCGAGGAAACCGCCGATCAGATTGGCCGCGACGCCGTCAGCGAGTTGTTCCGGTGCGAAGCGGATTGCATCAGGCTGATCAAGCTGAAGGAAGTCTACGACAAGCTTGAGGCCACCATCGACTATTGCGAAGACGTAGCCGATGCCCTGCAGAACGTGGTTGCCAAGAACAGCTAGGGGACGGCATGAACTCCACGCTGGTTCTTACGGTTGTGATCATCGGCGTCGCTCTCGCCTTTGACTTCATCAATGGCTTTCACGATGCGGCGAATTCTATTGCCACCGTGGTGGCCACTCGCGTTCTGAAGCCCGGGCAAGCGGTGATGTGGGCCGCCCTGTTCAACTTCGCCGGGGCCTTCACTTTTGGCACGGGCGTGGCGAAAACGGTGGGCTCCGGCATGGTTAACCTTCATTACGTCACTCCGTGGGTGATTCTCGCGGGCCTCATCGGCGCAATTGCCTGGGATCTGTTCACGTGGTGGATCGGCCTGCCCACCAGTTCCTCGCACGCGCTGCTGGGCGGGTACGCGGGCGCGGCGATCGCCCATGTCTCGTGGATTCAGGGCTGGGGCCATGCGTTTGACGCGATTCTCTGGGACGGCTGGACCATGACGCTGCTTTTCATCGTAGTCGCGCCGCTCCTCGGCATGGCCCTCGCATACCTTTTCATGGTGATCGTCTACTGGTCTTTTCGTAACGCCACGCCAAGAACGATGGATAAGCATTTCCGGCGTCTGCAACTCATCTCTTCGGCCGCGCTGAGCTGGGCGCACGGCGCCAACGATGCGCAGAAGACGATGGGGCTCATCACCGGCGTGCTGGTGACCTCCGGATACCTGAAGACATTTCAGGTGCCCGTGCAGGTGATCATGGCCGCCTACGCCGCCATCGCTCTTGGAACTCTGAGCGGGGGCTGGAAAATAGTGAACACCATGGGACGCCGGTTAACGCGGCTGAAGCCCCGAAGCGGCTTCTGCGCCGAATCGGCCGCGGCGGCGTCGATCCTCTTCGCCACCTGGCTCCGCCTGCCGGTATCCACCACCCATGTGACCGCCGGGGCCATCGTCGGCGTCGGAGCCATTCAGCGGATCAAAGCCGTCCACTGGGGTGTGGCGCGGGATATCGTGTGGGCCTGGGTACTCACCATTCCGGCGTCGGCGCTGGTGGGCTGGCTGGCGCTCACGATTCTGCGGCTGTTCAATTCGAAGCTGTGATGGCTGCCCTTCCAACTGCGGTAGATTAGGGCAGAGAGGCGGGGATGCCGGAGGATAAAGGAATCGCCAGAGGAGTGCCGCAGGGATCGATATGGTCGCTGCGATTGCTGGGCGTGCCCATACGCCTGCACTTCACCTTCGTGCTGCTGCTGGTGTTTCTCATCGTCACCGGCCTGAGCGGCACCCAGTCTCTGGCCTATTACGCCCTCTATGTAATTGCGTTGTTCGCTTCGGTTCTGCTGCATGAACTGGGACACGCATGGGTGGGCTCGAAATACGGCATCCGCACCATTGAGGTGGTGATGTTTCCCATCGGCGGCGTTTCGCGAATGGAACGCGACGCGAAACCGAACGAAGAGCTGTGGATCGCCATTGCAGGGCCTCTGGTCAACCTGGTGCTTGCGGCGGCGTTGTTCGCGCTCTTGTATTACCGGCACGCCATCGTCGGTCTGCGCGATTTGCTGCGGCCCACTGACACTAACCTTATCGAACGAATCGCCTTCGGCAACCTGATCCTCGCGCTGTTCAATTTCATCCCGGCATTCCCCATGGATGGCGGCCGCGTGCTTCGGTCCGTGCTGGCGCGGTTCAAATCGGAGAATGAAGCTACGCGCATTGCCGCCTGGGCGGGGCGCATGCTGGCCATCAGCATGGGGCTTTACGGCTTGTTGGCTACTCACTTTTTGCTGGTCTTCGTGGCGTTTTTCGTCTATCTTGGCGCGGCTCAGGAAAGCGCGGCGGCGATCGGGCGAACGCTCACCGCCGGTATGCCGGTGCGCTCGGCAATGGTGACGGAATTCCACACACTCGAACACGGCAGCACCATCCGCGATGCCGCCAATCTCCTGCTGGCCACGTCACAGCAGGATTTTCCGGTGGTGCACGGCGACCAGGTGCTGGGCCTGCTTGGAAGAAACGCTCTGATGCGCGCTCTGGCGCACGACGGACAGGAAGCATACGTCGGCGGCGCGATGGATCGTGAACCGACCCGGCTCTCACCCGATCAGGATCTGGCTGAGGTGTTGCCGTTGATGGCGCAATCGGGAGCCTGTGCCCTGGTGATGGAAAATGGCGAGCGTCTTGTGGGCCTCCTCACCGCCGAGAATCTTTCCCAGTTCCTCCTGTTGCGCCGCTTTGGGATGGAGCCGCACCCGCAGAATCCAGATGTGCATCGATGATGGACGTGCGGCGATAACCATTCGCGCGGCGGCCGCGTTGCGCGGATTTCTGCTGTGCTGCGCTTTCCTTGCGCTTCCCTTGCTTCTCCACGCCGAAACCGTACGTGTGTACCTCAAGGACGGCACTTTTCAGCTCGCCCGTGAATATCACGTGGAAGGCGACCGGGTTCGCTACTACAGCACCGAGCGTGGCGAGTGGGAGGAACTACCCCTCGATTTGGTGGACCTGAAGAAAACCGAGGGTGAAATCCAGGCGCGCCAGGCGGCCGAAAAAGAGGAGAAACAGCAGAGCGCGGCCGAGGATAAAGCTGAGATCGAGATAGAGCGCGAGATCGACAAGGTCCCCAAAGACCCTGGCGTCTATTACGTGGACGGCGACGCCGTGCGCACGGTGAAGCAGGCCGAATCGAAGATGGTCACCGCCAAGGGACGGAAAGCTCTCAAGATTCTTTCGCCGCTTCCCGTGGTGTCCGGAAAGGTCACCGTCGAGCTGGATGGCTCTCATGCACCAACGCAGGTGAAGGGCGGCAAGCCGGAATTCTACATTCGCCTCTCTCAGGAGGAGCAGTTCGCGCTGGTGAAGCTGAGCGATCACAAAGGCAATCGAGTGGTGGAGAAGATTGCGGTGCTTCCGGTGAGCAACGAAGAGGTGGAGACGTTCGACAGCGTGGAGCTGTTCCAGCACCAGGTGGGCGATATGGTGTTCAAGTTCTGGCCGCTCAAGCCCCTCGATCCAGGCGAGTATGCAGTGGTACAGTACACCCAAGGGAAAGTAGATACGCAAGTCTGGGATTTCACATTGGCGGGCAAAACCGGCCCGTGAAATCCCGGGTCGGCAGGCGACGAGGAGACCATCATGATCAAACGCTGGATGCCTATTCTCTGTGTTTTCGCAAGCGCGACGCTGGCGGACACGCTTACACTCCGCGACGGCAGGACGGTACAGGGAGATTACGCCGGAGGCGACCCACGCACGATTCGCCTGATGGTGGGAGAAAGCGTGCAGAGCTTCCGGGTCAGCGATATTGTCAGCCTGACAATCGGACCAGGCCCCGGAGGCCCTGATGGTCCCCCTGCCGCGGCCCCGCCACCACAGGCCCCGCCGCCGCAGCCCCCTCCACAGCAAGCCGCTCCACCACAGGCCGCTCCACCGCCCGCCGCGCCGCCGCCAGGCGCGCAGGTGTCGCCACCGCCAGCCGGACCACAGATCCCCGCCGGAACGGAGATCAAGGTGCGCATGATTGATCCGGTGAATTCCGGCATGGACCAGGAAGGCTACACGTACCGCGCTTCCGTTGTCGAGCCGATCAGCGTGAGGGGGCAGATAGTCATTCCGCATGGTGCGGACGTCGTCGTGAAGCTGGTGTCCGCGCATCAATCCGGCAAACTCACGGGCACCACCTCGCTGACGCTTGCGCTGCAGCAGGTGCAGGTGAACGGAAAAATGG
This sequence comes from Bryobacteraceae bacterium, assembly GCA_050013535.1. Taxonomy (GTDB): domain Bacteria; phylum Acidobacteriota; class Terriglobia; order Bryobacterales; family Bryobacteraceae; genus CAWACP01. The sequence goes on along the minus strand of JBEKFB010000118.1, from coordinate 6,351 downwards.
TGGACGCCTACACTGAGCGTGTCACCCAGACCAGCGGCTCACGCGGTAAGAAGACGGCCGCCGTGGTGGGTGGCGCAGCGGTTCTGGGGGCGGTAGTGGGAGGCGCGGCGGGCGGTGGAGCGGGCGCTGCGATTGGCGCAGCATCCGGTGGCGCCGTCGGGGCAGGCGTTGAAGTACTGACCGCGGGCGAGAAGGTCAAAATCCCCGCCGAAGCAAAGCTAACGTTCACACTGGAAGCGCCCATTCCCTTGTGAGTGCTGCTGCCCGGCCCGCCGCTCCGCCGTGGTGGAGAGAACTGAGCGCGTATCAGTGGTTGGTGCTGGGCATTTGTTCGCTGGCCTGGATGTTTGACTGCATGGGCCAGCAGTTCTTCGCCCTGGGGCGGCAGCCGGCAATCTCCCAGTTGCTGCACGCGCGGCCTGGCGACGCGATGGCAACCCGTCTGGTTGCAGAGTTTGCCGGATACGCGACCTCGGCGTTCATGGTCGGCTGGGCCATCGGTGGCGTATTCTTCGGCGTTCTCGGCGATCGGGTTGGCCGAGTGAAGACCCTCGCGATTACGGTTCTCTGCTATTCGCTCTTCACCGGATTGAGCGCGTTGTCAGTGGGCGTCGCCGACTTCATCGCATATCGCGTGATCACCGGGCTCGGCGTTGGGGGCATGTTTGCGGCCGGAGTAGCCCTCGTGGCCGAAACCATGCCCGACCATGCACGGCCGTTCGCGCTCGGATGGCTGCAGTCCTTTTCCATGATCGGCAACATGACGGCGGCGCTCGCCGGGATGGCTCTCGGAGGGCTCCAGCAGGCGGGGATCGTGGGAAGCGCGTGGCGATGGATGTTCGTCATTGGCGGACTGCCGGCTTTGCTTTGCCTGTGGATCATGCGCCGTTTGAAGGAACCCGAACAATGGCGGAATGCCACTCACGCGAGGACGAAGCTCGGCTCCATGAGCGAGTTGTTTTCCGATGCGCGCTGGCGGCGCAACGCTATCGTCGGTTTGCTGCTGGCATTTTCGGGCGTGGTGGGTTTGTGGGGAATCGGCTATTTCAGCTACGATCTGCTGCGCACGGTGCTCGACAAGACCGCTCTCAACGCCGGCCAGAAGACAACCTGGATCGGCATCGCCTCATTGCTTCAGAACCTCGGTGGCTTCTTTGGCGTTTACGCGTTTACGTATGTCACGCCGCACACGGGCCGGCGGCGAGCATTTGCCTACTCATTCGTCGCCGCGCTGCTGGTAACCGCGTTCACGTTCGCGTACCTGCGCCGCTTCAGCGACATTTTCTGGATGATTCCGCTGATGGGCTTCACGCATATGACGCTCTTTGCCGGATACAGCATTTATCTTCCGGAACTATTCCCCACGCGCCTGCGCAGTACGGGAACGTCATTCTGTTACAACGTTGGCCGAGGCGTGGCCGCGCTGGGGCCGCTTGCTCTGGGACTGCTCACCAGCCGCGTCTTCGCGCAGGAGGCCGAACCGATGCGCTGGGCCGGAGTCACCATGAGCCTGGTGTTTCTCGTCGGCCTGGCCACACTGCCTTTCGCGCCGGAAACACTGGGGCGGCCACTGCCCGAATAGCGCGCTCTTCTAGAACGCTCGCCGATACTGCACCGGAACGGCCGGTTCGGACCCGAGTGCACGTGCCGCGTGCAACGGCCAATAAGGATCACGAAGCATCTCGCGCGCCAACAATACAATATCGGCCTGACCTTTCACGATGATTTCTTCCGCCTGCTTCGGTTCGGTAATCATGCCAACCGCGCCTGTCATGACGCCGGCCTCCCGCCGCACGCTTTCTGCGAATGGCACCTGATACCCTGGGCCGACCTCGATTTTCGCGTCAGGCACCACGCCGCCGCTCGAGCAATCGACAAGATCGACCCCCACCGGCGTCAGCCGGCGAGCCAGTTCCACCGATTCTTCCAGGGTCCAGCCGCCGGGCGCCCAATCCTGCGCCGAGATGCGGATAAACAGCGGAAGGGCCTCCGGCCAGACTCGACGGATCGACTGCGCGACTTCCACCGTTAGCCGGATCCGGTTTTCAAACGGCCCTCCGTACTCATCAATGCGATGGTTGGCCAGCGGCGACAGGAATTCATCCAACAGATAACCGTGGGCGCCGTGAATCTCAACCACGCGAAATCCCGCTGCCAGTGCACGCTGCGCCGCTGCCGCGAACGCGTCAGGGATCCGGCCGATTTCGGCGATGGTGAGCTCACGCGGCATTGGATCGCCCTCGCGAAACGGTACTGCAGATGGCGCTACCGGCTGCCATCCTCCCTCACCAGGAGCGATCGCGTACGAACCGATCCAGGGTACCTGCGTGCTTCCTTTGCGCCCGGCGTGCGCGAGTTGCGTTCCCGGGATCGCTCCCTGCGATGCGACGAATTCGGTGATCCGCTTTAGGTTCGGGATATGTTCATCCTTCCAGATGCCAAGGTCGGCAGCGGAGATCCTGCCCTCGGCACTCACGGCTGTGGCCTCCGTGAAAACAAGAGCTGCTCCGCCCACTGCGCGCGATCCGAGATGGACGACGTGCCAATCGTTCGCGAAGCCGTCCTCGGACGAGTACTCGCACATGGGCGAAACTGCGATGCGGTTCCTGAGCGTGACCCCGCGAATCGTCAGCGGAGTGAAGAGATGAGGAGTCATTGAAGCCATGGCCGCTGCCTTACGCCAACATATCTGCCAAGGCTTCGTTCAGCCCGTTGAACACATCGTCGTAGTGCCCGCTCTCGGCGGCGAAGCGGAGACGTTTCACGTTCTCTACGCAGATCTCGGTAGCGTCCGGCTTGGTCTTGATGATCTCCATGACTTCGGCGACGAACTTATCCAGCGGCATCGCGCGTGGATCGGAGCCGCCGCCCAACAGGTCCGTGGCAACGTAGGGTGGGGCCAGTTCAAGAACTTCCGTGCTGGTCCCGCGAAGCTGATAGCGCAGCGACTGCGTGTACGAGTGAATGGCCGCTTTGGTTGCCGAATAGGTGGGAGTAGCAGTGAGCGGAACAAAAGCCAGACCAGACGACACGTTCATGATGACGGAATATGGCTGCTTCTGTAACAAAGGAAGCAGCGCCGCGGTGAGCCGGATGGGGCCCAGCAGATTGGTAGTAATGATAGCTTCCGCGTCGGCGAGATCCGCCTGCTGCGACAACAGCTTCTCCACGCGCATGATGCCCGCATTGTTAATAAGGACGTTCAGCGAAGGATACTGCCTGGTCACCTCCGCCGCAAATGATCGGATGCTGGCCGGGTCTTCAATGTCGAGTGTAAGCGAGGTCATGCCTGGGTTCGCAGCGGTGGTCTCGTCCAGCACCTGCTTGCGCCGTCCCGCAATAATGACCTTGTTGCCCAGCGCGTGAAACGCTTCAGCGAGCCCGCGGCCGATGCCGGACCCTCCGCCAGTTATGAGAATTGTGTTGCCCGTTGTCTTCATGCCTGATAGATGCAGCAGAGCACCCTGCGGATCAGGTAAGATGATCCGACCCTTTCATGGCGACCCCAACCGTGCTCTCCCGTAACAAGCTTTCCGGCACGCTCTCGCTCGTTCTCGCCCTGCTCGCCCTCTCCGTCTTTATTAATTACGTCGACCGCGGCAATCTCTCCATCGCCGCGCCCATGCTGAAGGACGAGCTTCACCTCACCGCGTCGCAACTCGGCATTCTGCTCTCCGCGTTCTTCTGGACCTACGCCTGTCTGCAGCCTTTTGCCGGCTGGATCGTCGACCGCTGGAACGTCAACTGGGTATTCGCCGCCGGATTCTTCATATGGTCGGCCGCAACGGCAACTACCGGCATCGTACATGTCTTCGCTGTGCTGCTCATCCTGCGGCTGCTGCTCGGCGTCGGCGAATCCGTGGCTTTCCCGTCCTATTCGAAGATCATCGCGCTGAACTTTCCCGAGGAGCACCGCGGCATCGCCAATGCAATGGTGTCCACGGGAATCGTACTGGGGCCCGGATTCGGCATGCTCTTCGGCGGCCTGCTGATGGCGCGCTACGGCTGGCGTCCATTCTTCCTGGTGCTCGGGCTTGCCAGCATGCTTTGGCTGATCCCCTGGGTGAAGTGGATGCCAAAGAAGCACATGGCGGTTGCCCCCAGCGGTCCGGCCGCGCCCGGCCTTATGGAGTTTCTGCGTTTGCGTTCCGCATGGGGAACCTGTATCGGACTATTCGCCGATAATTACGTCAGTTATTTCCTTATTACGTGGCTGCCGTTTTATCTGGTGCGCGAGCGGCATTTCTCCATGGACAGCATGGCGAAAATTGGGGGCGTCGCCTATCTGCTGGGGGCGTGCTTCGCGGTGCTGTCAGGCTGGGTGTCGGACCGCTGGATCGCGTCGGGGGCTTCACCGACGCTGGTCCGCAAGACGTTCACGGGTGGCGGCATCGCATGCTCCGGCTTGCTGGTTGGGTTGGCCGTGGTCAGCGGGCCGGTTTATTGCGTTGCCGCACTCATCCTGGGCGTGGTGTTCTTCGGCGTTTGCATTTCCAACCAGTGGGCCATCACGCAGACGCTGGCAGGCCCTCAGGCAGCGGGCCGCTGGACCGGTTTCCAGAACTTCGTCGGCAACCTCTCCGGCGTTGTGGCCCCGGCGCTCACCGGCTTTGTCCTCGACCGCACCGGCCACTTCTACTGGGCATTCGCCATCACGACGGCCGTCGCGCTGATAGGAATGGCTTCGTGGGTCTTCGTTGTCGGGCGGGTCGAGCAGGTGCAGTGGGGAGAGGAGATGCGGGGAGCGATTACCTCGCGCGCGTGAGATGGGCGACGGTGAAGACACCGAAGTTTGCAGATAGCGCTGGGCTATCGCGTTAGGGTGTCGGTGGTTAGAGCGGCGCAGGCGCCTCAGTTCCTCGGTTCCCCAATGACGCCGAGTTCGCGCGCAACGTCGAGGCGATGCTAGTCGGATTTGTCGATACGATCAAGGCGAGTTTCCGATTCCGCGCGCATCTGGCGAACCCATTCGCCCGCGTCGTCGATTTCAGGGTGGTCCTCCGGCTTCCACACAGGTTCGGTCCGCTCAAAGAACTTGAGCAGCCGCTGCCGTTTGAGCTCGCGCTGTGCCAGTTCAAGCAGAAACGCAACTCGCTTTTCCGGCCCGACGATTTTATCGACCTCGGCAATCACGTCGGCAGGATAGGGGACAAGGACTCGATTCCGTGGCATGGTCTATTCTCGGGTCTGTGGAACGAAATCTCTTGGCGTGAACTGCTCACCGCGCTCGAGCACTGAGTCGTCTATCTCGACCTCGGTATTCTCCAGAAGCTCGGCGCGCATCTTTCGGGCGCCTTCTTTGGTAGCCAGTCGACGAGAGACGACGTAGTCGTCCTTCGTGGCATCATACCAACGGGCCCTATAAACCTTGACCTTTGCCATATCCCGGTACTCCACCCAATTATAGGGCTCAGGCCTTCGGGGGCCTCGGACGAAATGGTCTGTCGATACTCCAAGCGACCTGTGCGTCGGATTACACAAGACTCCTCAATCGCGGTAGAATGACTGGGTTTCCATCATACTCTGGCTCCGGGAAGGAGACCGATGAGAACGATTTATCTGTCGTGTTTGGCGTTGGCCTGCACGCTCACGCCCGCGCTGGCAGTGGACCCGGCTCCGTTACCCAAGGAAATCAGGACTGCGAAAACGGTTTTCGTGCTTAATCAGGGAATTGAGCCCGGGACGATGGATGTAGTCTACGACGAACTCCGAAAATGGTCGCACTGGACGCTGACGGACGATCACGAAAATGCGGACCTGATCATCGTATTGTCTGCCCAGAACTACGTTGCTGGTGTGGCGAGCTTCGGTAGCGGATCCGCAGGCGCGACGGCTACGACCTACGGGAACGCAACCGTCATCCAGGGCCATGGCTACGCGCAGGCGGTTGCTGTTCCCCTCATGCAGGAAAGGCGCTTTCTCGTCGTCGTGCACGCGAGGTCCGGTCTGGCGTTACTGACCCTGTCGTGCCGCAGGCGCGAGATTAACGGCGACTCACGTACGGGCAGGACGCTGGTCAACGAGCTTAAAGGTCGATTTCCGAAGGATCAGCGATAACAGATATCTCTCTTTGCCCCCAAGCTAAGGCGGGACAACCACGGTGCAGCCTCGCGTGAAGCGGGGCGGCGCCCTTCGAGGCAGCATACGCCAACGACGACCCGGTTTACGAATCGCTCAGGCCTATTGAATGAGGTGCAAAACATATCCTGTATATAATGGTTTTAGGAAGCTGGCGGACAGTGTGCCTACATAACGAGCTTTTTCGATTCTTTAAGGAAGAAGGGCACGCGTGTGCTTTCATTGCTGGACGGGCTAGGTTTGGGCGTCTTGAGGTTTACAAGCGCATCGAAG
>JBEKFB010000117.1:0-15057 GCA_050013535.1 Bryobacteraceae bacterium | reverse complement strand
GAGAAGTTCACGCTGCTTGAGGTGCGCATTGGCACCGGCCGCACGCACCAGATTCGCGTGCATCTGGCCAGCATCGGCCATGTGGTGGCGGGCGATAAGCTCTATGGCGCGCCCGCCGGTCCTTCAGCCCGGTTCTTCCTTCACGCCGCACGAATCAGCTTCGATAGCCCTTCGACTGGCAAGCGCCTTACCGTCGAGGCTCCGCTGCCGGGGGAGTTGGAAAAGTGGCTGGAAAGGTCTCTGAATCTCGTTCGCCGGGGGTTGACGCCAAAGAATGCGATCGGACTGACGAGCCGGCGCCGCCATTACACGCGCGTTAGATCGCCCTGCATTGCCTGCCGGGCGGCGCGTTCTCCCGACGCGATGGCGCCATGGACCGTTCCCCAGTGGCCCTCCGTGTCCGTGGCTTCGCCGGCCATGAAGATTGTATTCTCAACAGGCCGCGCGAGTTGTTCCACGGCTGGCAGCGCGCCCGCCGCGACCCACGTATATGCGCCACGGGAGAACTCGTCGGCACGCCAGTCGTGGAAGTAAGAGGCGCACAACTCTTCGCGGACGTTGTTGAGATCCGTCCGGAAGACTGCCGCGCATGTGGCGATGGCCGTTTCCAGAGGCCGGCCAGCATCGAGGATGCGCTCGGCCGCCGGCCCGCCCGCCCACGCAGTGAGCAACGGCGCTTCGGTTGGACTCTGCGTCCACCATGTGCGAAACGGTTGATTGTAAGCGTGCACGAACCCGGCATCCTTCAATTCATCGCGATCTTCCCAGAAACGCCTCCGAAAGCGAAGTGTGATCCTGAGTGCCTGCCCCGTCTCCATCCGCGACAAGGCTTCCGCGAGGCCGGGAGGTTCCGGGCGAAAATCTATCGCGCCGGCGCGCAGTGCCGCAACCGGCACGGTCACAATGACTTTGCGAGCACGCACCGTTGCCAGGTTCCCATCGGGAGCCGGCTCGATTTTCAGTTCGACGTCTCCGGGCCGCCACTCCACTGCGCGCACAATCGTGTTCAGTCGGACCGTTCGATGGGGCTCAGCCAGCTCCCGGTAAAGGCTCAGCGGAACGGCTTCATATCCGTCCAGCACACGAAAGGACGAATCGCCTTCGATGTCATCTTCGGCCTTTTGCTGACGCTGCAGCGCGATGGTGCTCGCGCGGCTGGCGGTCGCAGCGTTGAAACCCTCAATGTAGGAAACAACGCGGTTCCTGGCTCCGGCCTCGAGACGCGCATCCGCGAGAACTTCAGAAACAGGGCGATCCTCGTCGAGCCTCGCGTGATCCAGCAGCGTGCTGAGCTGCTCCACGACGTCGCCGCACTCGACGTATGAACCATCCTCCAGGCACTTGTGATCGCCGCCTACGCGAGTGGCACGCAAACCCCCGCGATCCAACTGACGCCACAGATGAGGCGATTTCCCGTGCACGAACTCCGCGCCGAGCTCGATGGGCGTCGCACAGAGCGGGTCACGATGCGTGAAGATACGCCCGCCGATACGGTTGCGCGCTTCCAGCACCACTACGCGCGCGCCGGAGCGTTCCGCCGTGACGGCAGCAGCCAAACCTGCCGCGCCCGCGCCGATGACCGCGATGTCGAAAGGACCGTTCATCCGGCGCCCACCGGGCTAAACGAATCGATCAGCGCTTCACAACACCGACCACCTGCGAGGGCTCGACAAAAATGGTTGTCTGGATCGTCTGGCCCTCGGTGGTCCAAACCTCCAGCGGCACAGGCCCGAAGCCGGTTCCACTGGGCACGGTGACGTTCAGCTCATAAACGCCCGCGGTGTAACCAGGCGCAAGACCGGCGTAGTTTGTTGCCAGGGTCGGATCGCACTGCACCCCACCCATCCAAACCTGCCAGGCATACTGGAACGGGCTGTTAATTCCAACTGACCCGTCAGGCGGCTGGTTCAGGGTGATACCGAGTCCTGTGGCCAAGATGGAAACCATGTCGCCCGGATGCGCCGGGTTCGCGGAACCCGCCACCAAACCGGTGTCGGCATGCAGCACGTCCGCCTGCCCGGTCCCCTGCATGTTCAGCGCGAAGACCGACGGCGCGCTGTTCTGAGCAAGAACGCGCACAGGATTCGAATACGTGCCGGTCCCGGCGTCGCAGGACGCGCGTGCGCCGAGGCAAACCTGGAAAGTCAGGTAGCCCCAGCCCGATCCTGGATACCAATCCGACGGTGCCACCATGTTGATGACCGTCGGGCTGACGTAAAGCAAGGGTGAGGGAGTGGTCGCGCCGTTGCTATATCCGCCATTCACATAAACTTGAACGTTGTTCAGGCTGGTGGGCAGAGTGGTGTTAAGGGGCGCGGACATCGCGCCGGACGCGAAACCCGTCCCGTACAACTGCACCAATTCGTTGGGGGCGATCGGGTTGGTGACCCCGGCGTAGTTCGCGGAGTTCACAATGCCGATCGGATTCAGCCATACGGTTCCGGTGGGCTTCTGGATCGCGGCGGGAGGCTGCATTCCCAGGATCACCGAATAAAATCCCCCTTGGCCCGTACCCAAAAAAGTTCCGTTCGTACCCAGAAAGTACTGATAGCCGTCACCGGGCGCAAATACGTCGGAGCTTATCGTGTAGCCTGAAGCAGCCGTGGTGTAGTCCCGGAACGCGGGGTTCACGAGGATCGAGCTGGCCATGGTTCGATGCGTGATCGATGTACCCGTCCCGGTGGCGCTGGTGGAACCATAGAAAGCGTCAAAAATCGTGTAGCCGGGTTGGGTGGCGTCGTCCTGGATGCCGCCCAGAAAATAGACGCCCTTCAGCGAGGCGTTCGACGGCGTGCCTCCCAGCGCCTGGACGCCTACCAGGAGATCGAAATCGCCCGGCGTTCCGCCGACTATGATCGATCCGTCCGTCGACACGTAAAACGTCTGGGTCCCGCTAATGAAGTTCGTCGACGCCTGACCGCCGAAGTTCAGGGTGCCGACATTGCTCGAGAATGAGTAACTCACGCTCGGCAGCATTTGCGTCATGATCGAGTCGCCAAGGTCGGTGCCCGCGCCGGTTACGGTCAGATTTCCCAGGCTGCCGCCGTTCGCGGTGAAGGGGAACGAAGCTTCGCGTATCGAACTCACATTGGCTACGTGGAAATCAAAATAGCTGCCGAAGTAATTTCCGCTCAAAGTTGTGCCGCCCACCGGAATGCCCACTATGAGCGAAATGTTGGCCCCGGTGGAGTCGTTGTTCGGCGAACTGGCGATAAAAGCGTTGGGTCCCGCGGCGCCAACCACTCCCGTCACAATATTAAGGGTGGCGATCGGGTCCGATAACCAAAGCATCCCATTAGCGGAAACACGGTAGAAGCCCGTTGTATTCGAGTAAGCGGTGGGACCACTGATCGTGGGATCGGCCTCGGCTTCGTACACGAGTTCCTGTCCGGAAAATGTGTAGGTACCGCTGTCGGTGCCGGTCGTGTCCGTGGTGGGAGTGAATGTCATCGTCCCCGAAAGACTGTAAGCGACACTCAACGAGGTCCCACTTGTGCTCACCCCGGAAAGCTGGATCTCGCGAATGAAATAAGTTCCGGTCAACATCCCGGTGCCACTGTTATCGAACGTGTTACACGTCGGTGTCACGGTATCGTTGGCTCCGCAGATGGGATTGGTCTGGGCGCTAAGCGCCGCCGTCAGGAGCCCGGCCAGAAAGATAGATTTGTTCCAGTGAATCAATGACATGATGCGCAGTGCAATTGGACGCTCTCGTCGAATGGGCGGTTGCTCTGAAATCATATCAGGGTTGCGCGAGCGTGAGCAGCGCGATCCCGGAATCGAACACGGGATTTGTACTATGCGGCTGCAAACCCATGAGGCTGAATGACCGGCGATGGCGCTATTCGTGCTCGCCCCAGCGCAGAAATTCCGGCAAAAGCCAGAGAGGTCCGGGCATGGCCCATTACGAACATTTACACGAGCGTCTGACTGAGCCGCTTAGCGCGGAGTATGTGGAAAGCCGCAAAGCCGATGGATGGAACCTGGTCGGCGTTGTCTGGGAACGGCAAACCGGCGCCGCTCGTGAGCCAGCGCCCGAGATCGACGTTCCTTTTGGCCTCCGTGTGGCCGACGATTGCCGCCATCTCACACAAGAGCCGGCCGAAAAGGAAGCTCTGCTGCTGATGTTGGAGATGATCGTTCAGGACCGCCGCGTGACCGAGGTGGCTCTGGAACTGAATCGCCGAGGCTACAAGACGCGCTCCGGAGAACCATGGACGCCGACTGGTGTATTCGAAATGATGCCACGTCTGATCGAGGAGGGCGCTCGTGAGTTCTCGAGCCAGGAATGGGAGCTGCGGCGCAAGGTATTCGCCACCGCTTAGTTGGCGAGGCGGCCGGCAGCGACCGTGATGGAGATCGGTGGAATGTCGAATCCGGCCCCATCGGACAATGGGCGCGATTCCGGCGGTCGATCTGTCGCGGGGTGGCCCCGGCTGCCGTTGGCAATCCAGTGGTACTGTTGGCCCGAAAACTGATAAGAAGTGGCCTCCATAAGCGGTACGCGAACACGATAGCCGTTTTGGCTGTCCTTGTTCAACACGAGCACGGCAACGGTTCCGTCCGGCCGGCGCACAGCATAGGACGCTACGTTCGGAATGTCCGATGAAGCTGGCAGAAGCTGGTGGACTCCGCTGGCCATCAGCCAGTGCTCCAGCATCAAACGCGCGGCGTGATATGTCGCCATTGGTACAGCGGGTCCATGTTCGCGCATCTGAAAAAGCATGTTATTGCCCCAGGAGCAAGACCGTTCATCGAGCAGCTCGTTCGGCTCCCAACCATAGACGAACGCCTGACCGCCGCCGAGCTGGAGGAACCACGCGGCAATCTCCGTGTTCAGCAGCGCGCCCTCCATGTCCACCTCGGCCTCCGCGCTGTAAGCGGACCATCCATATTCGCCGATCACCATCGGAACATCCGGCGGCAGGCCCTCGTCGTGAAAGCGCTTTATCGCGCCAGCCAGCATATCGCTGGCGTTCAGCAGCCGCGCCGCCGGCGGCCCACATACGTCATCGAACGGGTACCACTCGAACGAGAAAAAGCTGAAATCGCCCAGCCGGCCGCGCGACTTGAGGTAATCGAGAAATCGTGCCAGGTATGGCGAGTGCTCGCGTGGGTTGGGCGTGAGCCAATCGGCCACCATGCTGGGGCCGCCCAGCGAGAGGCGCGGGTCGATATTGTGCAGCGCGTCAGCCCATTGAAGGTACAAGGCGCCGTAATCTTCCGGCGCGCCGAATTGCTCATCGGGTTCTTCGCCCAGCTCGACGCGTCTAACCGGATAACCGCGGTCCCGCAGGAACTCCACTTCGGCGGCGGCGTTTTCAGGGGTGTCGTAGAGGATACCCACGGGAACCATGGCAGGCTCAGTTCCCCAAAGCGAGCGGCGAGCCAGCAGATCGAACCCAGGCTGCTCGACGCGATCGTCGCCATCGATGGCGCGATGCCACGGGTCCGTGGAGGATACCCAAACCGTGCTTTGTCCATACTGCGAAGGGCCATGCGCGAGCGCCTCCCGATATACACCGTGTTCGTCCACCACCCCCAGCCCGATCTCGCGAACCGCATAACCGAGGGCGTCGCGAACGTCGGTGGAACCAGGTGCCGCGGTGCCCGAAGATCGCGTCATGACCACGCGCACGCACTGTGCCGGGATGGGCGCGCCGGAAACGCGCACAACAACTGATCCACCGGCGCCGCTTTTCGGCTGAATCGGAAACGGCTGCCAGACGCCTGGCTTTTCGAAATCCTCCGGGTCGTCAGTCTGCGTCGTGTATTCGACGCGGTAATCGACGGCCCACGGCACGCCCCACTCGATATGAATCTCGTTTATCGCCGCGCCATCGGTGTCAATGACGATCCATTGAGGATGCGCGCTGGACGCCTCATGCGTGAAGCGCGGATCGAGATACGGATTGCTCTTCCAGAACGTGGACGGATCGCCGTCGTCGATACGCGAATAACCATCGTCGTTTGCCTGATCGTGCGTGTTCCCCCGGCGGGGAAGCCGATAGCCGTACGACAGCAGGACCGGCTTCGCCGAGTGTGCATCCGAGATCCAGTAGCCTTGTTGATGCCGGGCATCGCTCCATGTTCCGCGCGGGTTCCAGTGCCACACCTCACCGGCCAGCTCGGTGCGCAGACGATATGTCAGCGAGTGAAATCCCGCCGACCGCATCAGGCGCGCGTTCGCGGGCGAAAGCATTCGCAACACGTCACCCTTTTCATGACCGTCAATTCCGGCGCCGAGCGCTTCCGCGGGATCGAACGTCCGGATGGGATGAGCCGCATCGACATGAATGAAATGCTCGCCTGCCGTCAGCGTGAAAGCAAGCAGACAAGCCAGGTGGGTGGAGTGCACGCCTGGTGACAGATTACACGATTGCGCGAACATTTCGGAACTTTTCCGCCCGCGCACGGGAATACGGTGTAGAGCGCATGCAGCCGGGCCGGATGGAAGAGAGCGACGGCGATTTGCTTAAGAGGGCTGTGAGCGGCTCGGAGGAAGCGTTCGTGACGCTGTACCGGCGTCATCAGGGACGGGTGTTCCGCTTCGCCCTGCGCATGGGCGGGGACGAGGCGGCAGCGGAAGAGGTGGTGCAGGAAGTGTTTCTGACGGTGATACGCGGGCCGGTTCGCTACGACACGGCTCGGGGCAGCCTCGCGGCGTGGCTGTTGGGCGTTGCGCGGAATCACGTGTTGAGGATTCTGGACCGCGAGCCCCGGCCATCGCGCGATGTCGAAAGGGCCGAACTCGATGTGCCGGACGCATCGGCTGACGTTCTGGCATCCCTGCTGGCGCGGGAAAGTTCGGAAGCGCTGAAGCGTGCCGTGCTCAGTCTCCCTACTTCGTATCGTGAAGTTTTGGCGCTGTGCGATTTGGAAGAGCTCGATTATGCCGAGGCCGCACGGGCGCTGGGTTGTTCGTTGGGGACGATTCGCTCCCGTCTGCATCGCGCGCGGAATCTGCTGGCGGCGAAACTAATCGCCGCCGGACACAACGGATGTGCCGTATGACTGACAAGCGGGAAGCGTCGGCATCGTTGGAACAGAAACTGGTGGGGGCCTTTCGCACCCATCATGCACGGCGCCGCGCCCGCCGGCGGCGAACACAGCAGGGGCTGATGGTGATTCTGGCGATGGCCGCTTCGTTCGCGGGGGTTTGGCTCGTGTATCCGCGGGAGAAAGAGCTTGGGCGGCCGGCGTCCCCCACGACTGCGGTTGCGGCTCAGGCAGATGCACCGCGAGCCATCGCATCGCCGTCAGTAGCCGCGATTCATAAACGCCGGCATCACGCGGCTCCGGTGCCTGCACGCCCGGCCGCCGAGGCACGGCAGGAAGAAGTCACCACCGATTTCCTGCCGCTGGATGCCTCTGGATCCACGCCGGCCAGCGGTGAAGTGATCCGCGTGCAGATGCCGCGCTCCGCTTTGGCCTTTTTCGGACTGCCGTTCAACACGCGGCGTGCGTCCGTTCCGGTTCAGGCCGACGTGCTTCTTGGCGAAGATGGCATGGCTCACGCCGTCCGCTTCGTCACAACAACATCCTATGAAACTCCAACAGGAAGGTGAAAGAAATGTTTCGACACTTCATGATCGGCTTCATCGCGGTTGCGGCCGCGTCCCTGACCTTTGCCCAGGACCCCCCGCCCAAGGCCTTTTTCTTCCAGAGATTCGGGCCGGGTCCGGATGGCCCTCCACCCGGCGGCGACAACGTCTCATTCGTCTCCGCGGAAATGGCCTTCGAGAGCAAGCCGGTCACCGGCGCGCCCTACACAGCGCAGGCGGTCACGGAAACGACGCAAACTCTTTCCGACGGCAATCGCATTTCGCAGACGACGCAGGGTCTGGTGGCGCGCGATTCCGAAGGCCGCACGCGCCGTGAGCAGACCATGCCCCCACTTCCCGGAGCACAAGGCGACGCGATGAAACTTGTATTCATCAACGATCCAGTGGCTCAGATGAGCTATGTACTGCACCCTGACCACACGGCGGAAAAGATGCCGTTGATGAAAGGCCCGGCGGCCATGCCTGGCGGTGGCCCCGGCGTTTCCACGATGGTGACAACAGCCGGCGCGACGGCGCTGTCCACCAGTGTCGTGAGGATCAACCTTGCGCCAAACATGGCTCCGGCAAAAGAGGCTGCCGGTATGCCCAGGCCAACCGTGGAGTCGCTTGGACAGCAGACCATGGAAGGCGTTCAGGCCGAGGGTACGCGCACTACCTCGGTGATTCCGGCCGGCGCCATCGGCAACGAACAGGACATCAAAATCGTCAGCGAAACCTGGCATTCGAATGACCTGCAGACGACGATCTCCTCGACGCGCACCGACCCGCGCATGGGAACCACCACTTATCGTCTGACGAACATCCAGCGCGCGGAGCCTTCGCCGGATCTTTTCCAGGTACCGTCCGACTACACCGTGCACGAACTGCCGAAGGTCACTAATCCACACCTGCAAGTCGATTCAACCTCCTCGAAGTGATCCCCGGAAAGTTTGAATCAGGGCGCTGCCGGAGTCGCAAAGACGACGGCAGCACTAACCTTTGGAGGCGCATTCTCGTTTGCGATTCGCCTGCTTTTCCGCCACAGTGAGATAATGAACGGTTGTGGAGCATACCCGCCAATGGCTGAGGAGGGCTCGCCGCGTAGCCGTCCTCACGGGGGCCGGTGTTTCCGCTGAAAGCGGAGTCCCTACATTTCGTGGGAAAGATGGACTCTGGAAGCAATACCGTCCCGAGGATCTGGCCACTTCGGAAGCTTTTTTTCGCGATCCAAAACTGGTTTGGCAGTGGTACAACTGGCGGCGCGGGCTGGTTGCGCATGCGCAGCCGAATCCCGGCCACTACGCTCTGGCCGATCTTGAACGCAGATCGAAGGAATTCACGCTGATCACCCAGAACGTCGACGACCTGCATGAGCAGGCCGGCAGCCGGAATGTCGTGAAGTTGCATGGTGACATCTGGCAGGTACGCTGTCTCGCTTGTTTGCGCGAGTGGACCGATACGCGCCCCTGCATCGCCGAGCTGCCGCCGAAGTGTGGATGCGGCGGGTTGCTTCGGCCGGGCGTCATCTGGTTCGGCGAGGAACTGGGACCTGGAGTTTGGGATCGCGCCGAAAAGGCCGCTCGCAAGGCGGACCTGTTGTTGGTGGTGGGAACCTCGGCGGTGGTCTATCCGGCTGCCGGGTTGGTCCGCTTAGCCAAGTGCGCGGGCGCGAAGGTCGTCGAAATCAACCTCGCTGAAACCGCCATCACAAGTCAGATTGACGCGTTCCTGTGCGGCCCCTGCGGAGAGCTGCTCCCGAAACTGATCGCATGAGAATCTGCTATCTGGACACCTTTTCAGGGCTGAGCGGGGACATGACTGTCGGCGCGCTGATCGATGCCGGCGCGGATGCGACCGCGCTGTTCGAAATGCTCGGGGCACTCGGAACGAGCGCGCAATTCAGTGTTGACAAGACGAAGCGGCGCGGAATCGAGGCGTCGAAATTCCGGGTGACCGCCGGCGACGGAAAAGCGCACCGGCATCTTTCGCACATCCTGAAAATGATCGAGGCCGCGGCGCTTCCCCAACGCGCGGGCGAGCGCGCGAGACAGATCTTCGAACGTTTGGGCGCGGCCGAAGCGAAAGTGCACGGTGTTCCGGTTGAGAAGGTGCACTTCCACGAAGTCGGCGCGGTGGATTCCATCTGTGACATCGTGGGCGCCTGCGTTGCCCTGGAGCTTCTCGCAGTCGAGGCCCTTTACTGTTCCGCGGTCAACGTCGGCAGCGGGACCGTGAGTACCGAGCACGGGATTATGCCCGTCCCGGCGCCCGCTACCGCGGAGCTTCTCATCGGGCGTCCTGTTTATTCGCGCGGACCGGCCGTGGAACTGACCACACCAACCGGCGCGGCCATTGCGGCGACACTGGCGACTGCTTTCGGACCGATGCCGCCCATGTTAATCGTGGCCACCGGCTATGGAGCGGGCGACAAGGATTTTGCCGAACACGCCAATGTGCTGCGAGCCCTCATTGGTGAAACCACCAATGCCGCCGAATCGACGACGATATCCGTGATTGAGGCGAACATTGATGACTCCACGCCAGAGGTGCTCGGTTACGCCATGGAGCGGTTGATGGCAGCTGGTGCGCTTGACGTGACAATTCAACCGGTGCTCATGAAGAAGAATCGCGCCGGACAGTTGCTGCGCGTGCTCTCCACGCCCGCTCTGCAGGAAGCGATGGCCGCAATTCTGTTCGCCGAAACATCCACATTCGGCCTGCGCATCTATCCGGCGGAGCGCCGTGTGAAAGCTCGCCGGATCTCCGAAGTGGAGACGGACTACGGGCGCGTGCGCATCAAAATATCGGAAGATGGTTCTTTCGCGCCGGAATACGAGGATTGCCGGAAGCTGGCCGAAGAACGAGCCATCCCGCTGCGTCGCGTGATGGAAGCCGCCAGCTTCGCGTACCTGAAGACGACCCGATGAAATACTACCTGACCACGCCTATCTACTACGTGAACGCCGCCCCGCATCTGGGCACCGCTTACACGACGTTCACAGCCGACCTCATCAAGCGGTTCAAACGCATGCAGGGTTACGATCCCGTGGTGCTCACCACCGGGTCCGACGAGCACGGCCAGAACGTGGAGCGCGCCGCCAAAGCCGCCGGGATGACGCCGGATGAATACGCCACCCGCGTCGCCAACGAGTTTGTGCGGCAGTGGGGCCAACTCGGCATCGATATCGACCACTTCATCCGCACGTCGGACCCGGAACATCACAAAGTGGTGCGGGCGTTGTTTGAGCGTTGCCTCAAGAACGGACACATCTACAAGGGTTCCTACACCGGCCAATATTGCTTCCATGACGAGCTGTACGTCAACGACGCACAGCCCGGAGATCCGTGTCCCGATTGCGGCCGCGTCACCGAGACGGTCAACGAGGAGAATTACTTCTTCCGCCTCTCGGCGTTCCAGGGCCGCCTGCTGGAGCTTTACGAGAAGAATCCCGATTTCATCCGGCCCGACTATCGGCGGAATGAGCTAATCGCTTTCGTCAAGGGTGGCCTGAAAGATTCTTCCATCACGCGCACGAACATCAAATGGGGCATCCCTGTTCCCGTGGACGGGCATCACGTTTTCTACGTCTGGTTCGACGCGCTGATTTCCTACATCTCCGCTTTGAAGAATCAGGCGTCCATGTGGCCGGCCGACCTGCATCTCGTCGCCAAAGACATTGTCCGCTTCCACGCCATTTATTGGCCGGCTCTCCTGATGGCCGCCGATCTGCCGCTGCCAAAGCAGATTTTTGCGCATGGGTGGCTGCTGTTCGAAGAGAACAAGATGAGCAAGTCGCGCGGCAATGTGGTGCGTCCCGGTCCCATCGCCGAAGTGATGGGCGCAGATGCGCTGCGCTATTTCCTGCTGCGTGAAATCACCTTCGGCCAGGATGGCAGCTTCAGCTATGACGCGCTGGTGCAGCGCTATAACGCGGATCTTGCCAACGGGCTGGGCAATCTGGCCAGCCGCACGCTCACGATGATCAAGCAGTATCGCGACGGCGTCGTGCCCGATTCCAGTGGTGTCGGTCAGATCGCCGAAACCGCGAAGACCACCGTGGAATCCGTGATCGAGGGTTTCGACCGGTTCGAATTCTCTCGCGGCCTGGAACTCACGTGGGCATTCCTGACGGTGATCGACAAGTTCATCGTGGAGCGCGCACCGTGGAAGCTGTCGAAGGACCCGGCTTCGCGTTCGCTGCTGGATGAAACGCTGTACACGGCCGCGGAATCGTACCCCTCTGAGCGACCTGCGGGTGCAGGGGCTTCGCTGGGGCCGGTTGAAGGCGGGGCAGAAGATCGGCGTGATCACGGCGGTTTATCCACGTCTCGATGAACAGCCAACCATCGAGAAGATCCGCGAGCTGGAGATCGTCGAGAAGGCGCGGCAGGACCTGATCATGGGCAAGAAGCCCACCCCAGCGGCTGCGGCCCCTGTTGCCGCCACCGCGACAGAAGGCGTGATCACCATTGACGATTTCGCCAAGGTGGACATGCGCGTCGCTCAGGTGCTTTCCGCCGAGCCCGTCAAAAACGCGGACAAGCTGCTTCACCTGAAAGTGGACGCGGGCGAAGAAAAACCGCGCAGCATTGTCGCCGGCATCGCCATGGCCTACAAACCGGAAGAGCTGGTGGGCCGCAAGGTGGTGATTGTGGCGAACCTGCAGAAGCGGAAACTGCGCGGCATCGAATCGAACGGCATGATTGTGGCCGCGTCGCTTGAAGGCGGCAAGCCCGTGCTGGCCGGCTTTCTGGAAGATGTGCCCGTCGGCGCGCGATTGAAGTGATGATCCCGAGTAGGGCAGGCTCATAGCCTGCGGCGGCCTCTCAGGCCGCCTGGACCTTGATTGATGATCGATTCCCACTGCCACCTGGATGATTCCGTCTTCGATGCCGATCGCGATGCCGTAATCCAGCGCGCGCTGGAAGCCGGCGTCGAGTTGATGGTCGCCATTGGCACCGGCAAAGGACCGCCTGATCTCGAAGCCGGCATGCGCGTGGCCGACGCGAACCCGCAATTTCTCGCGACCGTAGGAGTTCATCCGCACGATGCGGCGAAAGCTGCGCCGGATACCTGGAAGCGTCTGGAAGAGCTGCTGGCGCATCCCAAGGTCATCGCCATCGGAGAAATCGGCCTCGATTATCACTACGATTTCTCACCGCGTGACGTGCAGCGTGACGTCTTCGTTCAGCAGATGCAGTTAGCGGCCGCGCACCGCAAGCCCATCGTCATTCACACACGTGAAGCCTGGGATGAAACTATCGCTTTGCTTGAACAGCACTGGGCGCCGCAGAAACTTCCCGGCATCATGCACTGCTTCACCGGCAATATCGCCCAAGCCGAACAATCGCTCGCGCTCGGCTTCCACCTCAGCTTCGGCGGCGTGGTCACATTTCCCAAAGCAACAGACCTTCACGAAGCGGCTCGCGCCGTTCCGCTCGACCGCATTCTGCTGGAAACCGACGCGCCATATCTGGCTCCCGTCCCGCAGCGCGGCAAGCGGAATGAACCCGCATATATTGTCCACACTGCCCGCCGCCTGGCCGAATTGCGCGGCATCACCGTGGAAGACATTAGCCGCGCCACCACCGAAAACTTCCGCCGGGCCGTGCAGCTAAACCTCTGTTGCTAAACTGGGTGATTCGCATGGCCACTGGCAAGCTCGGGCAGTCGTTGACCGCGCACGACATTCTGGATTTGGTTCAGGCCGATCTGGAAAAGGTGGAGCGCGTCATCGGTCTCGAGTCGGTGGCGAGTGTCGACGCGGTCACCACCATCGGCCGCTATCTGCAAACGAGCGGTGGCAAGCGGCTGCGCCCTATCTTGGTCCTGCTCTCCGCGAGGCTCGTGGGCGAAATCAACGACGCCGCGGTTCGCATGGCTGCCGTCGTGGAGATGATCCACACGGCGACGCTGGTGCACGACGACGTGATCGATACCGCGCGCACGCGCCGTGGACGCCCGTCGACGAACGCCATCTGGGGCAATCACACCTGCGTACTCGCCGGCGACTGGCTGTACATGCAGGCCTTCCAGATCGCCCTGCGCGAGCGCAATTTTCACGTGCTCGACCTGCTCATCAGTCTCACGCAGATGATGGTTGAGGGCGAGCTGCTCCAGCTTGAGCGCCTGCGGCGCATCGACATTTCCGAGGCCGACTACATGGAGCTGGTGGACCGCAAAACCGCCAGCCTGTTCTCCGCCTGCGCTCGCCTTGGCGCGCTTACCACGGGTGCGGATGAAGCCACCGAAACCCGCCTCGGCGAGTTTGCCTGGAATCTGGGCATGGCCTTCCAGCTTGTTGACGACGTGCTCGATTTTACGTCGCGGGAATCCGTGCTGGGCAAGCCCGTGGGGAACGACCTGCGCGAGGGCAAGGTGACGCTGCCGCTGATCTACGCGCTTGTGGACGCGCCTCAGAGCGACAAGCAACTGGTGGAAACAGTACTCGCCGAGGAAGGCTATGAGAGCGTGCCGTTCTCGCGTATTCTGACTCTCATTGAAGAGCGCAACGGCGTGGCCCGCACTCGCGAACGTGCCGGAAACTTCATCGATAAGGCCCGCGCGATTATCGCGGAGTTCCCCGATTCACCTTACCGGCGAGCCCTGGCCGCGGTAGCGGATCTCGTCACCGAGCGCGACCGCTGAGCGGGCTCAGCCGGGAATCAGGGGAGTAAACGCAGCAGAACATGACGGTGCAGTCGGACCTTGTACGTCCAACTCGTGATTTCCTGTTGAATGTGCTGGCAGCGGTTCTTGGACCCGTCCTGGTAGAATCGGAAGTCGCACATGTGTTTCACCCCAAGACGACGGCGGGGGCATACACCGCAGAGCTCGTCGTAAGTGCTTTAACAGCGTTTCTCTTCTGTTGTCTCGTGTACTTTAAGTGGAGACTGAAAGCGGCACAATGGGTCTGGGCGCTCGGCCTTGTCGGTTTCGCGTGGCGTCTCCTACTAGGCATCCATGGACCAACCTCGCCGAACGGCGACCTGTACAGAGCTCTCCTTGGCTCTGTCTCTGTAAGGCTGGTCGCATATTCGGCCGGAGCAATGTGCTGTGCAGGTCTTTCTGCCTTTACCCGCGACCGCTGAGCCCCGCCTCAATCTCATCCATCAGCGCGTGAATCAGGAACTGATGACCTTCCTGTGCACGCGCCGTATCGGTGTGCCGCACGATGAGTGGACAATCCGCCATCTCCGCGGCATTGCCGCCGTCGCAGCCGAGGATCGCGATGCTCCTCAGTCCGATTTCTCTCGCCGCAGCCAGCGCCGCGAGTATATTCGGCGAATTTCCGCTGGTTGAAAAAGCCACCAGCACGTCTCCAGCCTTGCCCAGCGCGTGCACCTGCCGCGCGAAGATTTCATCGAAGTTGTAATCGTTGCCCACGCACGTGAGCACGGCGCTGTCGGCGGTGAGCGCCACAACGGCGAGCGGGCGGCGGTAATCCTTATAGCGGCCCATCAGCTCGGCCGCCAGATGCTGCGCCTGTGCCGAGCTGCCGCCATTACCGCA
>JBEKFB010000116.1:0-16250 GCA_050013535.1 Bryobacteraceae bacterium | reverse complement strand
CCGCCCTTGACGGTGTCGTAGAAAAGCCGATAGATGCTGTCGCCGTCGTTCTGATAATTCTTGGCCGCGTTGATGCCGCCCTGCGCCGCGATGGAGTGCGCGCGCCGTGGTGAATCCTGGAAGCAGAAGCACTTCACGTTGTAGCCGAGCTCGCCGAGCGACGCCGCGCCCGATCCGCCGGCCAGTCCCGACCCAACCATGATGATGTTGTACTTGCGCTTGTTCGCCGGGTTCACCAGCTTCATCTCGAAGCGCGCACGGTCCCAGCGGCTCTCGATGGGTCCCGTTGGACATCTGGATTCGAGCTTCATAGCACGCTCCCTCCCACGATGCCCGTCAGGACGGCGATGGGAATCGAAATCTCACCAAGGCAGATCAGCGTGGCTACAACAGCCGCGCCCCGGCGCAATATCGGCGAGTAGCGCGGGTGACTGACGCCCAGGGTCTGGAACATGCTCCACAGGCCATGGTAGAGGTGCGTGCACAGCAGGATCATCGCGAAAATGTAGAAGCCGGCGACCAGAGGATTGCGGAATCCGTGCACCACGTTTTCGTACGGGTGCAGCTCGACATACTCGGTGCCGCCCACGCCCAACGTGAACTGCATGATGTGGTAGACGACGAAGACGAAGATGATGGGGCCGCTCCAGTACATGGTGCGCGAAGCGTAGCTCGATCCAACGGCGCGCTTCTTCACATAGGGGATTGGCCGGGCTTCCCATTTGCGCAGCGCCAACTGGACCGCGACTACGTATCCGAACAGGACCACTCCACTGACGGCCATGACGATCTTTTTGCCGACCGTGGAATCGTAGAAACGCGCGGCCCGGCGGCGCGGGATACCGGCAGCGGGAGCGCTCATGTTCCTCTCTCTATGAAACGTATTGATGACGACACTGCAAAAGGGTGGCGCGCGTGTGCGAGCCGGGCGGGAAATGAATTTGGGTTCCCTTACCAGCATACGTCCGCGCGGAGCGGCATCCAAAGGACCGAAACGGTCCGAGTCACACGGGGCAGGCTTTCACAAGTTCATTTCATCGATCTCGTCAAGTAGTGCGGCTGCTAGTCTCGGTTCGCCGGGGACGTTCGCGAAGGGATCTGATTTCATGGGCGATTTCCTTCAGGTGCCTTGCTTCAGGGCCAGTTCCAATATCTTCCTTCAGGATCAATGTTGATCATTCTGTCCGAACAAGCCGTAGCGACCTTGAGCACACTGTCGCAGATATGCGAGTAACAGCGGTTTGAACTCGTCCTCAATCTCATCCAGCCTCCGTTGCTGTACCTTTGAGTGCTTTGCCATGTCAGTTGGCGGACCAAATATGCCAATCATATCTCCATGCCATATGGCAGTTGGCGGGTCAAGTCGTGAACGCGGCCTCAAATCAGTGCTACCTCAGGAAGCTGGGGCCGATTAACGCAAGCACCTCGCGGGCATTGGCCACCCTGGTGGTTTTCCAGCGCTGGGGAAAGTGCCGCTTGTTGCCGGTGACCAGAAACTCGGCGCCAGCGGCTTCGGCGCATTCGAGAAAACGATTATCGGGCTCGTCGCGGCATGCGGTGACCACCTTGACCGGTGTCAACAGAGCGGCGCAGCTCCGGAGCGTCGCCAATACCTTGCGGACCTGCGCGGGCTTGAACTTCAGCCGAGGATAAAATAACACCCGCTCATATTCGGCAAGAATGGGGCCGGAGACATGCATCTGAATCTTTCCGTTAAGAGCCAACGCCACGACCACGGCTTCCAGTCCGTCGGCGTTCAGATTTGCGGAAACCAGAACGTTGGTGTCGAGGACAAGACCAATCATTTAGCGCGGCGCGTTGACGGGCGGGCTTTCTCTTCGCGTGCGGCAGACACGATGCGATCAATCTGGTGGGCCGTCAGGGTGTTCATACCGGTTCGCTTGGCAGTTGCCTGCATGGCTCGAAGTTCCCGGGGGGCCGGCGCAAAGGTATCCATGTAGTCCCTGACGCTCATGATGACGACGCTGGGTTCGCCCCGACGACCCACCACGAAGCGTTCATTCCGCTGGGTAGCTCGTTTGATGATTTGCCCGAGTTGGGTACGGGCAGTCAGGGCCGACACAACATTGGTCATGGATCGTCTGGCTTGCATGATAGTCATTCCCGCCGACTGAACTAATTAATCGGTTCGATCCTCAGCGTAGCATGGGTAGCTGCTGCGAATTATGCCGCTTACGCTGCGGCTGGCAGCATCAGCCCTGTCATGTGATATCCAGGGACGGCGTTGAGCAGGAATCGGGCGGCTGAGGCGGGCTTTTCGGTCTCGAACTGGCAGGTCTGCGAACCGCTGCGGCCCTCCACGCGGACCTTGTCGGCCACGGGATGGACCCGATATGCGGCGCTGGAGCCGTGGAATTGGCGGAGGGATTCGAGCGGCCAGTCGGAATCGGCCACCATGTGAATCCCTCCTTCCGCCGAGATAAGAATAGTCAAGTCGGACGGCATGGAACCGGCGTTCATCGTGTTCTCAGCAGCGGCGAGAATCTCCACGGCGTTGGCGATAAACCGGCTCACGAGGTACTTATCGCAGCCCCGGGCGCGTTTGCGAGGAAAGTTTACCTTAGGCAGGCAAGTTATTGCGAGATTTGAGGATAGCCCGTCCGCACTGGCGCACATCGAGGCAACGGCACCTTTGGATTCGTTCAAGAAGCCCGCGCATAGCGGCGATACGGTCAGCCAGCGCGTCCAGTTCTGTGATCTTGTCGCGAGCCAGATTTCGCCAGCGCTCGGAGACCGGCCGCTCATTGCGCAACCCGCCGAAGAGCAGCTTGGTTTCGGCCAGCGTGAAGCCGCAGGCTTTGGCATGTTCCAGTACGGCGAGCAGTTCCAGAATTCCGGCATCGTATTGGCGGCGGCCGGACATGCGCCCGGGACGAGGAAGCAGGCCGGCTTTTTCGTAGTAACGGATGGCGGACGCGCGTAAACCGGCCTGCCGTGCAACCTCACCGATGGTCATGATCTCAGCGTAGCTTGTTTTTTCGCTTGACTTAAACCTGACTTTAAGTGGCATGATCGGCGTCATGACGAACCTCAAGTCTTTCACCGCTCTTGCCTTGATCTCGGCGACGCTGTGCCTCGCCGAAAACCAGGCGCCATTCGCCTGTAATTTGAGAGCTTTCCAGCCGGAGCAACGCCAGCGATGGCGAATCCTGCTGGACAAACTCTACGCCGGAGCCACCCAAAGTCGCGAGCTCGCCGACGGCTACACGTTTCTGGTGGACATAAAGCAGATGCCGCTCGGTGAAGTGGCGGAATGGATCGAGCTGGAACGCCGCTGCTGCCCGTTCTTCGATTTTGTGGTTGACGTGCACGGCGAAGACGGCACCGTCTGGCTCAGCCTCAAGGGCCGCCCCGGCGTGAAACAATTCATTGAGGGGGACATGCCGAAGTTGCGGGTCAGGTGAAGCATTGTGATCGAATTCAGAGGTCTTCAGGGCGCAGGCCGGTGTCTTTGCCGATCTTTGCAAGAGCTGCTGGTCCGATCTCCTCGTTGTCGTGGAAGCAGAACGTGAAGTTCCGCCATCCCGGCCGATGCAGCTTCCGGTGAGAGCCGACCTGCTTCCTGAATGTCCAACCTATTCTGAGCAGAGCAGAATAGACGCGTTTGGCTTTAGTTGCGCTCCAGACGCTCACGCGGCGAAGAGAACTTTCAGTGGCTGGGGCAACTCTTCGCCACTCTCAACCATGTCGGCCAGAACCTGAAGCGCGATTGCCTTGGCCTTTCGGATTGCCGCCTCTTCTGTTTCGCCGTACGCCATGACTCCAGGCAACTCCGGAACCGAACCGAGGAAGCGCCCGTCCTCTTCGCGCTCGATTGCGACTTGCAGCGGCTGGATCTCCACCATACGTCTTAGGTTGATTGTATCGCTTCCCCATCTCACGAGGTTGCTTCACCTGATAACATTCCTGAGTGCCTCCATCTGAGCGCCCGCCGGAGATGACGTGGAAGGCCGTTGGACTCGGCCTGTTTCTCGCCCTCGTGTTCGGATCGGCCAACGCCTGGCTGGGGATGAAAGCCGGCCAGACCGTAGCCGCCACCATTCCCGCGGCCGTCATCGCCATGGCCCTGTTCCGACTGCCCGCTTTTCGCGGCGGCATCCTCGAACAGAACATTGCGCGCACCGCGGCATCGGTTGGTGAGGCTCTCGTCGCCGGGGCCATCTTCACAATTCCGGCATTCCTGATGGTCGATATAAACGGCAAGCGCCTGTGGACCGACCTCCGCTCGCACTACTGGGAAGCCTCGCTCATCCTGCTTGTGGGCGGCCTCATTGGCATCCTGTTCATCATCCTGTTGCGACGGCCGCTGTGCACCGATGCCGGTCTGCCGTTTCCGGAAAGCGTTGCCAGCTACGAAATCGTGAAGGCCGGTCAGGATGCCGCCGATGCGCCCAAATACATCTTCGGCGCGATGGGCTTCGGCGCGCTCATTCAATTCCTGACGGCCGACAACGGCCTGCAGATCTTCCGTGAATATACCGACGGCTTCATGGCTTTCCCACGCTCTGTGGTGAAGCATTTCAACTATGAGAAACAGCCCATCGGCGATGTGACCCATTACGGCGGTGTGCCGTGGTCCACGCCGAGCCTCTCGCCCGCGTTGGTGGGTATCGGCTACATCATTGGCCCGGAGCTTTCCGCCATCACCATGTCCGGCGGCCTGCTGGCATGGTGGATCCTTATACCGCTGCTGATGTTCTTCGACCCCGATCTGCCGCGTCGCATTGGCACCACCGACCCGGGCGTTGCTTCATTCAGCCTCTGGTACAACATCGTGCGGCCCATCGCCGTCGGAACCATGCTGGTGGGCGCGTGCAACACCATGTGGTCCATGCGGGATTCGCTGTTCAGCTCGCTGCGAGGCGTCTTCACGGTGACCGAAAAAGCCGCGCACGAAGAACACACCGACGATCCTCGCGAACAGGACATCCCCGCGCGCTGGGTGCTCATTGGCATCGTCGTGCTGCTGGCGCCCATTACCGCTATCTATTTCTATTTCACCCATGGCCTAATCTCGGCGATCGTCGCGGCGATCGTTATGGTGATCACGGGCTTTCTGCTCACGGCGGTGGGCGGATACTTGATCGGCCTCGTTGGCAGTTCGAATCAACCGCTGAGCGGCCTAATCCTCTCCGCGCTCATTATTTCCGCCTTGATGATGCTGGTGATCGGCGTGACCGGAGTCGCCGGTGTTGCAGCGGTATTGGGAGTTGCGGCGGTGGTGGGCGTGGCTTGCTCGGTGTCTGGTTCGCTCATTCAGGATCTTAAGGCCGGCTACCTGCTGGGTGGCACACCCTGGAAAATGCAGGTGGTGGAAATGATCGCCGTGGTGATGCTGGCATTCTTCCTGATGTGGCCCATCATGGTGCTGCATGAAGCCAATCTCGCCACCGGCGGCATTGGCGGACGCGCGCTACCGGCGCCGCAGGCCGGGCTCATGGCGCAACTTGCCAAGGGCATCGTCGGCGGACAAATGGCCTGGGGGCTGCTCGGCATCGGCATCGCCTTCGGCATCGCGCTCATCATGTGCGGCGCGCGCTCGCCCATGCTCATTGCCGTGGGCATGTACCTGCCGTTCGATACTTCGTCGGCGATTTTCGTCGGCGGCGTCTGCAAGTGGATCATCGACCGTCTCACCTCCCGCTACAGCGCGGACAAGAAGGCGGCGGTAGATGAGCGCGGAACATTGCTTGCATCAGGCCTGATCGCGGGTGAAGCGATTATGGGCATACTCATCGCCGTGCTCGCGGTGAGCCAGGTTCCCTCCTTCACGCACATGCTCACCGGCAAAGATCAGTTCAGCTTTTTCCCGGCGTGGGGCGGATGGCTGGCCCTGGTCGGTTTCCTCGCGATCGGTTGGGTATTGATTCGCATCCCGCTTGACGCGAAACAGCGTTGAACTTTCCTTACTGCTTGTTCTCGCTATAGCACCATTTGACCAGCGCCTCCGGGTGCTTTCCTTCGTCGGCGCGCCACAAATCGTCAAGACTCACCTGGTGAAACGAGAACTCGATCGCCCCGTCGGCGCTCACGGTTCCAATCATGTAGCCGTACACGTCGGTCCTGGCGTTTTGTTTGGGCCCGGCCCCGGCGGGCAGGCGATATCGAATCGCGCCCGCAGTGCCTACAATCCAGCCCGGCAGTACGCGCCCTTTCCACGCGCTGGTGTCGTAGACATCCTCCATGTAGAAATGTGAATGGCTGGCGAGAACGTAGACTCGCTTGTGCGCGGATTCCTGCGCGTCCCAGAGGGTCTCGTAAACGGCTCGTCCGCTCACTGTCCCCTGGGCCGATTCATTCATGCTGTGGCTGGCGCCAATGCTGTCAGGTAGCGCCTCGTGCATTCCCGCGACAATCGCATGGATCTCCGGAGAGACCTCGTCGCGCTTGACCACGGCTTTGAACCACTTCATCTGCGCATCGTCGAATTGATCCGTGGACGCATTATCGAGCGTGATGAAGTCAACGCCGTGGGTGACCCAGTGATAATACGCACGTAGCTTGTGATCCTGCGGATCATCTTTGAGACGCTGCTCGCGCAGCAGGGAAGTGTTCAGCCAGTCGGCGAACTGGATCAGAGCCGCCTCACGCGTGGCCGGTGGAATGGTCTCGTGATTGCCGAGGGCAAGGAATACGGGCAGATCGCCAAAAGCGGCGAGTTGGTGGGCGATAAAATCGGGCCAGGCTTTGGCTTCGTAGGCGGCGATGTTGGTCTGCGGCCCCATATCCTCGTCGTACTCGTAAATGGCGCGAAAATCGCCCAAATGCCAGTAGAATTCGGCTCCGCTATGCCACACGCCCGCGGCAATGGCCGGCATTACGATGTCGCCGCAGTTGCGCGAATCGCCGGACACCGCGAATTTCCAGGCCCCCGAGCCGCTCTGGCCCGACGCGGAGCAGGCCCACATCACGCCAGCTATCGCCACGACACGTAAACGAAACATTGTTCCCGTTCTACCACGACTTTGGGACAAACGATCAGGCGCTGGCCCGCTGAGCGATGTTACGATTCTGCCTGGAGACTCGTGAAGTGAAGAAAAGCAGCGAAGCGGACCGGCTGCGGAACGTTGTGGTGGGGTCGCTCGATGAAGGGAGTGAAACACCCGATCTCGCGCGCCGCGCCTTCCGGAGCAGGACGCAGTTTCACCGGCTGTTTCGCGCGCTGTTGGAGGAAACGCCGGCGGCTATGCGGCGCAGATTACTGCTGGAACGTGCGGCGTGGCAGTTAGGCCGCACAGCAAACGCCATTACCGAAATCGCACTCGACGCGCAGTACGGTTCGCTCGAAGCTTTCACACGGGCGTTCCGAAAGGCCTTTGGCGTGTCTCCGAGCCTCTACCGCCGCATGGGAATCCTGCATTTCCGGCTCGCCGGAGCGAGCGGTGTGCATTTCTTCAGATCAGGTTCACTATTGAAAGGAGAAAATGACATGGATCTATTCGACCGTTTCGCCGGGTACGAAACCTGGCACACTCGTAAGTTGCTGGAACATGCGCGCGGCCTCACCGGCGAGCAGCTCGACCGGCCACTCGCCACACCGGAACTGCTGCCATGGCATCAACCGGAGAAAAGCCTCCGCGAGCTGCTGGACCGCATCGTCTTCACCAAGGAAGTCTGGGCCGCGGCGATGACCGGCGGGTCCGTTCCCGAGGAAAAGCGGCGGCTCAGCCCGGACGAAATGCTGGCGCATTACGAAAAAGCCGAGTCCGATTTTCAACGAGTCTTATGTCAGGTGCGCTCTCGCGGCGGGTGGGATGACACCTTCGTCGATGATCTGTGCCAGCCGCCCGAGACATTCACGTTTGGCGGCATGCTTGCCCATGTCGTCACCTTCAATTCCTACCGCCGTCTGACTGCAGCCGCAGCGTTGCGCGACCTGGGCGTCCACGATGTGGGCTTTGGCGATCCCATCGAATACGAGCGCGAGGCGTCGGGGCAATAAACCCGCTCTCGCTTTCAGCGCACGATCGCGCTTGCCATTCCGCGCGCCTCCGGTTATATTGGGTGAACAGGGAATTTGACGTTCCCGCTTCCTGTTATGCGCAAGAACGGACACATCATGATCGCCGGCATCGCGCAAGATGCCGATTTCCGGGTCGGTGTCCCGTTCCTGCCTGCGGCGCTCACCAGCTGAGCAGTTTCCTCCGCGGCTCAACCCAACACCCTTAGCACCGCGCTCAGGAGGCGCATTTCATGGCAACGCCCGCTGTAACCCAAGCTCGCCGAGGCTTCTGGGCTTCTCTGTTCGAGGCGATTCGCGGCACGCATCAGGACTTCACCGAAGGGTCGATCAGCCGGGCCATTTTTCTGCTGGCCACTCCGATGGTGCTGGAGATGTTCATGGAATCGCTGTTCGCCATTGTCGATGTGTTCTGGGTCACGCGCCTGAGCGCGAATGCGATTGCTACCGTCGGGCTCACCGAATCGATGATGACGCTGGTATTCTCCGTGGCCTTCGGCGTGAGCCTGTCGACGACCGCCATGGTCGCGCGGCGTATTGGCGAAAAGGATTCGCAGGGAGCGGCGACGGCTGCCGTGCAGGCCATTTTCCTGGGAATTGGCATTGCCGCCGTCATGGGCGTACCCGGCTTCCTGCTGGCGCCTCATCTGCTCGGGTGGATGGGCGCCCCGGCTGACCTCATCGCTACGGGGCATCATTACGCTTCCATTGTCTTCGGAAGCAGCGTGATCGTAATGCTGTTGTTTCTCAACAACGCCATCTTTCGTGGCGCGGGAGATGCATCGGTCGCGATGCGCGTGCTGTGGATGTCGAATCTGATCAACCTGGCGCTGGACCCGTGCTTCATTTTCGGCCTTGGCCCCTTCCCGGCGCTGGGCGTCACCGGCGCGGCTGTCTCGACACTGACTGGCCGCACACTGGGCGTGCTCTATCAATTTTGGATACTCACTCGTGGCCACACGCGCGTGATGATTCGGCCGTCGGACTGGCGCGTGGTACCGCGCGTGATCAGCTCGCTCGCTCGCGTGTCGGCAACCGGAGTGATGCAATTCATCGTTGCCCATATCAGTTGGATCGCACTGGTGCGCATGATCAGTTCCTTCGGCAGCGTCGCGGTGGCTGGGTACACCATCGGCATTCGCATCTTCGTGTTCGTCATCTTGCCCGCGTGGGGATTGAGCGGCGCGGCGGCGACGATGGTCGGCCAGAATCTTGGCGCTGGGAAACCGGACCGGGCCCAGCGTTCGGTCTGGCTCACTTGCTTCTACACGATGATCTTTCTCGGCCTGATTGGAGTTGCGTTCATCTGCGTGCCGGGGGCTATCGCGCATCTGTTCACGAGCGACCCGATGGTGAGTTCTTACGCCGTCGATTGCTTGCGCATCGTCGGCTACGGCAATCTCACCTACGCGTTCGGGATGGTCATGCTGCAGGCGTTCAATGGCGCAGGCGATACGGTGACGCCTACGGTCATCAATACCATCGGATTCCTGTTCTGCGAGATTCCCCTCGCATGGGCGCTGGCATTTCCGGCGCATATGCAGGTGCGGGGCGTTTTCGCATCCATTCCGATTGCCGAGAGCCTGATCGCAGTAATGGGCCTGTTCATGTTCACGCGAGGCAGGTGGAAGAAAAGGAAAATCTGAAGTTGTTCAACGGCGCGCGAGTGCTTCCAGTTCGTCCATGGTGCGCGGCCAATCGGCTCCTAACAGCCGCGACAAGCCGCGATCCGCGAGCACCCGTCCGCCGGTCTGGCAGCGCGCGCAATAGTTCGTTTCGTTGTCGGCATAGCGGATGCGCAGCACCTTTTCGCCGCATCGGGGACACGGCAGGCCATAACGGCCGTGGACGGCCATCCCCTCGCGAAATGCCGTGACCTTCTCCGGGAAACTATCCTGCGTCTCGGCGGTCAGGCGGGCAACCCAATCGTGAAGCGTGCGTTGGGTGGCTGCAAAGAGCCGCTCCCATTCCTCCGGCTTCAGCTTTGCCGTTTGCGCGAGGGGCGAGAGTTGTGCGGCATGGAGGATCTCATCGGAATAGGAGTTGCCGATGCCGCTGAGGAGGCGGGGATCGGTGAGGGCGCGCTTGAGCGTGTGATTTTCCGTCGTCAGCGCCGCCCGAAAAGCCGCGAGATCGGCCTTGAAAACGTCGATTCCACCGGGGTCCAAAGAGCGCAGACCGTCCTCGCCGCTGACGATGTGCAACGACGCGCGCCGCTTCGCGCCCGCTTCGGTGAGCGTGAGCGACCCTTCCGGGAAATCGAATGCCGCCAGATTCTGACGGCCGCCGATCTTCGCGCCACGCGGCCGCCAGTGCAACCGTCCCGCGATCATCAAGTGCAAAACAAGCCAAACGCCGCCTTCCACGCCAATCGCGATGCGCTTACCGACGCGACGAATGTCGCATACAACGCGGTCCTCCGCTGCCGCAGGCGAAGGTTCAATGGTGCGCAGCAGGAAAGGAGTGGCCACACGCACGCGTTCCAGCGGCTGGCCAACAACGCGAGGTTCGAGTGCCGCGATGTACGCGGCTATGTCCGGCAGTTCCGGCATCCCTGTATCAGTATGGACGCGCCGCGGATTAAGGAGTGGGTCCCCCCAACCGGCCCAGTACATTTCCCATGCAAGCAGGGTCGCGATTTCGCTAGAATCCTTTATAGAATCCTCATCGCCTAATCCAGCCTGGAGCGGGGGAACCATTCCAACGGGGCGCAGCTTCCCGCAATTGGAAGCCGGGCACTTTCAAGCCCGAGCCCGTCAGCTAACCTCGCCGGCGTCATTGAGAGTGCCGCGGCCGCGAAGCCGGGCATAAGGAGCTTGGCCAGTGCCATCGTTGCGTAACGCCAGTGGGGCCACGAAAGTTGTGGTGGCCACCACCGTCATGCTGTCCTTCATTTCGTTCTGGAGGGCGGCGGCGATCGTCCTCAGCGATCTCGCATCGTCCGCCTACTACGTCGGCGGCATCGCCGAAACGGCCATCGGGAAATCGGCGCCCTGGTTCATCCTTTCCATCATGCTTTTCTCGTACGCGGTTCGCGCCGTGTACATCGAGAGCTGCAGCATGTTCGTGCGCGGCGGCGTGTATCGCGTGGTGCACGAGGCAATGGGCGGCACGTTGGCCAAGTTCTCCGTCTCCGCCCTGATGTTCGATTACGTGCTCACCGGGCCAATCAGCGCGGTAAGCGCGGGCCTCTACGTCGCCGGACTCCTCAACGACAGCGCGGCATATTTCCATCGCCCCGCACTCGCCATGAAACCGGAGACGTTCGCCGCCATCTTCGCGGTAATCGTCACCATTTATTTCTGGCGCAAGAACATCATCGGCATTCGCGAATCGAGCCTGAAGGCGCTGCGCATCATGCAGATCACCACCGTCATGGTGATCATTTTGATCGCCTGGTGTCTGGCCACCATCTTCACTCACGGGTACCAACCGGTGCCGCTGCCTTCCCCTGCCACTATTCACTTCGGGTCCGACGCGCTCGGCTGGCTGCAGCACTCCGCCTTGCCGCAGTTCACGGTGATCGCCATCATGATCGGCCTGGGCCATTCGCTGCTGGCTATGAGCGGCGAAGAGAGCCTGGCACAGGTAAATCGCGAGATCGCCTCGCCGAAGCTGAAGAATCTGGAACGCGCCGGCTTCATCATCTTCATCTATTCGATGGTGTTCACGTCGCTGGTCTCGTTCTTCGCCGTGATGCTCATCCCGGATTCGGAGCGCGGCAAGTACCTCGACAACCTCATCGGCGGCTTGTCCATGTTCCTCATTGGACCGGAGTGGATTCGCCTGCTCTTCCACGCATTCGTCGTTCTGGTGGGCGCGCTCATTCTCGCCGGCGCGGTGAACACCGCCATCATCGGCTCCAACGGCGTGCTCAACCGCGTGGCCGAAGATGGCGTCCTGACCGCATGGTTCCGCAAGCCGCACAAGAAATACGGCACCACCAGCCGCCTGATCGATCTCATCGTCATCCTGCAGCTCATCACCATTGTGATCAGCCGCGGCGATGTATACATGCTCGGCGAAGCCTATGCGTTCGGCGTGGTGTGGAGCTTCGCCATGAAAGGGCTCGCCGTGCTGGTGCTGCGCTTCAAGCAGCCGGGCGCGCGGGATTGGAGAGTCCCGCTCAACTTCCGCATCGGTCGCATTGAGTATCCCGTCGGCCTCGCGCTGATCACGCTCGCGCTGCTGGGCCTGGCCACAATCAACATCTTCACCAAGAAGGTGGCCACGATCTCGGGCATGTCCTTTACAGTGGCGTTCTTTTCGACGTTCGTGATCTCGGAGCGCATCAATAAGCGCAAAGCCGGAGCCCACACGGCGGAGCTTGAGGAGTTCCGGCTGGACGACAGCGACGAAGTAGCCGCGGAAACCGTGAGCGTTCGGCCCGGCAACGTGATTGTGGCCGTGCGGAATCCCGGTCACCTCGAGCACCTGGAGATCACGCTGGCCAAGACGGACACGCGCAAGATCGACATCGTGGTGGTCACCGTGCACGTGAGCCCGCGCGGTTCTCAGGCAAGCAGTCTCGAAACCGACCAGGTATTCGGAACCGATGAGCGATTCCTGTTCAGCCATGTGGTCACGATGCCTGGCACGCCGTGGTGCAGACTGCGCAGAAGCTCGGGTCTTCGCGCATCGTCGCGGGACTTTCGCCGAAGTACGACGCCTCAATTCTCGGGAAGATTGTTGGTGAAGCCTGGGAGAGCCTGCCTCCGCCGCGGCCCTCGCTGTCGCTGGAAGTCGTACTGGGGCGCCAGAAGTCTGTCTTCTATAATCTCGGCCCGCATCCTCCACGCTTGTGGCCGGAGGATGTCGACCTGGTTCACCAGCTCTGGCTCAACCTGGCGGATCGGCAGTTCGGCGCGAAGCTGCATCATCGCGACGTGATCGGCGTGGCCTTGCAGCGGCTCGCGCGCGACCTCAAGGACCCGGTTGCCGCGGACAATGTCATCGACGAGTTGCAGGCCGAACTGACCCAGCACGCGGGGGAAGAGCCGGCGGAAGTGTGAGCATGGGGCAGTGAAGTTTCCGATGCCCCAGCGATTGTGCACGGCATCTGACGCGCTTACACTGGAATCGATGTTCGCGATAAGACCGATCGCTGCGCTCCTGATCTGTTTGGCGTTGCAACTCGCTGCCGGCGCTACGATCTCCGGAACGGTGGCGGATACGTCGGGTAAGCCGATCCAGGGAGCGCGCCTCGATCACACCGGCGTAAGAGTGGTTGTTCCAGCGACTCGTTTAGGGGTCAAGCCCACACCAGACGAGACGCGAACGGACGCGGACGGTCACTTTCGAGTCACAACCACCTCCCCCGCAATAGTGGTTCGCAGTCCTGGGTACGAAAGCCAGCGCGTGCGCTTGACCGGCGATGCGCAGGTACAAATAACGTTGCGGCCAATCGAGAACGCATCAAGGTGCAGGCTGTCACTTCCACTCGAAGTGAAGACCAAAGAGGCGAACGATATCGACTACACCGCTACTTGGTTCTATATTGAAACAAAAGACGGGCCAAAAGGGATCATTAGCGGCAAAGGCCCGATGTACTCGTGGGGTGCTCCCAGCGATTCGTCCGTTTGGACATCCGTGGAGTACACAGAGGTGATGTACGAGAGCGGCGTGATAGACGCAGCGGGCCACTCAGCGGACGGCAAATATTGGCGCATACGGAGCGTTTTCGGCGCGGCGGCACAATACTATAACGTCGATCGAGAAACGGCTGACCAACTTGATTGTGTTATGGATCGTGTTCCCGTAGAAATCCCGTGAAAGGGATTGCGCCATTACCTTGATTCACTCGTCGTTGAAGCGCGAGAACCAGTATCAATCCGCACTTTCGCCATAACCGCCCCCACCGCGACCGCTGCCAACAGGAGCAGCACCGGGTCCATAGGATGGCGATACCGAGCGGAGGCCAGTGTCAGGTAGTATGCGCAGGGAAACACGATCGGGAAAACGGCCAGCGGGAATGCGTATGGACTGCGCGCGCGGAACAACACCACAACGCCCGCCAGCGCTCCGATCGAAATCAGGACATTGAACAGCAGCACCCTCCCGAAATCGTCGAGCGGATGCGCGGAGCCGCCGGTCCAGATCACCACAAAACGGTACCAGCATGCGCGCAGCTCGTCCCACGGATGATCCTTCATGAACTGCAGGGCCTCCTGCTGCTTGTCCTGCATGTAGGCGATTTCGCCGAGTTCGATATATTTCGCGCGCTCTTCGGTATTGGTGATGGGATGAAGGCGGCCGACCCAGGCACCCGAAGATTGATCGTGATTTCCCAGCCATACCGTCAGCGGCACAACCGAGCGCAGCGGGACGAAGCGGTGGAAGACTTGGTAATTCCGAATCGTCCATGGCGTGCAGCAAAGAACGATCATGCCCGCCGCGAGCGTCGCGTGCCAGTAGAGCCGTGACCGGTACACCAGCCAGCCCAGCAGAAACGGCAACAGCGAGAGCAGCGTCGGGTTGGTCATCAGCGCGAACCCCCACAGCAGCCCGTAGGCGCACCAGTCTGTTAGACGACGCGACTCGTCCACCGCCAATGTCGCCCAAAGGATGCACGCCGCAAGAAGCGCGGCCAAAGACGTGTCCCACATGGCCTCAACCGGCAGTTTGATGGCATTGGGGAACACCGCCCAGAGCCAGGTGGCGATCACAGCCACTCGTATTCCGCCGATGCGTCGGCCAGCGTAATAGATGGGGACGCACGTACACGTGGAGAAGAGAATGTTCAAAACGGCGGCGGCGGTGAATGATTGAAACGTGTAGAGGCCGAAAAGTCGAAAGATCCCGGCCAGAAGCAGCGGATATACCGGGGTCAGCCATGCCGTCGGCCCGGTA
Source organism: Bryobacteraceae bacterium (assembly GCA_050013535.1). Lineage (GTDB taxonomy): Bacteria > Acidobacteriota > Terriglobia > Bryobacterales > Bryobacteraceae > CAWACP01. The sequence goes on along the minus strand of JBEKFB010000116.1, from coordinate 1,420 downwards.
TCCACGCGAAACGGCGAACTGAATCCTTTCCCGTTCACAAGCGACGCGGCTATATTTCCTGGCTCGAACAGAAACGGAATTACGCCGAGAGCGCGGTGCGGGCGATGCTGCACGTAATCCCACCCATAGCCGAGCCGAAGGCACAACGCCACTGCGACGATTACCAACAGAGAGGTCAAGGCCGCGCGCAGACGCTTCATTTCGTCTCGCGCTCCAGCCGCTCGCGCGTGAGCCGGACGGCTTCGGCAGATTCATCGCAGGCTATCCAGCCTCTGCCCAGCTTCTCCGCTGCGACCACCGCCGTTCCGCTCCCGCAAAAGAAATCGGCGACAACGCCGTCGGCCGGGCAGCACGCCTCCACGACGCGCTCCAGCAATCGCAGCGGCTTCTGCGTGGAATAATTCACGCGCTCGCCCGAGGTACGGCCCACCATATCGATTTCCCACCAGTCCTTCATGCCCACCACCGTGTACCAGCCGTTTTCATCCTCGAACTCGGGCACACCGGCGAAGCGATACGGCTTGCGGCCGCGGTTGTAGGATTTTTCGCGCGGCGCGGCGAAGTAATAGTCAGCACCCTTCGCGTACCACAACAGTACATCGTGTTTGCGGCTGAAGCGGCGTTTCGGACTTGCGCCGCCGGATTTATAGCACCAGACGATCTCATTGACGAACCGCTCATAACCGAAGATCCCATCCAGCGCGACCTTGATGTAGTGGCTGGCGTGCCAATCGCAGTGCACCACCAGACTACCGCTGGGCTTCAGCAATCGATGCATTTCGCGAATCCGGACCGCGAGCCAGTCGACATACGCGCCCATCCCACCGGGCCAGACATCGCTGAACGCGGCGTGCTTGCGTCGAGTGAAGAAGGGCGGATCGGCATAGATGAGATCGATGCTAGCGGCGGGCAGCGTGCGCATGAACGGGAGATTATCGGAGTGAACGAGGAAATTCCGTTCGTTCACGGTTCAGATCCGGTGGAGGGCCGAGGCGAACGCCACTGCGAGGCCGGCGATACCCAGGAAACTGCCGAATGGAAGCTCGTACGTCGCGGCGTCTTTTCGCGCGATGAAGATGAATCCCAGGCCGATGAGGCTGCCGAGGATTGACCCCACCATGATGGTGAACAGCACGCCCTGCAGACCCAGGAACGCGCCAATCATCGCCACCATCTTCACGTCGCCGAGCCCCAGCCCTTCGCGGTGCCGTATCTTCTCATAGGCCCACCGCAACAGCCACAGCACCAGGCTGCTGAACCCCGCGCCAAGCAGTGCCTCGCCCAGCGATCGCATCCACTCGGCGTGACCGTGGAGAAGGATATGTGCGATGCCCGCGTGAACCGGGATGAATAACGACAGGACAATTCCGAGCACCGTGCCACCGATAGTGAACTCGTCGGGCAAAATCTGAGCTTCGAA
>JBEKFB010000115.1:0-12043 GCA_050013535.1 Bryobacteraceae bacterium | reverse complement strand
CTGTTGGAGTCGGTCCCGCGCGCACGGTGGGTGGAGTGCTATGGGGTCCACGAGGTACGCGGACGGCAAACGGTCGAGGAGTTCGTCCGCCTGGAAGCGGCACACGACTTGAACCATCTTCGCCAGATCGACCGCATCCTGGGTGGCTGTATGTAGTGGTGGCCGTTTGGCTGCCAATGCCTCGGCGAGGCATTCAGTCGGTTGTGGCGTCGAAAATGGGAAGTGGGAGGAATAGTTTTTCAGAAGGTGGCAAGGACCGCTCCACTTCTAAATGCTGGTCGTCGAAATGGCGAGCCTTCGAGTGGTGTTCCTCAGTTGTGACACCGTTGTCCACCGCGCCGTGTGGGCGAGGGACCCCGACAGTCGCAAAACAGGCAAGGGCATCTGAATTCGAGTGGATTCCTCGCGCCTACCAGCGCCTTGCGAATTCGGTTCGGTGCTGTCGGCTGAGATTGCCGCCCATCCTTACCGAAAACTCACAGCTCATCCAGAGCTGCGGCCGCCACGGTCAGATTGTCCACGCCGAAAACCAGCATGGCCTGCGCCGATTCCGGCTCCACGCCGAAATAGGAGTAGTCGATGTTGACGCCCTTCTCGCCGAGGTGTGCGGCCGCGCGCCCCAGCTCGCCCGGACGATGCGGTACCTTGACGACTGCAGCCTCAGTCTCTTCGAAGATTACGCCCAGGGTGCCCAGCACGGTTTTTCCGACGGCCTGATCGTCCACCACGATGCGCGCCAGGCTCTCGCCCTCTTCAACGAACGATTGAAACGCCAGGATATTCACCCCGCGCTCCGCCAGCGCGAGGAAGCACTTCCCCAGCACACCCGGCTTGTCCTCAATCGTGATTGTGAGCTCCTTCGCCTTCGCCATCTGTCTTAGCTCCCTCCCCATCATATTCGGTAGGTGGCGCTGCAGGGCCACAGCGCCGCGCAAATCTGCCACGAATCGATTCCCGGCACCTGGAATGCGGCGTCTTCGCTATGCTCGCGCAAGCGGATTGGCAGATCTTAATCGACACTTCCCACAAGCGGACATCCCGGGCGCCTCGGTGGTGCGAAGGGGATTTCGCAAAAGCAATCGGATTCCTAAACATTACGCCGTTTTTGCCTTTCGGGTCAGCCACCTACCGATTGATGGTTGGAAGAGCTGTTCTCGCCAACTTCGGCAAGGAACGGAGCTTGACGGGCGTCACGACGGCGTTATTTCGTGTTATCGGTAACATGAAACCGCCTGGGGCGCAGGGGGTCGGGCGTTCAAATCGCCCTGCTCCGACCAAACCTCCTGCTGATTCCAAAAGAGTTGTTGGATCGGCCCTGCATTGCTTTCGCTGTTCCTTTGCCATGGAGCCGAGCGGCGGATCCGGCCACACTCGACGAGATTCGAGGCGAACTGGCGCCGGTTAAGGTCACCGAGCTGCGGCTGTTTCAACTGATCCTGCAACCGACGCCGATCCTCGCGCCTGGCGGTGGTCTCGCATGGCCCGCTGGACGCTCCGCGGGAGAAAAATGTGACTTCTCAATCCGATCCCGAATCTATCGATCAATGCCTCGGAATCGCGGTCGCCATCATATTCAACGGCCCAAACTCTGTTGGGCGACGCGACCCCAGCCGAAGCGCTCGCCATGGAAGCAGTTCAAAGCCTGGACCGCGAAGATCGTATCAAGCAATACCATCCGGGACGCTGTGGTCGAGCGCCTCGTGCGAGCGCAATTGAAGATCAGTTGGGGCGGTTTCCCCGTGGGGATTCGCCGGCTCTGCCAAGGCGTGAATGACGGAAGTTCTGCCGATGGCCGAGATTCATAGGAGGGTTTATGGCAACGACGAAAGTCGCGGCAGGAACAATGAAGATGGCGCAGGTTCCCAGCCCGGGAGCAGATTTCCAGATCGTCGAGCGTGAGATTCCTAAGCCGGGTGCAGGAGAGGTGCTCATCAAGGTGCAGGCCTGTGGCGTCTGCCACAGTGACGTACTCACGAAAGAAGGCGTCTGGCCCGGAATTCAGTATCCCCGCGTTCCAGGACACGAAGTCGCGGGCATCATCGATGAGCTGGGCGCCGGTGTTTCGGAATGGAAGAAAGGGCAGCGTGCCGGTGTCGGTTGGCACGGCGGCCAGGACGGCACGTGCCTGGAGTGCCGGCGCGGAGATTTTCGGAATTGCCGGAATCTGAAAATCTGCGGCATCAGCTATGACGGCGGATACCAGCAATACATGGTGGCTCCCGTGGAAGCACTGGTGGCGATTCCGGAAACTCTGAGTGACGTTGAAGCGGCACCCCTGCTCTGTGCAGGACTCACGACCTTCAACTCGCTGCGGCACAGCGGTGCGCTACCCGGAGATCTTGTTGCTGTGCAGGGCATCGGCGGCCTGGGGCACCTTGGAATTCAATACGCGAACAAATTCGGTTACAAAGTCGCGGCGATCGGGCGCGGCTCCGAGAATGCGGCTCTCGCGCAGAAGCTCGGAGCGAGTGTCTACATCGACAGCAATGGGACGAACGCAGCGGAGGAATTGCAGAAGCTGGGCGGCTCGCAGGTAATTCTGGCGACAGCCCCGAGCTCCAAAGCGATGTCCACGCTGATCGACGGCCTCGCGCCGAACGGTAAGCTGATTGTGGTCGGCGCGACATTTGACCCCATCGAGGTCACACCGATACAACTCATTTCAGGAAGTCGAGCGATTCAAGGCTGGTCGACGGGAACGCCAGCCGATTCCGAGGACACGCTGCACTTCTCCGAATTGACCGGCGTGCGTCCCCTGATTGAAACCTATCCGCTCGAAAAGGCGGCGGAGGCTTACGCGCGCATGATGAGCGGTAAGGCCCAGTTCCGCGTCGTTCTGACAATGTGACGCAGCCGCAGGTGCCGTGAATGATCGTGATTTGTCTGATGCTCGCATCATTTCAGCTTCTGGCCCAGGCCCAGGGAGGGGAACGCTTCGTGCAACATTCGACCCTTTATCGCACGATACAGATAGATGGGCTCTCCATCTTCTACAGGGAGGCCGGCCCGAAAGACGCCCCAACGATTCTCCTGCTCCACGGACTGCCCTCATCGTCGCGAATGTTCGAGCCGCTCTTTGCCCGGCTTTCCGATCGCTATCACCTTGTCGCGCCCGATTACCCGGGCTTCGGGCATAGCGACTGGCCCGATCCGAAAACATTCGCGTATACGTTCGACCACTACGCGGAGATCATGAATCATTTCACCGAAGTTCTCGGGCTCGCGCGCTACACGCTTTACATGCAGGATTACGGCGGCCCCGTTGGTTTTCGCATGGCCTTGGCGCATCCGGACCGAATCGATGCTCTCATCGTTCAGGACGCGGTGGCGCACAACGAAGGTCTGGGCGCGAATTGGAAGACGCGGCGGGCCTTCTGGGCCGATCGTGCGGCCAACGAAAGCGCGCTGCGCATAAATCTTCTCTCGCTGGCGACGACGCGTACCCGCCATGTTGGAAACGATCCGAACGTGGATCGCTACGATCCTGATCTGTGGACGGACGAGTTCGCGTTTCTAAGTCAGCCGGGCCAGGCGGATATTCAAAGCGACCTGTTTTACGACTATCGAACCAACGTGGACGCTTACCCGAAATGGCAGGCATGGATGCGCGAGAAGCAGCCGCGCCTGCTGGTGATCTGGGGTAAGTATGAGCTGTCGTTCGATCCCTCGGAGCCGGAAGCCTATCGCCGGGATGTGCCGAACGCCCAGGTGCACGTTGTCGACGGCGGCCATTTCGCATTGGACACGGCTGCGGATGAGATCGCAGCATTGGTCCGAGGCTTTGCCGGTTCTCCCCGTTGAGGGCGGTCATTTTCCAATAAGAAGAGAGGTGGTTCTCATATGCGATCTGACATTGTTCCGGGGGCGGTCTTCCCCGACTATGAGCTCTCCGACCACAGCGCGAAACGCCGGAAACTCTCCGAATTGCAAGGACAAAATCCAATGGTTCTCGTCCTCAGCCGCGGAGGTTTCTGCCCCAAGGACCGCCGGCAGGCGGAAGGGCTTGTCCAACTCCACCGTGAGCTAGAGGTTGCCTATTGCCGCCTGGTCACGATCAGCACCGACAATATCACTGAGACGAATGAATATCGCAGCGGAGTCGGCGCCCACTGGCCATTTCTCTCCGACGCGGGACGGATCGTCCAGAGGGACCTCGATATCGCCGAGTACACCGATCCTATCCACAATCCCATGATCCCCCACGTCGTTGTCCTCGAGCCGGGTCTGATCATTCATAAGATCTATAACGGCTACTGGTTCTTCGGCCGGCCTACTCTTGAGGATCTTCGCCAAGACCTGCGCGCCGTTACCAAAAAATGCAGGCCCGACTGGGACATCACAACGGCCGAAGTCAGAGCCGCGTGGCAGCAGGGCCGCAAAGAGCTCTTCTATCCGTACGGTAAAGCGTTCGTCCAAACTCTGGGTGAACAGGACTAGAAGCCTTCGGCTTAGGTTGATGCACCATCAATGACCGGTGTGGCTATCAAGTTACCGCCAAGTATTCATCAAGTATATGTCAAGTAACTGTTCAGTACCTTTGAGGCAAAGTGATAGCAGGTATTGGAGCCGGCCATGGACGCCAAAACCCGAGCCATTCTGGACTCTCTGACCGATAAACCGCCGCGCTCGCGACTGGAGCCACACCGCGAACTCATCCTGGATCTCCGCCGTCGTGGCCGGACGTACCGGGACATCGCCAACATACTCGCTGAAAAATGCCAGGTCGAGGTAACCGCAAGCGGAGTTCATGATTTCTTGCGAAGACGATCACGGAGCACAAGAAAGCTACCGAAGCGTCGGCAGGGTGCTGGTCCGGAAGTCAGCCGCGGAGCTGTGGCACCAACAGCGCGGGGCGAGAGGGCGCCAGCGAAGAAGGAACCGCCGATTGATGAGGTGCGGCAGAGAATCGCGGCCCTCAAGACGCGATCCGTACTTGCTAGGGAGAGTGCCGAGCAATTCCAGTACGATCCGGATGAGCCCCTCCACCTTCCACCGACAACGCGGAAAGCCTAATTCGGGCTTCAACTCCACTTGCCCGCGAATCGCTTGTTGACGTGAAGGTGGATTAGCGTTGGGGTGGGGACTTTTCGACCGGCGAAGTGGGGAAATTTCAACCGGCGTTGACCGTAGGGCCGCAGCCGGGAGATTGGAATTCTTCCTGATACGGCGATCAACTGTGGGCGCGGCCATCGGCTCGGGTCGCTGCGCACGTTACGTCTGTGCTCAATAGCGCAGGCAGATTCGCTCTGGGAAGCCGTGTGAAATCAGCGATGTGTCTGTAAATGAGCGAGTAACAGAAACCATCCCCTCACTGGCCTCGGGGAATCGGGGGTGGATTTCTCACGCCGGCGTTGACAACACGAAGGTTATGGGACCTTGAGACAGAAATTAGGTTAGGTGATTATGTAATTGATGCAGAACTGTTACCCGAACTACGTTGTAAGAGACGTTACAGCAGGCCAATAAATTTGCAGCTACATTCCGAAATACTACTGGACATTATACTAGTTTCAGGCGTAATGTGATCTTGTGATCCGACCGGGAAAATCCTATAAACAGCGTGATCGGTTTTTCCGGGCCGGATGACGCGCTTTTCCCCAAGCGCACCAAAGGCGCCGGGACTCTGATAGTCGGCAGATGCCGGAGCATGAGAACCCACTCGAACGGCTTTGCCGCTTAGCCGGAGTCCTGACCCCAGGGGCTGCTCATCCGTTCGGGACTGAGCCGCGAGGACCGACCCACCAGGCCAATGTTTCAGGAAAACAATGACGGGCTGGTTGAATGAGCGTACGCTTAAAGCCCTTGCTCTACATCGACGACGCCCGCGCCGGTCAACATCGTCAGGCGTTCCGCAGCGCAGCGAAGCGGTTTTGGGAGATGCATCAGAACGAGAGCTTCTTCCTGGCATCACGAGGAATGGAGCCGCAAGGCTTCCGCGTAATCGTTCGCGAGTACGCCCAGGCGAAGGCGAGTCCGCTTGTCATACAGATCGCCGACGATCCTGAGAGGTGCATCCTGACGGCCCTGGACACGTGGTGGCTGGGCCAGCAGGGCCGCGCGCTGATGAATTAGGTTAACGTACTTTCTGCTTCCGCGTTTGCAACGGTTGAAGCCTGCCTGACATACCTTGAGGCCGTCCGCTGGCTGGGGGCATCCACTGCCTGAAGGCGGTGTCGACTACATAATCATCGTTACGGGGAGAACAGCGAGGCGTCGCTGAAACGAGTGTTCGGTACAACCTGACAAGCAACTCTCAGCCTTCCGGGCCGTGCACCCTGTTCTCAGCCCGCTATTGTCAGCCGCAGTCAGGGTGCACTTAGTTCACATACTTTCGGTAAGGAAGTCACGACACGAATACACACCCCGTCGGTTCAGAGCCTGCGTTAGTTGTTTCAGCGCCTTTTTGTGCAACTGAAATATCCGGGTCTCGTTTACGTTCAGGGCAAAACCAACCTGTTTCATCGTCATGTCCAGGTCATACATCATTGTGAGCATTACTCGGCAGCGCTCCGGCAATCGAGCCACGATGCTTGCAAGCAGGCTCCGGGATTCGCTGCGAGCGGACATCGCGTCCGGTCTGTCAGTCCAGCGTGCAGAGGGTTCCCGCTCAACCTTGTCGTCGTTCCCGAACCCGGGCTGTCGCAATAGCGGAATGACGCCCGAGTTCACATCGCGAGCGAACCTGTGAAATTCGCTGAGGCTGAGGCCGAGGCGTGCACTGACGGCTTCGGTCGAGGGTTCGGAACATGTCTCGGCTGCGATTTCGCCTTTCACGGCGTCGATACGCTTTTGCCGCCGACGGGAATCTCGCGAAAGCCAGTCTTCCTTTCGGAGGTAATCGAGAATAGCCCCTCGAACCCGGTGGCGTGCGTACTGGATAAAGGTGGTGTTGCGGGTGTCGTCAAACTTCTCGGCTGCGGCGATAAGACCCAATACGCCAGCCTGTACCAGGTCGTCCAGCTCTATATGCGCCGGCAGCTTGCTGGCTATCTGGCGAGCAATACTCCTGACACAGCCGAGTTGCGCCACAACAACTTCATCACGCCCGTGAAGCGGACTACGTCTTTCGATAGTTGAAACCATCTGATTAACAAGCCCTTTCCAGGCGGCACAAACCGACCGGGTCCTTTCGGATAATATGGTACATGTCTCTACAGGAATAACACGAAAGCAATCCGCGTGCATCGCTGCAGATGAGGGGGACATTTACCCCCTTTTGGGGGCAAGCTAACATTTCAAGAAAACGAGGGCACTGCCGAGCTAAACTCCAGATTTTGAACCGTTTGAAGGGACCGTAGTACATTTTACCAAAACCTGTATTAAACATTTTAAACGAACATGTCGTAAGAGAGAGGCCCGCGTGAAAAGACTCAGGGCGTTTCCTTGTAATATAACGCACCCAAAACTGGCATTTATACAGAAACGCCAGTCTGTGGCCGGCTGTTAGGAGAATGGGCCCAATGACGACGGAGGCGAACAAACAGCGGGGACAGCAACCTGAGAAAGATGTCGGCCAATAACGGTGGTACACCGTAGGGAAAGCACTACTCGAATTGAGCGAGCAACTGGTGGCTTTGCGCGCTACCGGGGACCGGCAGGGAAGGAATGGTTAGATATTCCTAACGACTTGTGGAGCGGGCATTCGTATTGGGTGGCCACAGGAAGCGGACACCGGACATCACGAAAGACGCTGCGCCCAAGTCGCACCAGAGCATTAGGCTTGAGCGCACGAAATTCCTCGGGCTCAATCGCCATCTGGCTCCAAACGGCCGCTTCTCCCTGTCGCAGCAGATAATATCGAATGAGTGCCTCGCTTTGCTGCAAGTACGGCGAGATGCCAAGATTACCGCCGCACATGGACATGGCGGGAGCGTGGCTTTCTGAGCGTCATCGCGGGTTCGCTCGGAGCGCATGGCGAACATCGAATGGCCTGGACGCTCCTCACCAGCTGCACTGGCCGAGTTGGAGAAGGCCGGTCGGCGCCGCGAGATCTCGACATTAACCATTTAACGTAGTTTATCGTGATTGAAAACTTCGAGCCTCAGCTAGTAGTTTGCCGAGGTTACTCAAAACGATCTGGCAACCTTCTACCCAAAGGGCGCCGAATAGGTGGCAGGTTGCTCATTCAGAATCCCCCGGCTCTTCAAGAACAGCCCTCTCATACCTCGCAATGCTCTGTGCAGGAAGTGCGCTTGCGTGCATATTTTGCCGAAATCGGCTTGGCACACTTGCGTGCGTGTCGCTATATGAGAGCGGCTACGCGCGTGCACTATTAGCCAATGACCTGAAAAAGTGAAATCATGCCTTGCAGTTTCACGGGGACGCGCGAGACCATTCTGGTCGTCGATGACGACGAGCCGGCTCTCAAGGTTGTAATGGCGAGCCTCAAGGACGTAAACTTCCACGGCTATCGGCGAATAGCGGAGCCAACGCCATTACACTGGCGAAGGAAACCGAAGGCCAGATCGACCTGCTCCTTTCCGACGTGGACATGCCCCTAATCTCAGGTCCGGACCTGGGAGAAATGCTGAAACGTGCGAGATCAGACCTCCACGTGACGTTGATGTCGGGAGGAGCCGAACGGGAACCTGCCGGTTCTCAATTACGGTTGGGCCTATATTCAGAAACCCTTGGTGCCGAGGAAGCTGGTTCAAATGGTGACGGACGTCTGGCTTTCGCCAGACCGTTCACAACCTGGCGGTCATGGATTTGACAGCCGCGAATGACCCTTCCAGACGGACGCCCTGCGTCGTCGCACAAAAGCACGATTGCCTGCTGCCATTAAAGGGCTGCCCACCACTGCTCAAACGCCGCGAGAATCGAGCCCGCGATGTTCGCATTTATGGCTACCAGAGGCGAGTGTTCTGCATACCGATGTTTTCGCCTCCGATATCTTAATGGCCAAGTTCCCCGATCGCAAGCCCTCAGACGAGATGCGGAAGCGCTCAAATGGGAAGTGCTCCTGGCAGAAACGCTCAGCCGCTCGATAGAAAGGTCTGCGGTGTTCGCCGGTCCCGGATCATCGATCAACCACCTACCTACCTTCCATTCCACCGGTGGGAAGATCAGGCCTTGATTCCCTTCGCTCCGCTTGGTCACTTGCACGGTTATCCCACTCTGCGGCCTTTATATCGATTCTTGCTCAAAGGCAACGATTTAACTTGACAATGTTTTGCAATGCGCCCATAGTCGAGCCGGTATCGCGGTTACTTACTCACATTCAACCGTACCTACCGTGAGCGCCGGGACTCTGTGGCCAGCGACGCTTGGCGTGAGAAATCACTGAGTAGCGGCTACGTTTGCTCGGAGTTTCGGCCCTTTGGGCTGCTCTTCTCCGCTGGGGCCCCGAATCGCGGCGAAGACGCTGGGAGCCCGAAAAGCCGACTAAACCGATTGAGAATCAATGGGACCTAACGTGATAATCAACGAGCTTCGCTCGCAGCGCGAGCGCATCGACCACGCGATCGTGGAACTGCTGAAGAAAGGGGGCGCGCCCACGCTTAAGATGCGGCAGCAGGCAAACAAGCTGATGTGGACGCGGCAGGACCTCTGGCGAAAGCGCGCTCAGAAGCTGAGAGTGCCGAAGGACGAGTGAGATGGAGCCGACCTGGCAGGACGCTGTGCGCTCAGAGAATTCTTTGTTTCGCTCAACCCGACAAAACACCCCAAGGTTGAATTCGTGGCGCTGGAAACGGAATCGAAACCACTACCGATATTAGCGGTTATCGTTCCGGCTTCACCATGCCCGGCAATTTCGATGATGCTGTCTTTCGGTCATTGTTTCTGTTTACTAGTGAGCTGTCCCAGCCATAACGTTACTAAGTCTGGTCCGTCTGATAATCATGAGACGGATTCAGGCGGTGCGGCATATAGGGGACGAGCAGCGGAATGAGTTGAGCAAGCGGGCGGCTTCGCGGACGCTGCCGGCCGGTGATGTGTTCCGCGCGCGTCTGATCCTGGCTTTGGCAGATGGTCAGACCTATCACCAGATCATGACGTCGCTGCAGACGTCAGCACCGACGATCTCGCGCTGGAAGCAGCGCTTCGAGCAAGAAGGAATCGACGGATTGGACCCGCGCCATAAGGGCAGTCGGCCACGCGTGGCAGACGCGGCGTTGCAAGCCAGAATCGCGCGCAAGACGCAGCAAAAGCCTGCCGACGGATCGACGCATTGGTCGTGCCGGAAGATGGCGGAGGCGCTGGGGCTGAGCAAGTCCACCGTGCAGCGTGTGTGGGCACAGATGCGGCTGAAACCGCATCGGCTCGACCGCTACATGGCCTCCAACGATCCGCAATTTGAGCAGAAAGCGGCCGATATCATCGGTCTGTACATGAATCCGCCGCAGCACGCCGCGGTGTTCTGCGTCGACGAGAAAACGGCCATTCAAGCCTTGGACCGCCTCGATCCGGTGTTGCCACTGTCTCCCGGACGCGCCGAACGGCACGGCTTCGAATACTATCGCCACGGGACACTATCTTTGTATGCTGCTCTCGACGTGAAGACCGGCCAGGTGCATGGCATGACCGCCGGACGACACACCAGCAGGGAGTTCATCGGGTTTCTGGAGGGCCTGGTAGCGCGCACGGAATGGGCCGCGGAGATTCATGTCGTTCTCGACAATCTGTCAGCGCACAAGACGAAAGATGTTGAGCACTTCCTCGCCGAGCATCCGCAGGTGCGTTTTCATTTCACGCCAACTTACTCGTCGTGGTTGAACCAGGTGGAGTTGTGGTTCGCCAAGATCCAGCGCGACGTCATCCGGCGCGGCGTGTTCACTTCAGTCGCCGACCTGGGCAGGAAGCTGCGCAACTACATCCGCGCCTACTCCAAATCAGCCAAGCCCTTTCGCTGGACTTATTCTGATTCCACCCGCCGCATCCGTCCTAATAAAATCACCGGGACAGCTTACTAGTGGCCGACGACGGCGATTTGATGCGAGGCGGTACGAGCAACTCGTCCCAAGTGGAGGAGATCAAGGGTGCACAACGACGCCAACGATAGCGCTGATCATCGACGATCCCGAGGACGCGATCCTGACGGCTCTTGAGGAGTGGTGGGCGGATCGAGTGAGCGAACTTCTCCTGGTGAGACGCTGGCGCCAAGTACGACCCCGGCATGCATTACGGTCATCTTTGCCGGGTGGGCCTTCCCGGGCAGCGGATCGGTGAAGATGGCCGGGGGAATGGACTGCGCAAGGGCGCAAGGGCGGCCCCTTGAGAGAAGACCAGGAAAGTGGCGAAGACAGCGCTCAAGGCGAGTGTCGTAAGGTCCAGCCCAGGTGAATCAGGACGCTCCCCCATGTGTTAGTCTATTAAGAGCTAACCCCTTAGTTCCCCCTATGCGGGGACATCCAGGATCAAGCCATTATGCCGAAGTTGAAGACCCATAAGGGTGCGTCCAAACGGTTCAAGAAGACGGGCACGGGCAAGGTGGTTCGCCACCACTCAGGCGCCCGCCACATTCTGACCTCGAAGGTGCGCTCCCGCAAACGCAGACTCAAGCACTCCGTCGTCGCCGACGCCACCGATCAGGCCAAGCTGCACCGGATGCTGCCGTATTAATCGCCCTTAGGGCGTTATGGCGATTTGGAGTGGACAGCGCGCCGCACGTGCCTGATCCGCCCGCAGTTCAAATAAGGAGCAAACGTGCCGAGAGTAAAACGTGGTACCCACCGGCGCAACAGCCGCCGGAAGACGCTGGCCCTCGCCAAGGGCTTTTTCCTCACCAAGAGCAAGCTCTATCGTTCCGCGCAGGAAGCGGTGGAGAAGTCGCTCAAATACGGTTTCGTAGGCCGCCGCCGCAAGAAGCGCGATTTCCGTTCGTTGTGGATTGTGCGCATCGGCGCCGCCTGCCGCGCCGCGGGGATCTCTTACAGCCGGTTCATGGACGGGCTGAAGAAGTCCGGCGTGGAGCTGAATCGCAAGGTTCTGGCTGACATCGCCGCCAGCGACGAAGCCGCTTTCAACGCGTTAGTGGAGAAGGCGAAGACAGGCGCGGGAGTCCAGTAAAGTGGCGCCCCGCGAGCAGGAGATCGACGCCCTC
>JBEKFB010000114.1:0-12176 GCA_050013535.1 Bryobacteraceae bacterium | reverse complement strand
CCATATTGCGGCTTCTTTTCCAAAATCATCACGTGCGCGGTTGCGCCCAGAAGGCTGTGCTGCAGCGTATTGCGGAAACCGTTATTAATGGCCAGTGCGATCACCAGCGCCATGACGCCCGCGGCCACGCCCACCACCGAAATTACGGTGATCACCGAGATGACCGCCTGCTTGCGCTTGGCGCGAAGATAGCGGCCCGCGACAAACAGCTCGAATCGGGGAATTGCGCTCACCTCGGGTCCAGCTCGCGGAGTTTGCGCGCGATCCCGATGTCGCCCTCAGGCCTCAGCAGCGGAAACAGGATGACATCGCGGATGGATTTCGAGTTAGTGAACAGCATCACGATACGATCGATGCCCAGTCCCTCGCCACCCGCCGGCGGCATGCCGTAGCAGAGTGCCCGGACGTAATCCTCGTCCATCTGATGCGCTTCGTCGTCGCCCTGCGCGCGCGCTTCAAGTTGCGATTCGAAGCGGCGGCGCTGCTCCTGCGGGTCGTTGAGTTCGGTAAATGCGTTGCCGATCTCCATGCCGGCTGCGTAAATCTCGAATCGCTCCACGAACGCGGGATCGCCGGGTTTGTTCTTTGAAAGCGGCGAGACCTCCACCGGATAGTCGTAGACTATGGTCGGCTGGATGAGCGTGTGCTCGAACTCGCCCTCAAACTTGTTCACGAGAGCATGGCCAGCGAGCGATGGATCGCCAACGATCTCGCGCATGGTGGCGCGCCGGATGTTGCCGAAATCGAGCTGCTGTCCGTCGTACTCAACGATGGAGGAACCCGTGGCGTCGATTGCCGCCTGCTTCAGCAGCTCCGCCGACAGATCCATCATGCCGAGGTAATCCGTGTAAGCCTGATAGAACTCCAGCATGGTGAACTCGGGGTTGTGGTGGGTGGAGATCCCCTCGTTGCGGAAGTTGCGATTGATTTCATAGACGCGCTCGAAGCCGCCCACGACAAGGCGCTTCAGATACAGCTCCGGCGCGATGCGCAGGTAAAGATCGATGTCCAGCGTGTTGTGATGCGTGGTGAACGGCCGTGCCGCGGCGCCACCATAGAGAGGCTGCATCATTGGCGTTTCCACTTCGAGGTAACCATGGGCTTCGAGTTGCCGGCGGAACGACGCGATGGTCTTCGCGCGCGTGATGAAGACTTTCCGCGATTCCGGATTAGCGATGAGATCCAGATAGCGCTGCCGATAGCGGATCTCCACGTCTTCCAGACCGTGCCACTTCTCGGGCATGTTGAGCAGCGTCTTCGCCAGGAAGTAAAGATGCTCGGCGTGAACACTCAGTTCGCCGGTCCTGGTGCGGAACAGATAACCGTCCACCCCGATGATGTCGCCGATGTCGAGCAGTTGCCAGAGTTCGAAATCGCGGTCGCCAACGGCGTCGCGGCGGATGTAGCATTGCAGTTTCTCGCCATTCTGCAGCAGGTGCGCGAACCCAGCCTTGCCCATGCGGCGGATGGTTTGCACGCGCCCGGCGATACGAACGGCCACACGGGGTTCTAACTCTTCGGCGGTTTTCGCGCCGTAGTCGCGCAGGATTTCGGGAATAGTGTGAGTGAAGTCAAAGCGCTGGCCATACGCCGCAAATCCCAGCGCCCCAATCTGCGCGATGCGTTCGTAGCGCTGCGTAAGAAGATCGTCTTCCAATGACACGTACCTGCATTATAAATCGCGCTCGCGGATATAATGCTTTTTGACTTCGCTCTCGGTAGTGATCCCCGCCTACAACGAGGAGAAAAGATTGCCGGCCACGCTCGATCGCGTGCTGGCCTGGCTCGATTCGCGGAAGTTGGAGTTCGCCGAAGTGATTGTGGTGAACGACGGCTCGGCGGACGGCACGGCGGCGCTGGTGGAGAGGTATGCGAAAGAGCATCCATGCCTGCGCCTGCTGAACAATCCAGGCAATCGCGGCAAGGGTTACAGCGTACGGCGCGGAATGCTGGAGGCGCGTGGAGAGTGGCTGCTGTTCAGCGATGCCGATTTGTCCACACCGATTGAAGACGCGTCGAACTTGTATGCGGTGGCGCTGGGGGCGGAGGCGGATATAGCGATCGGCTCACGCGCGGTGGACCGATCTTTGGTTTCAGTTCACCAGCCGGCGATGCGCGAGTTGTCGGGCCGGTTTTTCAATCTGGTGATGCGAATGGTCACCGGCCTCCGATTTCGCGACACGCAGTGCGGCTTCAAACTGTACCGCGCCAGTGCGGCTCGCGAAGTCTTCTCGCGGCAGAAGCTCGATGGCTTCAGTTTCGATGTCGAGGATCTCTATATCGCGTTGCGGCTGGGCATCCCGGCGATCGAGGTGCCGGTGCACTGGGCCAACGTCGAAGGGACGAAGGTGAGCGCGTTCACGGGGCTACGGTCGTTTGCGGATCTGCTGAGGATCCGGAGACATAGGGAGTAAAGGAAGGTAAAGGGAGTCCACGAAGTCATCGGCAGGTTGAGGTCTCCACTTATTCCTCTTACTTCCTCTAATCCCCTTACTCCCTTTATTCTCACTCGTCGCGCAGCGCGGTCAGCGGGTCGATACTCGCAGCGCGGCGGGCGGGTATGTAGCCGGCCAGCACCGCGGACGCCGCCAGAATCGCGGTTAGCATGGCAAAGATGAGCGGCTCCACCACCACCACGTTATACAGCACGCTGGACATCACTCGCATCAGCGTGAATGCCACCGGCACTCCGATCCCCAGACCCACGGCGGCGATGCCTACTCCTTGCATCAGGGTCATCTTCAGGACGTCAGAGCGGGCCGCGCCCAGAGCCATGCGCACGCCGATCTCGTGCGTCCGCTGCACCACCGAGTAGGAAATGGACGCGTAGATCCCGGTTACCGCCAACAGCAGGGCGATCACCGCGTAGGTACTCATATTGACAGCCGATGCGCGAACACCCGAGGTCTGCTCGTTGATGAACTGTTGCATGCTTTTGACGTCGAATACCGGCTGGTTGCTGTCCACGTCGCGCACAGCCACGCGCACGGCGCCGACGATCGTATTCGGGTCGCCGCCGGTTCGCACAAAAACCTCCACGGCGGGCGCGGGATTCTGCGGGAAAGACAGATAGGCCGCGGGCTGGGGCTTCCCAAAGAACCAGTCCTTCACGTCGCCGCAGACGCCCACTACGGTCAGCCAGCGCGACGCGTCCTTTTGCAGCCGGATATGCTGGCGCAGGGCATCGCCGTTCGGCCAGTAATGCCGGGCCACGGCCTCACTGATCACCACCACGGGCTGCGTGTCTCTGCCGTCCTGGTCCGTGATGGGGCGCCCCGCCACGATGGGCAGACCCAGAGCTGCAAAGTATTGTCCCGCGACCGAGCGGACATCGGGCCGAACTTCGTCTGGCCGGGGATCGGCGCGCCCCTGAATATAAACGGCATCGGCGCCGCCGATGGAGGCCGCCACTCCGGCCGCCTGCACGTCCGGCGTGCTCTGCAGGTTGTGAAACAGCCGGTCATAGAACCCCGCGATCTGCACACTGGACCGGTACGTGGAATCGGGCAGCGCGATTTGCAGGGTCAGCAGGTTGTTCGGATTGTAGCCGCAGTTTACGGTGAGCAGCCTTTGGAAGGTGCGGACCATCAGCCCGGCGCCCACCAGCAGCACCAGCGCTAGGGCCACTTCGGCGGTGGCGAGCGTGTTGCGCATACGGCTGCGGCGCGGTCCGGCGCTGGAGCTTCGGCTGCTCTCTTTCAGCGCTTCGTTCACATCGACGACGGTGCGCCTGCGGGTGATCTGCAGGAAGGATGGAAGCGCGCACAGGATGCCGGCCATCACCGAAGCGGTCAGCGTGAACAGGATAACCGGCGTGTCGATGCGCATTTGGTCGAAGCCGGCCACCCATTTGTGGACCTGCGCCGGGATGTGCGCATTCATGTAGCTCAGATTCCACGCGGCCAGCACCAGGCCGAGCGCGCCGCCCATCAGAGCGATGGCCACGTTCTCCACAACGAGCTGGCGCACGATTCGCAGGCGGCTGGCACCCATCGCTGTCCGCACGGCCATCTCTTTCTGCCGGCTCATAATCCGCGCAAGCTGCAGGTTGGCCACGTTAGCGCAGGCCAGCAGCAGCACGAAGCCGGCGGTTCCAAACAACATCAGGGTGAATCGGCCGGTGACGTTGTTGATCCGATCGAGTATGGGCTCGATCAGAGCGGCACGGCCCTCGTTCGTATCGGGGTGCTGCTCCTGGAGCCGGCGCGAGAGCGTCTGCAATTCGGCGCGCGCCTGGGCGACCGGCGCCTCCGGCTTCAACCTTCCGAGCACCGCCAGATTGTGGGTGGCGCGGTCGTCCTTCTGCGCGGGGGTCATTGCCAGCGGCGCCCAGATATCCGTCTCCAGCGGGAAATTGAAGTTTTCGGGCATGACCCCGGCGATGGTGTAGTTCTGGCCATTGAGGGCGATCCGCCGGCCGAGTACGTCGGGCGCGGAAGCCAGGTGCCGCTGCCAGAAACCGTGGCTCACCACGACGGTGAATGCGTGTCCCGGCTCGGCCTCATCGGAGCGGAACGTTCGGCCGAGCAGCGGCTTCATACCGAGCACCGCAAAGTATTCCGGAGATACCTGGAAGGCCTGGACGCGCTCGGGAGTGCCGAGTCCGGTGAGGTTCGCGTCCCATGGCTGAAATGCCGCAAGGTGCTCGAAGGAGCGGCTCTGTTGTTTCCAGTCGAAGAAGTTGGCCGGGGCAACCGCATCCCGGGTGGACTGCGACCTGGGCACGGTCTCCCACACGCTCATGACGCGGCCAATCCGGGGGAAGGGCAGTGGATGAAGAACCAGAGCGCTTACGGTTATGAAGGACGATGTGTTCACGCCAATTCCCAGCGCCAGCGCCAGCACAATCACCGCCGTTGTGCCGGGGCTCTTGCGCATGAGGCGCAGGGCGAGCTGGAAGTCCCGGAACAGATTGTTCACAACCTCTGTTTAGCACGTTACAGGCCAGCGAATTCGCGGGGAAAGCCGCTGGCGCCGCCCGTCCGGTGTCCGGTTGTGGGACCGGCCTGAACGGATGCGCAACGCTAGAATCAAGATCATGCCCGAGTGGGACGCGATCACCTACCTTCAGTTCGCTGACGAACGCACGAGGCCGAGCCTCGATCTGGTACAGCGGATCAGCCTTCCGGATCCGCGGCGAATCATCGACCTCGGCTGCGGCCCCGGAAACAGCACGGAAGTTTTGCGCCGGAGATGGCCTGAAGCGGAAGTAATCGGACTGGATAGTTCGCCGAAGATGATCGAATCGGCGCGCGCCTCCTGGCCCGAGCACAAGTGGATCCTGACCGACGCCGCTGCCTGGACGGCCGGCGAACCATTCGATCTGGTGTTCACCAACGCTATGCTGCAATGGCTGCCCGATCACGCCCGGCTGCTGCCGCGGCTCTTCGAACAGGTGGCTCCCGGAGGCGCGCTGGCGGCGCAACTTCCCGCGCATTACGAACTGCCCATGCATCGCGAGATTGTGGAAGTGTCCAGAGACGCCGCCTGGGACGACCGCATGCAGGCGGCGCGCAACGCGTTGACGAAGCTGCCTGCGTCCTTCTACTACGACACGCTGCAGCCGCTGGGAGCGCGCATTGGCCTGTGGGAGACCATCTACTATCACGAGGTGCCCGGACCGGAAGCGCTCATCGAGTGGTTTCGCGGCACCGGGATGCGGCCCTTCCTGGAAGCCCTGTCTTCCGACCAGGAGCGCGCGCAGTTCGAGACGATGCTTCTGAAGCGATACATCACATCGTATCCGCGGCGCCCGTCCGGTCTGGTGTTGTTTCCGTTCCGCCGTCTTTTTTTCATCGCGTACCGGTGAGACGGATTGGACGCCTACGCCGCTTTTCGATATCGCGATTTCCGGTTCCTGCTGACCGGGACGTCACTCTCCAACTTCGGCATGCAAATGCTGTCGGTGGCGGTGAGCTGGGATCTCTACATACAAACGCATTCGGCAGTGGTGCTGGGCAACGTCGGCTTCGTGCAGGTGGCGCCATATGTGCTCTTCGCTCTTTTGGCCGGTCATGTGGCCGACCGCTATGACCGCCGCCGCGTGATGCTGGTCACGCAGACGCTGCTGCTCGCGGGCTCTGTGATCCTCGCGCTGGCGCCGCGCTCGGTAGCGGTCATCTACACGTGCCTTTTTCTCCTGCAGGCGGCTCGGGCGATGCAGGGACCGGCTCGGCAGGCCATGGTGCCCGCGATCGTTTCCATGGACACGCTCAGCAACGCCATCACCTGGCAGAGCAGCGCGAATGAAATCTCCAGCATCACCGGCCCGGCGCTGGCGGGCATCCTGATCGCCGCGGTTGGCAGCAGGGTGGTCTACGACCTCCAGGTCGCGTTTGCGTTCTTGTCTCTTGCGTCCATTTGGATGATTCAGTACCGGGGCGCAGGAAAGAGCGCCAGCGATCCACAGGAGCCCCGGGCTCTTCTCGATGGGATACGCTTCGTGTGGCGCAGCAAGCTGGTGCTCGCTACCATATCGCTGGATCTCTTCGCGGTGCTCTTCGGCGGCGCAACGGCTCTGCTGCCCATCTTCGCCGTGGACATCCTGCATGCGGGCGCGCGCGGGCTCGGCTGGCTGCGGGCGGCAACGTCGGCGGGAGCGATTCTGATGGCCTTGCTCCAGGCGCATACGGGACCCGCGCGGCGTTCCGGTGTAGTGCTGTTGTGGGCCGTGGCGGGTTTCGGCGCGGCCACAGTGGGGTTTGGCCTTTCGCGGTCACTGGCGTTATCGTTCGTCCTGCTCATGATCATCGGCGCGCTCGACAACGTCAGCGTGGTGCTGCGCCAGTCACTGGTGCAAGGGAAGACTCCCGATGAAGTGCGCGGACGCGTGCTCGCGGTGAACAACATCTTTATCAGCTGCTCGAATCAGCTCGGCGCGGTGGAATCCGGCTGGACGGCGGCCTGGTTCGGCGCCGTACCAAGCGTTTTAGGCGGTGGAGTAGCCACGGTACTTATCGTGATTGCGTTTTCGGCGGGTTCGAAGGCCCTTCGGCGCTGGACCCGGTGATTCTCCGTAAATCATTGTTCCGCAATGATATTCGCGTCTGTACTACGAATTTCGACCCAGTACTTTACGGCAAACCGTCCATGGTACGAAGTCGATCAGGGTCTATAACTTTGTATGGATGTGCGCTCCACCAGGACCGGGCAGAATAAGTCCACCATGATACGAGCAGCGGTTATCTGCATTGAACCCGGAATCAGCGACGAACTTTGCGCGGCCATCCTGGCGAGCCGCACCATGAGTTTGATCAAACCGATTGACCACCTCCCGGACGCCGACGAGTTGCGCCGGGCGATGCGCCTCACGGCGCCCGAGGTCGTTTTCCTGAACCTCGAAGACCGGGACACCGCAACGAAGCTGAGCCGGTTCCTCGCGAACAGCTTTCCGTCGATTCAACAGATCGGCGTAATCCGCGAGGAAGATCCAACGGCCCTGCGCTTCGCGCTCGAGCTGCGGATGGCCGATCTCATATCCGCTCCGTTCGCCGGAAATCTCGAAGCGGTGGCCGAGCGCGTGGCCAATCATCTGGAACGGCATCCATCGAAGATGGAAGCTCCCGGACATCTTTATGCGTTTTTGCCGGCCAAGGGCGGCGCGGGCGCGTCGACGCTGGCGGCCAACGTATCGTGGGCAATGGCCGCGCAGGCCGACAATTCGGTGCTGCTCGCGGATCTGGATTTCCATTGCGGCGTCACCGATTTCATGTTCAACACCGAACACGAATTCACCGTCGGCGACGCTATTGTGAAAGGCGCGGACCTCGATGGCGACTACTGGCAGCGCATGGTAGCGCGGGTTGGCAAGATTGACCTGCTGCTCTCCTGCAAGCCTGCGTTCGATCACACCATCCCTGGCCGCTTCCTCAGCCCGGTGCTGGACTTTGCCCGGCGCATGTACTCCACGGTAAACGTGGATTTGTCGAGTACCCTCGACGATCTCACTGTCACCGCGCTTCGCGAAGCTACCCGGATTTTCGTGGTTACCACAACGGATCTGGCGTCGCTGCGCGTCTGCCGCAAGAAAGTGCGCACGCTGCGCGAACTGGAACTCGCCGACAAGGCCGTGCTCGTGCTAAACCGCGTTGAGAAGCGGATGAGCCTGTCGATTCAGCAGATCGAGAGCATGATCGACCTTCCGGTGTTCGCGACGTTCCCCAACGAGTATGCCGACGTGACCCGTGCTATTCGCGAGGCCCATCCTTCGGCAAAGCTGGCCGCCGATACGAAGCAATTCGTCAAGAAGCTTGCCGGTAAAGGCGATCAGCCGCGCAAACGGAACTTCATCGAGTTTTTCAGCGTGCGTTCGATCCGCCGCTGGTCCGATCAGGAAGAGCCGCTGTCGATCACCCAGGGGCGGGACAAGAGCGAGCGCCTCGCGCTTCCGGCGGCATCCGGCCGGCGCTAAACGTTGGGTTACTTCACCAGCGCCTGGAACGACGGATCCGGCCGCAGCGCGGCAAGGTCGTTGTCTTTCGATGCCTGCTGCTTCAGTTTCGGATTGATTGCCAGCGCTTTCGTCAGCGCGTCCAATGCTTCGCCACGGTGGCCGTTGGCGAGACGAATCACCGCGAGATCGTAGAGCAGCTCGGCGTTCTCTGGCGCCAGCAGCGCGGCATGCTCCTGCGCATCCAACGCGATCGGGAATTGCTTTCGCTCAAATGCGGTCCAGGCCGTGTTCCATAGATAGTTTGTCTCGGCGAGCTTGAGCAGGCGGCCGAGTTCACGGAACGGGTCGGGATTGTCGTCAACGCGAATGTCGATGGCGCGGTCGTAATAGCCGCCGGCACCCGCCCCGTTCTTCACCACGATCAACGCCGCCGATTGCCTGCCGCGCGAATCGCCTCCCTTGCTGTCGCCGGCCGCGAGCGCCGCGTAGAGCCGGCTCGCCAACGTTCCCTTCGTCGCGAGAAACGATTCTTCCATAGCCACAACGACGGCCTCACCGGTGAGGATGTTGCCCTGGATCGCGTAATTCGGACCATGCCTGCCGCCCGCCCACGGGTTGCACTTAGGCCCGCTGTACGTGACCGAATCGCCATTGGCGCTGACAATACCAACCTGCCGGCCATTGGGATCGTCATCGTTGGCGAGCAGCGCCTTCAGCGTTTCTTCGGAGGTCATTCCCTTTGCGAGCAGATCCAGCCCGCGAGGACCAAACGCCGGGTTCACGAACGATTGCGTCGCGACCGCGCCCACGCCTGCTTCCGCCCACGGCACCACGCTGCCCACCGCGAAATACCGCGACGCCACCGCGACACCGAGCTCGCCCGTTGCCGGATCGCGCGCCACGATGGAGAAGGTAGAGGCGATGGGTTTCTCGCGGGCGGTCAGGGTGAGCGCGAGGAGTGCAGCGAGGGCGAGGGCTTTGTTCATGGGGATGGTCCCGATTGGGCCATTGTAGCCGAGGTCCCAGCCTACAATTCCACCTGCTAATATTGTTCCCCAGTATGCTCACGCGATTGCTCGCCGCCGCGGCGTTACTGCCGCTCGTAATGCTCGCTCAGGGGCCGTTCACTCCTGGCGTGAAGCCCTTCATCCGAATCGACGCTCCTGTAATTGCTCTGGAGCATGTTCGGGTCATAGACGGCATGGGAGCTGCGCCGGCGGAAGACCAGACCATCCTGATCGATCATGGCCGTATCAAGGCCGTGGGCCGCGCTGGAGATGTGAGCATTCCCGATGGCGCAACCCGGCTCGACTTGGCGAACCACACCGTGATCCCCGGCCTTGTGGGAATGCACGAGCATCTCTTCTATCCGTCCTTTAGCGGCGTGCCACTGTATATCGAGCAGGGCTTCAGCTTTCCGCGCCTGTATCTGGCCAGCGGCGTCACCACCGCGCGCACAGCGGGCACGCTGGAGGCGTACACGGATCTCAACATCAAAAAGATGATTGACGCCGGCCGCATGCCCGGGCCGAAGATGCACATCACCGCCGGATATCTGGAAGGCAAGGGCAGCTTCGCGCCGCAAATGCCGGAACTCACGGGCCCCGATGACGCGCGCAGCTTTGTCGATTACTGGGCCAGCCAGGGTGCGGAATCGTTCAAGGCGTACATGCACATCACAAAGCCGGAACTGCAGGCGGCGATCGCGGCCGCGCATGCCCACGGTCTAAAGTTGACCGGGCACCTCTGTTCCATCGGCTTTCGCGAGGCCGCCGGGATGGGCATCGATAACCTCGAACACGGCATCATCGTGGATACCGAGTTCATCGCGAACAAGACGCCGGATGTATGCCCCGCCGATCCCTACGCGAGTCTGGCAAAGCTGGACGCGAACAGCCCGGATGAACAGCAGACTATTCGCGAGCTGGTGCAACACAAGGTGGCGGTAACTTCGACGCTGGCGGTGTTCGAGGACGCGCCGCCGTTGCAGCAGCGATTTGTCGACTCTCTCTCGCCCGACGCGCTCCGCTTTTATCTCACTGGACGAGACCGTCTCTCCGATGCCGCGCGCAACATGAGCAAAATGTTCGTTCAGAAGGAAGTGGAATTCGAGCGAGCCTTCGTCAAAGCCGGCGGTCTGCTGGCGGCGGGTTGCGATCCGACCGGGAACGGGAGCGCGCTGGCCGGCTTCGGCGATCAAAGGAATATCGAGTTGCTGGTGGAGGGCGGATTCACGCCGGTGGAAGCCATTCAGATCGCGACGAGCAACGGTGCGAAATTGCTTGGTCTGGACGATCAGATCGGTTCCATCGCCGCAGGCAAACAGGCAGATCTCGTCGTGATCGACGGCAACCCGGTCAGCCACATCGCAGACATCGAGAAGGTGGAGCTGGTATTCAAAGACGGCGCCGGATACGATCCAGCAAAGCTGCTCGATTCAGTGCGCGGCCAGGTGGGATTTCACTAGACCCTCTCAGTCCTGATCGAACAGTCCGCTCAGCGCATCCAAACCGCGATGCTCGTCGCCGCCGGTATGCGCGGGCGCCAGCTCGCGACGCATTTTTTCGAGGGTCATGCTCTGGATGATCACGCGTCCCGGCCCGCGCAGCGTGGCTAAGAACAGGCCTTCGCCACCGAACAGGGCCGTCCGGATGCTCCCCACCATCTGAATGTCGTAATCGACACCTTCGTCGAACGCGACGATGCAACCGGTGTCCACTTGCAGCACCTCACCTGGAGCAAGCTGGAACTCGACGAAATCGCCGCCGCCGTGGATGAACACCGCGCCCGGACCGGTGAGCTTTTCGAGAATGAATCCTTCGCCACCAAAGAACCCGGTGCCCAGCCGCTTCACCAGGGCAATGTCGAGTTGCACCGTGCTTTGGGCAAACAGGAAGCTGTCGCGCTCCACCATCACGCTCTGGCCGGGGGCAAGATCGAAGACCTGGATGCGGCCCGGATAGCTACCCGCGAAACCGATTTCGCCTTCGATCTGCGCGCGGAAGAAGGTGAGGAACAGCGATTGCCCCATGAGCCTGCGCTTCACGGCGCCCCAGAGTTTGTCGGTGATGCTGTCGCCGCTCATCTGCGTTTGCCAATCGATGGCGGGGGTCTTGTAGATCATGCGGCCGGCTTCGGCGTACAGCTCCTGGCCGGGCTTCAGCTTCACGCGGGCCATCTGTAGGTTTTCGCCCTGAATGGTGTACTCGAGCTTCGGGACTACGGGCGCGGCCGGGGCGGCGGGCGATGCTCCGGGTATCTGCGGCTGTCCACAACCGGTACAAAAGCGGGCATCGTCAGCGAGTTTGGTTCCGCAGTTTCCACAGAATGGCATGATCGATTTCTCGCGACCATTGTAGCCGAGGGCAGCGGCGCGCCATGGTCGACAGCTTCAGCGAGATTTGGTGAAACACGCGATGTATTGGCTGCCGGGGATGTGCTCGCGGTGCCACTCGAGTTTGAAGCCGTTCGCTTCCACTTCCTTCACCACGCCGTCCACATCCAGACGAATGTGATGCATGGCGTCCTGTCCGGGCATCGCATCGGGGCGCTTGTAGAAATCGACGATGAAGAGCCTGCCACCGGGAGCTAGACCGCGCGCGATTCCCGCCAGCATCTTCTCCGGATAGTCGAAGTGATGATACGTTTCCAGCACCAGGGCGGCGTCCACCTTGGCGGCCGGGAGCTTTGGATCAGTCTCGGTGCCCAGCACGAACTCCACGTTATTCAGGCCTGTCTTGACGGCCTTGGCGCGAGCCTTGTCCAGAAAATCCGCGAAGATGTC
>JBEKFB010000113.1:0-16863 GCA_050013535.1 Bryobacteraceae bacterium | reverse complement strand
TGCGCCAAATCAGCAGCGCGAACCAAGACCCGGACGTCCCTCAGGGGGGCGACAATCATCGTAATTGTCAATACGGGCGTTCCGTCGTTGTACTCGTAGGCCGCGAGAGTACGTACCGCCCTGTGATAGGTATCTGGGACAGCCTCAGCGATCGCGCGTCGGCATATCCCATACAAGGTCGTACAAATAGATTGCTCGTTTACCTGACTTGAATCAAACGGGCCATAGTCAGCGAACATGGCTGAAAGAGTTTTTGCCTTCGTGAGGAGTGGGTCGCTCCCACTGTTGCCCAAATGGTCGGTTTTGCCAGTGAGCGTAAGCTTGAAGATGCTAAATAACGGAAGTTTCTGGAGGAGGTCGCAGGACTCCGACAGCTGATTCTTCCAGTCCTGCCATTCGTAATCAAACCACGCAAGCAACGGGATATTACCAGTACTGTATTTGTCGACGAACTTCCTCGTAGAATCGAGCGTCAACGCGATGCGTGAGTATGGGAGATTGATGACCTGCCTCGTCCGCACGTGCTTTTTCGTCTCAAGGCTCACCATACTTCTATTCCCGAACGCTGTGTGGACCAGCATGAAGTCCTCCAGATAGGGGCCGCCAAGGCTCACGTAGCTGTACGAGGCCACCCCCTCTGGGAGCCTTCCGTCTAGCTTTCGCAGCAACTCAAGAAATAGCAGTCGCTCCACCGCCTTATTCGTTCTGAGGTGGTACGCGGGAGAAGCCCTCATTTCCTGGCCGCCGCCAGGGCTCTCTCGAAGCAGAGCTCACCGACCTCGTTGGGCTCGCGAATGTCGTCGAAGAGGTAACGGCTCACTTTCTCGATATCGGTCGTTTTACGGACAAAACTGATTCGCCGGGTTGTCCTGAGCGTCGTCTTTTGCGGCAGATTCGGGACGAACTGTTTTTGCAAGCCATCACCCACGGCATTCGAGCGTAGCTTGGGCCAGAGGGCCTCCAGCGCCATGATGTCGAGGACGGGCAATTCTTCAAATCGGTCCTTTAGCTCTCCTTCGAAGCCCTTCCAGCGGTTGGTGTTTCTTGTGAAAAGCTTGAGACCTTCCTGCATGCGTTGCCGCACCAACGTATAGATCTCCTTGCCCGCGTCAATCCCGCGTTTCGTTGTTGTAACCGGTAAGTCGCCCGTGTCGGGCGACCGAAAGTCAACGATGCCCGCGATGCAACTGAACTGATTGTGAAAATTCGGCACGCCGCCGAACCCCCACCCCGTCCGGACCGACCGGTCATTGCTCAAGACGACCCTGTTGTTGCAAACCACGGTCCAGCCGGCCTCCCTGGCGGCGAAGCTGGCCGCCGCGTCGTCCTCTTGTTCTTTCTGCGTCTTCAACGGTGACCTATAACCAACGGCCACAAGAGCGTAAACGTTATCCTTCCTACATTCAAACATGTACGGTCGTATCAGGTCGCCTGCCGCCTTCGGCTTGTCTGGATGCTCAAAATACAGCTTTACCGGCTTCGGCTTCACTTTCGTCTTGTTGATTCGTACCTCGAACCCTTTTTCTATCAGGAGCGAGTACGCCTCGGCCACCGTGGCCTCGAAGCCTGCTCTGAAGGCCGACCCTTCCGAGAAGTCTTTCTTGGCATCGTCTGTTAGTTGGGTGATCTCTATTATCGTCCCCAGGGTTCCACTGGGCCGTTGCGCCCTTTCCGCGTCAAATTGTCCCCACTTCGAGTCCTTGAACCATGCCGGCGGAATTGTCACCAGGAAGGCGTCGTCCTTGTGCGTACTGTGCACGTAACACTCCCGCCCCATCTTGAAGATTGCCCGCTTCATTCCTATGCCCACGACGCCTATTGTTCCAGGGATGTTCGCAAGTCCCTCTGGTCGACCCATCCGAAACGCGTAATCCCGCGCTATGCTCCAAGGAATTCCACCGCAGTTGTCTTCAATGGTGAACTTTTGATCCGTGAAGGTAATTTGCGCTCGGAATCCTCTAAATGAATCAGCATCGGCTTCCTTGACGCTACGCGTACGGATTGCTCCATCAACGCAGTTATCGAGCAGATCAAGAATCGCATCCTGCAGGTCGATGTCCCGCGTTAGCATCGATATAAAAAAACCTTTTTCCGGGTCGCTCGGAACGCTCTTGATGTGTTCTCTTGCGGTTGTGCTCATAGACTGATCCGCCCCGACAGGCTCAGGTCGCCCTGAGGACTCACCATCGCTCGTCGAGAGCCCGCTTTAGCCGCTGTATAGCCAGCTTGGGGTTCCTCTTCAGCTGATGCTCCCAAATACGTATTACGTGCCAGCCCGCCTTGCGCAAGACGCTGCCGACGTTAGCGTCGCGCAGCCTATTGCGCTCAATTTTCGATTTCCAGAATGCTTGGTGGCGCGTGGGTAATCTCTTGCATTTGCAGCCGTGCCAGAAGCAACCATCGACAAAGATTGCAACCCTGCCCTCCCGAAAGACAAAATCCGGCCTCCCGGCCAACGCGACGCCGCGGCGCCACCCAGTGATGCTTTCCATTCGCATCAACTCGATCAATCGCAGTTCCGTCGTCTGGTTGCCGCTCCCGCGGACTCGGCTCATGATCCGGCTGCGCATTGGATCGGTCGCCAGGTCGTCCGGTCGGCGCCGTATTTGTCGTTCCATGCCTCCTCGTTTACTCGCGTACTAGGGCTAGGGGCCCATCAAAATTGGCGGCATTAGTCCGATAATCACGATTTCCCGCGTTCTCTTTACGCTCGTACGCTCCAGCAGATTATGACACAATGATGGCCGCATTGCTCGGGTGCCGCAGAGGCGACCAGTTCTAGGGTCTAGGGCCACGCGGCTGCTTGTCAGTACGCCGGGCTGCTATCCTCGAACTGAAGCGTGTCCCCATGCGTTACACAGTCATCCTCGAAAAGGAGCCGGACGGCGGATACGTCGCCACCGTACCGGCGCTGCCTGGCTGCGTCTCCCAGGGCGACACTCGCGATGAGGTTCTCAGGAATATCCGCGAAGCGGCGGACCTCTACATCGAAGACTGCATAGCCGCCGGGGACCCGGTCCCGACGGAAGCGGGAAGGGAATACTTCGAGCTTAAGACCGGCACCCACCAGTGAAACTCCCGTCGGATCTCTCCGGCCAGGAACTGGTGAAGATCCTTCAGCGAATCGGCTTTCTCGTAAACCGCCAACGTGGAAGCCACATCGTTCTAAGGCGCGAGGATCCATACGCGCGCGTCGTCGTGCCCGATCACAAGCGGCTCCGTCCGGGGACTCTGCGCCAGATTCTGAGCGAAGCCGGGCTGACAGTGGAACAACTCCTGGAACTGCGATGAAATGCAACCCGGCATCCTCAGGCAATGGCGAAGAAGGATCTGCAGGCAACATTCATGAGGCGTGATGTGAGTAAAGCTGAACGCTACGCGAGTGTTTGGGATGCGATCGCGGACACGCCCGAACAGGCCGCGAATCTGAGAGCGCGAGCCGAATTGATGCAGAAGATCGCAAAACGCCTGAAACGGCACGAATGGACCCAGGCTGAAGCGGCGAAGCGATGCGGCGTCACGCAGCCACGCATCAACGACCTAATTCGCGGCCGGGTTTCGCGGTTTTCCCTCGACGCGCTGGTCAACATCGCCACCGCCCTGGGCTGCCGGGTGCATGTCGATCTCGAAGCCGCCTGACCTCTGTTGCTGGCACTATCCCTGTGCCGAAGTGACGCACATGACGATCTGTTCGAGCTGGCTGAGTGGAAGATCCGGATGTACCGGATGGGGAGTGGTACAAGGAGTTCGGAACCTTTAAGCTCTGCGGTACGGAGAAGTTTCCAAGCACCTTTCTGATGGCAGGACAGTCCGCCAGAGGCAAGCGCCCGTGACTGCGGCGCGCCGCACCTTACAAAGCACTACGCAGGTCCGAGCGTGCGCCAGGCCGCCCTCCGGAGAATACGCGAAGCGCATGGCGCACGGTGAAGCGCTGAGCAACAACCGCGTGCCCGTTATGCCGGCTCCTTCGCTTCGCTCCAGTAGTGGAAGTTGCGGAAGCTGGCGCTGCCGGAACCGGCGGCGAAAACGGCGGGGCGCAGGTCGAGGAATCCGCCGAGGACGTTGTGATGCATGCCGCTGACTTCGGCTGATTCGCGGGTCTTTTGCCAGCCCTGGCCGGGGAGGCGGAAGTAGAAATCGACTTCCTGGTTGTCGTTGACGATGCGCAGCGTGGCGCGAGTTGCGCCCTTCTGCTGGCGGGCGGGTACGTAGCCGTTGGCCAGACGCACGCCGATGCCGTCGCCGTCGAGCAGGATGCCGGTGGCGTGCTGGGGATCGT
Organism: Bryobacteraceae bacterium; assembly: GCA_050013535.1. Lineage (GTDB taxonomy): Bacteria > Acidobacteriota > Terriglobia > Bryobacterales > Bryobacteraceae > CAWACP01. The sequence goes on along the minus strand of JBEKFB010000113.1, from coordinate 12,584 downwards.
AGAAGAGCAGCAGGCCGGTGGAGCAGCCGGAGGCGATCTCCGTGTCAATCTCGACGGTGTAGGAGTGGCCACCGACCGGAGTGGTTAGAGCGGAACTGTCCGCCACTGAACCGCCGCTTGCTTTCAGGTTCAGCACACCCTGTCCGGTGGTGAACCGCGCCGGATCGAATTCGTGCCAGAAAGCCCATTGAAGACCGAGTTCGGCGCTGGTGAAATCGTCCGAGGGGTCGGGCGGGCGCAGCTGGCGGGTGCCGGGGATGGGCATGGAGATAGCCGACTCGGCGGTTATGCCCGCGGGAACGCGAAACCAGCCGTCGGCGGTCCACTCGATGGGCAGGAGGAGGGTTTGGCGGCCCAGGGCGCGATAGCCGTTTTCGTAAGAATGTACGGTCATGAACCAGCGCCCTTCGGGCGTATCCACGAGGCGGCCGTGGCCGACCGAGAGCCAGCGCGAGTCGCGGCTGGGGGTGTGGACGATGGGGTTGTAAGGCGAGTACTCCCAGGGACCGTCAGCGTGACGGCTGCGTGCCGAGACGACGGCGTGGCTGGTAGAGGGCCCGGCGGTTCCGCCCTCGGCGACGTTCAGGTAGAAATAACCGTTGTGCTCGATCACCTTCGGCGCCTCCAGACAGGTGCATTCGATGCGCATCGCGGCTGGCATTGGCCAGGGATCGAAAGCGTGGTGCGGAGGCACCTTCACGCCCAATCCATCGGCGGTCAGCTCAGCCATTACGCCGCCGTTGGCGTAGAGGAAACGGCGTCCGTTCTCGGCGATGTGGGCGGGGTCGATGGCGTTGATTCCCAGGTCGACGGGCTCGCTCCAGGGGCCGAGCGGATGATCCGCGTGGACCACGCGCAGGCGCTGGTCGGCGGGGAAGTAGATGTAAAAGCGGCCTTCGTATTCGCAGAGGTAAGGGGCCCAGACGCTGCCGGCGTAGCGATGCAGTGCCGCGGCGACCGGGTTCCAGTTCACCAGATCGGTGGAGCGCCAGATGAGCAGGCCAGGGGCATAGTCGAAGCTGGAATGGGTGAGGAAGAACTCGTTGCCAACGCGGATGGGGCTGGCGTCGGGGTGGTCTCCGCCCAGAATGGGGTTGCGATAGACCGAGTTGTCCTTGGCCGGAAGCCGGCTCTGTGCGGCGGTCAGGGTGAGGGCGGCGGTCTGAAGAAAACTGCGGCGAGTGAACATGGCGGGACCAGTGTAACGCGGAAAGACGCGCCGGACCCACGTGGTGCAGCCGACCGCGATCATCCCGGTGAAAGTGAACCACCAATACGCCGCAGGCGGGTTGAAACATCCATTCAGCCGCAACAATGCGGACATCCGAAGGACCTGCGTCCTTCAGGTCGGCGCTGCTGTCCGGGATGTGGCTCAATTACGGAGCTTTCGACCTGCCACTCAAACCCCGGATCTTCGGCGAGGCGCATCCCCTCGCGCATGAACGCATCCGTGTCGATGCCACCGGTGCCGTCCTCGCGCTTCATCGTAATTGCCGCGTTGAGTGGCACGCTGATATACGCGTCTTGGACGACTACACGGCGCACCCGCAGCGAGATGCAATAGGTCTTCGGTTCGTCGGTCACTGGATGCCATTGCACTGTTCCCGGCGTCGCCGAAGAACCTACGTAACCTAAGCTGCTCCCAACTGCACCAATCCGCCACTCTCGATCTCCAGCGCCTGCTGCAGACGCAGGCTCATCGGTAAAGTGGGGTGCTGGAGCCGCTTGGGAAAGCCATCGTGCGTCCTGCCCAGCAGCGTTCGTCCGGTGGTTTTCTTTCGAACGCCTCCCCACTGCTTAAAGAAGAACGGAACACTGGCCGCTTCGCATTGTTCGCGGATCGAAAGGACCCAGGCCTCGTTCATGGGTCGCGCCCCCGGCCCACTCTCCCCGCCCACAATCACCCAGCGGATGCCTTCCAGAGGCAACTCCCCAAGATCCTCTAGAAGCGGTTCCACAGAAAGAAAGCGAACAGCCGCGGGTGTCGCTTGCAGATCGGAAATCCTCGGGAAGCCATGCTTCCGGTCCTCTACTGAAACACCCCACCAGATGTGCTCCTCTTGCGCCACCTCCTGTAGCGGACCGCAGAGCAGTTCGCGAAGGCGCGGGGATCGCTTCGTAAGCACTTGGTACGTGTGCCAGCGGGCGACATGCATCGTGGCCGCCACCTTTGACACAAAGGACAGTGGAACGCCATCGTGAAACAGGTCGCTCATGGAATTGACAAAGATCATCCGCGGCTCGCTCCACCGCAAAGGCTCGGCCAGCTTCTCCGGAACAAGTCTGAGGTCGAACCCTTGCTCGAAGGGATGCCCCTTGACCCCCCGAAACCGTTCGGCGAACCTCTCTGCATAGCAGTGCTTGCATCCGGGACTGACTTTGAAACAGCCGCGTACCGGATTCCAAGTTGCGTCGGTCCACTCAATCTTCGAAAGCACAGACATGGCAGTTACTCCCAGAAGCTGACTTGATCGGTCGCGTACTTACGCACGGCGTCCCAGAATTTGTCGGCCCTGCTATTCCGAGAGAATAGCGCAAGATAGTAAAGCGGCAAGTTCTTGTCGTCCGACCTCACCAGCTTCATCCGCTCCGCACCCTGCGTTAGATAGCCGAGGGATTCCATGCTCAGGGAGAACTCCGACGCCAGAAAACGCCTGAAATCCCTCCTTCTGGCCCCCAACTTCTTCCAGCGTTCACGCCACTCGACGTTGCCCAGAGCCTCATCTATCTTAGGCGAGTTCCCTTCAACGTAATGATCGTAGTTCCGATTCGCATCCATGTCGATTGCAAGAAGAACCAAAAAGTCGATGAAGACCTCCGACAGCTTGCGGAGAGTCTCGAATTTCATCCCAAAGTCAAAGGGATCTACCAGGCAAAGGCAGAGAACCGTGTTCCGGGCTGAGGCCTTCGGGATCTCCGCAAGGATCTTGTCGACATGGGTATCGCAGTTGCCGGAAATGTAACTCACGTCCGCGTCAGGTGCGATCCGCCGGACGCGGGCCTTCAGGGCGGCCAGGAGATGTGCATCCTCCTCACAGAATATGTATTTGTCGAAGGGGTCTGAAACGGTCGGGGCGAGGATGGGAGAACCCTTCAGAAACCGATTGGTTCCCTCAATGTGACTGTATCCGGCGCCGGCGTACAAATCTATGTAAACGCGCTGATCCCACCTGTTCTTCATGCCGGTCGAGAACAGTTCGTCGTAGAGGGCCAGGAGCCGGTACTTCGTCTCCGCCCAGCGGCGTACCTCCGGGCAGACGAGCCCGTCGTCATCCACATGGAGATTCTGCAATATCTGGCGCTCCTTCGCAGGTCTCACCAATCACCCGCGACCCGCGTTGATTATATTGTGCCGTATAGTTTATTCCAACTGGCGATTCGACAAAAGCCTCCCATAACCCCTGACTGATGGGCGGATTCGCTCCCACCCTCGTGCTATCGTCACATCGCAATGCCGGCAAACTACATCGAGCGCTCCGCCAACATCAAGGCTGTATGACAAAACGAACCCAATTCTTAAATGTTTTCCTGTGTGTTCAGGCCCGAAACAAATATGAAATAATCACCGTAACCGATTGACAACACAACCAGTGCACGCCGATGCGCCCCGCTTTAATGGAAATATAGGGAATTTCTGCTGGTCAGCGATTTCGATCAAACGCTGAGTCTTAACGACTCGGGCATGGTGCTCGCGGATCTGCTGGGCGTCGCCGGATTCGAGGAACGCATCTCCGGTTTGTCCCACATCTGTTGGGAAGGTGGCTAGCGTGCGTCAGCGGTTGAGAAGAGAGGATTCGCCGGCAACGCCATCTCCCGAGACATGGGGACACTACCTCCTTTCACCGACTCGACGAGCGTCGGCTACTGTCCGCGTTGCCGGGCTTCCACAACGCAATTGGTCCGACGCGTGCCTGTAACCGAAACCGAGGTCGTGAACACTACGGCATGTGAACAGTGCGGGTTGCAGATCGCCGTCACTGTTTCACCCAGGCTCCCGAAACCGGAGCCACCGGCGCAGACATCTACATCCAAAACCCGACCGGCATAGTCCTGATTGCTCACGGCTTGCTTTGCCTCGGCGAAGCGGGTAGGTTGAGATCAGCGGGGGATTTTTTCATTGGTAATCTTACTATTTGGCCCGCCTGGGTCCGGCAAGGGCACGCAGGCGCGGCTCATCTCCGATTGGCTTCACATTCCGTCCATTTCGACGGGAGAAATGCTCCGGGCGGAAGTGCAGTCCGGGAGCGACCTGGGTAAAGCGGCTCAGGAAATCATGGTGGCGGGCGGGCTGGTGAGCGATCATCTCATCAACCAGATGCTCGCCGTGCGCATTTCACGGCCCGATTGTCAGAAAGGCTTCATGCTGGATGGTTATCCGCGCACCGTGCAACAGGCCGAGTTTCTGGACTGCCTGCTCAAAGAGCGCAACCTGCCCTGCCCGGTAATCTTTCACCTCGATGTTCCTTACGAGGCTCTCATCGCGCGGACGACATCGCGAAGAACGTGCCCGAAATGCGGCCGGATTTATAACATCCTTCATCAGCAGTCGAAGGTGCCGGGCATCTGTGACGATTGCGGCTCGGCGCTGATCCAGCGCAAGGACGATACGGAAGAAACGTTCCGCGAGCGCCTGGAAACATACGATGAAGTCACTCGCCCGGTGCTGGCGTGGTATCAGGACCGCAACTATCACCTGATTCACGGCGATCAGGCGCCCGACCATATCTTCGACAACATGAAGGAGCTGCTCGAGATTCACGCTGAAAAACAAGGAAAGCAGACCTGCACCGCGTGCAGCAAGGCGGGAGAGTGTCTGCTGGGACAGCCTTCGGACCAGGCGTGCGAGCCGGTGCCGGTTCGGCGTTAGCCAATCACTGCGGCGATCGCATCGATCTCCACCGACACATCGCGCGGCAGTTTCGCCGCCTGCACGGTGGAGCGCGCCGGCGGGTTGGCGCTGAAATACTGCCCGTAGACTTCATTCATCTTCGGAAAATCGGCCATTTCCTTGAGGAACACGGTGGTCTTAAGCACGCTTTCCAGTGATGACCCGGCCGCCTCCAGAACCGCCTTGAGGTTCGTAAGCACGCGGTGGGTCTGCGCCACCACGTCACCTTCTATCAATTGGTTGGTGGCGGGATCGATGGCGATCTGCCCGCTCAGGTAGACGATGCCGTTATGAATTACGGCCTGGGAGTACGGGCCGATCGCTTTCGGCGCCTGGGGTGTGGACACAATCTTTTCCATGCTTCATCTGCAAGCTTCCCACAAGAGCCGTTACCGAGGCCAGACGCTCATGGACGACGAAGCGATCCAGTTCGCGGGCAATGCGCAGCGGCGCGCGCGGATCGGCGAAATTCATCGTACCCACCTGGACCGCGGATGCCCCGGCGATCAGGAACTCCGCGGCATCCTCGCCGGTGCGGATCCCTCCCAGGCCGATCACCGGAATGCGCACGGCCTGCGCGGCTTCATAGACCATCCGTAGCGCGATCGGCTTGATGGCCGGTCCGGAGAGACCGCCGAAGCCAGCCCCAATGTGCGGCCGGCGCGTTCGCGCGTCAATCGCCAATGCGATAAAGGTGTTCACCAGGCTGACTGCGTCGGCTCCAGCGTCTTCAGCGGCCTGCGCCAGGGGTTCGATGCGCGCCACGTTCGGCGAAAGCTTAACGATGATTGGCCGTCGCGCCAGCGGGCGCAGCCCGCGCACCAGGCCCGAGAGCAACGCCGGATCGCTCGAGAAGAAGATGCCGCCCGCGTGCGTGTTGGGGCAGGAGACGTTCAGCTCATACGCGGCGATCCCCTCGGCGTCTTCGAGTTCGCGGATCACCTCCGCGTAATCCTCCTGCGCGTAGCCGAAAACGTTCGCGATCACCGCCGTGCGGTACTGCCGCAATTGTGGAAGCTTCTCCCGAACGAACGCCCGAACGCCGATGTTCTGCAGCCCCACCGAGTTCATCATCCCGGCGGAAGTTTCCCATAAGCGTGGCGGCGCATTGCCCGCCATTGGCTCCCGCGACAAGCCCTTCACCACCAGGCCGCCGATGCGGTTCAGGTCGAGAATTTCTGCGAATTCGACACCGTAGCCAAACGTTCCCGACGCCGCCAGCACGGGGTTCCGCAACGCGATTCCGCAGAGCGTCGTAGCGAGGCGGTCCATCCGGTGATAAGTCTAGCAAAGTACTGAAATTCCGGACTGGTAATGGTACCTGGGGACTAAAGGGGAACGGAGTGCAGCCTAAGAGGATTTACTTATAGCAGATGGGCCCATTCGTGTCGATTGTAAATATGTGCGCCAGCTCACCACCGGCGGGAGGGGAAACTCTTACCGGAAGCCGTTCCAGTCGCTGTCAACGAGATTCACTGCATTTACGGGGGTGTTGCTGCTGTGGGTAGTTGCGGCAACTCTCGCGTATGATCTGCATCAGGGCACGCTGACCATCGCCAAGGCGATGTTGGAGTGCTGCGTGGTGCTGGTGGTGGCCGCGGTGATCTCGCTGTTCACCATCCGCGTGCTGGGCCGGCCGCTAAGGTATCTGCAGCAGGGAATCACCTCGGTTCGCAAAGGCCGGCTGGAACAGATTCAGGTGAGCCGAACTGGCGACGAAATCGAATACCTGGGCGAGAGCTTCAATCAGATGATCGATGCGCTCTCCTCTTCACAGGATGAGATTCACCGGCATCAGGATCTGCTCGAACAGCGCATTAGCCAGCGGACCGAAGAACTGGAAGAGGCCATGCTGCGCGCCCAGGCGGCCAATGAAGCCAAGAGCGAGTTCCTGGCCAACATGTCGCATGAGCTGCGCACGCCCATGGCCGGCATCCTCGGGATGCTGGATGTTACGCTCGAAAGCGATTTGCCCGACGAACATCGCGATCAACTCGAAACCGCGCAGCGCTGCGCTTATTCGCTGCTGGCGCTGCTCAACGATATTCTGGACTTGTCCAAAATTGAATCGGGCAGGATGGGACTGGAGAAGATTCCGTTCGACGTGCGCATTGTCCTGCAGGACTGCGTGCGCTCCTTCCAGCCAAGAGCGGACGACGCGGGTATCGATCTGGTCTGCGAGGTCGCTTCCGCGGTTCCCGACGAAGTGCTTGGAGATCCTCTCCGGCTGCGCCAAATCTTCGCCAATCTGCTGAGCAACGCGATCAAATTCACCGTCAAGGGCCACATCCGGGTCACTCTGGACGCGACACCGGTCGCTGATTCGGAAGTGCGCATGCGTTTCTCGGTGGAAGATACCGGCATCGGGATTCCGGCCGAGAAGCTCCCGCTGATCTTTGAGAAATTCACCCAGGTGGATGGCAGCGTCAGCCGGAAATTCGGAGGCACCGGGCTGGGTCTCGCCATCACGCGCAAACTTGTGGAGATGCACCAGGGCGAGATCGGCGTGGAGAGCGAACCGGGCAAGGGCAGCACCTTCACGGTGAACCTGCGCTGCACTGTTCCGCCACCGGTGAAGGCGTATGCCAAAGCATCCAGGCCGGGTGCCGCGAAGGAATCCCGCGATGGCGCGCCCGCGCGAGTTCTGGTGGTGGAAGACAATCAGGTGAACCAGAAGGTGGTGACCACCGTTCTGCGAAAGCGCGGCTTCACCGTCGAGCTGGCCAATAACGGCGTGGAGGCGCTCGAATTGCTTGAGCGCGACGATGCCTTCCGCCTGGTGATCATGGACGTTCAGATGCCTGTGATGGACGCCATGAACGGGGACCGCGAGAAATGCCTGAGCGCGGGGATGAACGGCTACATCTCCAAACCCGTCCACCCCGCGCATCTCATCAGCGTCATGGATGAATACATGACCGCGGCCGAACCAGCCGGCGCCGAAGCCTGAAAGAGCGCCAGCTCACGGCAGCAGATTGTTCACCTGAGTAGTAAATTACACATGGCCGGGCTTCACCGCCAGCCCATGCGGGTTTTGAGGTTATCGATGTGGGCCAGGTGATGCCCGCAGTGCCACGCGTACATCCCCAGAGTCCATTCCAGATTGCGCACGCCGATTTCCGGGTGATTGAACGTGCGCTGGAATTGCTCCGGCGTCAGTGAAGCCAGCAGCGCCACCCAGCGGCCGTGCAAGCCTTCGAATAACTTCAGCGACGAGTGAATGGAAGAGGTTTTCGCATCCGCCAGCTCCGCCCACAGATGTTCGTGATACGGCTTGATCACCGGCTCGTCTTCGGTAAGAGCGAGGCGGAAGCGGACATAGGCGTTCATGTGGCTGTCGGGAAAGTGGTGCACAACCTGGCGAATGGTCCAGCCTCCGGGGCGGTAGGGTGTGTCGAGTTGTTCGGCTCCGAGTTCCTCGACGGCTGCCCGCAGCATGCCGGGCGTTTGAGCCAGCGTGTCGATCCACTCGCCCCGGTGCCCGGACGTGATCGAGGCAGGCGGCGTGTACCGGCCCGTGGGATAGCGAAGGTCAGGAGCTTCCGCAGTCTGCATGACTCCATTGTGCCGCAGATGGCCGTGGGAATTTGCAAACGCGACGGGCAATACGCTATCCTCTTATCTGTACTGACCTGTAAGGAATCGATTTAGATGGCAAATACCATATCCGCGCTGAAGCGGGTGCGACAGACGAAGCGCCGTACGGCTGTGAACCGGGTGCGCAAGACAAGGTTACGCCACGGCCTGCGCGAGCTCCGCCGCCGCATTGAGGCGAAAGACGCTTCGGGCGCGGCCGCACTGGCTCCCGGCACGTTTTCCATCGTGGACCGTGCGGCCAAGTGGGGCATTATAAAGAAGAACACCGCCGCCCGCTACAAAAGCCGTATCACCGCCCGCCTTCGCTCGCTCACGCCGGCCGCCGCTTAGCTCATTCCGGCTCAGCCCCGCTGTAACCTGACCTGGCGAGGCCACGTCGGGTGAGTGGAGCTGTTTTCAGCCGTTCGCGGGGATAATACTACAGTTTTGCGGGAGGCAGATATGCGGAAGAGCTATGTCGCGCCCGGCATCAGCGTGTTGATGCTTGGGTGCGTGGCGATGTTTGGCGCGGATTCCTGGCAGAACAAGGCGCCATCCGACTGGACGTCTGAAGACATCACGAAGATTCTGAATGATTCTCCCTGGTCTCAGCAGGTCAAGCTGCAAATGGGCGAGGGCGGCGGTGGACGCGGAATGGGCCGTGGCGGCGGAATGGGCCGCGGCGGTGGTATGGGCGGTGGTGGATGGGGCGGCCAGGGTGGCGGAGGCGGTTGGGGCGGCAACGGTGGTGGCGGCGGCGGTTGGGGTGGAAACGGCGGCGGACAGGGACAGGGCGGTAGTGGTGGCGGCCAGAGCCGTCCAACCCAGGTACTCGTGAGATGGCAGAGTGCCGCACCGGTACAGCAGGCTCTTGCCAAACAGAGCGGGTCGTCGCCGGCTACCGATTCTCAGGGCCAGCCCGCGGCGGCGGCTTCTCCCGCGGCGGGTGCCGCTTCACCAGCGGCTGCACCGGCCGCTGCTCCGGCCAGTGAATACATCGTCGCGGTGTCCGGGATGCCCAATTGGCAGGGTCAGCGCAGGCGCAACTCGGATTCCGACGACAGCCAGGATCCGGCGTCCAGCGAAGAGGACCGTCGTGCGGCGATGCTCGATCGAATGAAGGAGAGCACCACTTTGACGCCGAAGGGCAAGTCTCCGTTTGGCCCCGATAAGGTGGAACGCGCCGACGATGGCACGTTGTTGTTCTACTTCCCCAAAGCGGAACAGGGCCTGTCCCTGGACGACAAGGAAGTGGAGTTCGCGACGCGACTGGGGCGAATGGACCTGAAGGCCAAATTCAAACTGAAGGACATGACTTATCAGGGCAAGCTGGCTATCTGAGTTCGCGCCCAGCGTTAATTTTTGCAAAGCACCTGTAGCTGCTCGGTGATCTCCGCCTTCAGTTCTTCAGGATCTTCGGGCACCCGCGATCGGGCCGCCGCCGGAATGAGTTCCAGCGTGTCCCTGAAATCGGGAGCTTCGGGTAGAACGAGTACGCCAAACCCGAGTGCATCCGCCATAGTGTCGGCCGCGTGAATCAGTTGCAGCAATCCGAATGACGCGCCGGCCGGCTTCTGATGATGATGCGCCGCCACATCGCAAATCTCCGTGGGAAGGCCCATACTTTCGGTGAGCCAGCAGCCCGCCTGGCAGTGATCCACGTCGAACAGCTCGCGTTCGGTGTACATCAGGTCGTAACCGTCGGTCTGGGAAACGGCGAGCATGTTCGCAAACGAATCCGGATACTTTACGAGCAGCGCAAGCCGGCCGATGTCCCGCAGCAGCCCGGCGGTATGAGCCAGGCCAGCATCGATGCCACAGGGCCGCGCCAGTTTCTCAGCCACCAGTGCGCCCGCGAGGCTGTTCCGCCAGCACCTTTGCAAGGCAACCACCTTGAGGCTGGATTTCAGATGCGCGCCGAATGCGCGCGTAATGCTGATGCCTTTTACCCGATCGAGGCCCAGAACCACAATCGCATGAGTGATGCTCCTCACCTGGCTTTGCAGCCCATAAACGGCGGAATTTGCAATCCGCAGCACGTCGGCCGCAAATACAGGCTCGGAACAGATCAGCCGGCCGATTTCATTCAGGTTCACGTCCTCGCGGGCGACCACCTGTATCAATTGGGTGGCGACCGCAGGGAATGGCGGCAGATTCTCCAGCGCCCACGGCGCCTTCCCTGCCGGTGGCTCCGCCAATGCGACCGAGGCCTCTTCTTCGGTCCTCGTCATGACGTTCTCCTTCCAAACGCGAATCGGCGGACCGCGCAGCGGGCGAGCCCGGCATCACCTCGGTCCCGAAGCTCCTATCGGCATTTTCGCCGGCTTCTTGTAGGCGAAGGCCTGGAATTGAAACGCCGCTGACTTTTGCAGACCTGTGGAACTATCGTCGTCTGCGGTACCGGTCATGTGTACCCTGATAAAATCTATAAGGATAATGCGAGTGGTAGTCCTATTTCTGGCCCTGGGATCGATTGCCGCGGGGGCTTCTGGTGCGACACAAGTGTCCACAAAGAAGAAAGCGCATGCCAGGGGCCGGGTGGCGGCACGGCATAGTGCCGGTCACACAGGCAGCCATGCAAGTGGCCAGGCGGTCTCCCGGGCCGGCCATTCCCGATCTCACACGCAGCATCCTCAGTATGCCAGGCGCAACATGCAGGCGGCGCCCACACCGGAGCGTTACCAGGAAATCCAGCAGGCGCTTGCCGCGCGCGGCTATTACAAAGGACCCTTGAACGGCGCGTGGGACTCGGATTCCGTGGATGCCCTGAAGCGGTTCCAGACCGACCAGAACCTGTCGGCCGACGGCAAGCTGACTCCGCTCTCGTTAATTGCCATGGGGCTGGGACCGAAACGCACCGCTCCCATCGCTCATCCGGCGGGCTCCATCGAGCCCCCAGGCTCTTCCCTGACGCAACCGGCATCATCGGTTGCGCCGATTACCGTGCAGGACAACGTTATCACCCCGGCGGTACCCGCGCCGGCGGAAGCGCACTAATCACAACCATGATCATTGGTGTTCCGAAGGAAGTGAAAGACCACGAGACCAGAGTGGGTCTTGTTCCCGGCAACGTGACCGCGTTGCGGGAAGCCGGCCATCGCGTGCTCATTCAAACGACGGCGGGGCTGGGCAGCTCGATTCCCGACGGGGAGTACGAGCAGAGCGGCGCGGAAATTGTGGCATCGGCAGCCGATGTGTGGAAGCGCGCGGACATCGTGGTGAAGGTGAAGGAGCCGCAGCCGTCCGAATATCAGTTCTTTCGACGTGGGCTGGTCCTGTTTACCTATCTGCACCTCGCTCCTCTGCCGGAACTGACCGACAAGCTGGTCTCGGCGGGCGTGAATGCTGTGGCGTATGAGACCATTCGCGAGGCCGACGGTTCCCTTCCACTGTTGACGCCAATGAGCGAAGTGGCCGGAAGAATGGCCGTGCAGATTGGCGCGCGGTATCTGGAAGCGCCCAACGGCGGGCGCGGCGTGTTGCTGGGAGGCATTCCCGGCGTGCGTCCGGCCAACGTGGTGATCCTCGGCGGAGGCGTGGTGGGTCACAACGCGGCGAAGATCGCCGTCGGCATGGGCTCGCGGGTCACCATCATCGACCGCAATTTGAACCGCCTGCGCGAACTCGACGATATTTACAACACGCAGATCACGACTATGGCGTCCAACGCATGGATCACGCGAGAAGCTTTGCGTCATGCTGATCTGGTGATCGGGGCGGTGCTGATTCCCGGGGCATCGGCTCCCCGTCTGGTACGGCGCGACATGCTTCCCGACATGAAACACGGCGCGGTGATGGTTGACGTTTCCATCGATCAGGGCGGCTGTTTCGAAACATCGCATGCGACGACGCACACCGACCCGGTCTATTACGTGGATCACGTCCTGCACTATTGCGTGTCGAACATGCCTGCCGCGGTGCCGCATACATCGACCTACGGCCTCACGAACGCCACGCAGCCATACCTGCTGGAACTCGCGAATAAGGGGCTCGGCGAAGCGTGCGCTGCAAACCCGGCGATTCGCGAAGGCGTGAACACCTGCAACGGGCGCATCACTTATCCCGCGGTGGCCGAATCGCAGGGCCGCGAGTGGCGGGAACTGGCGTCGGTGCTGTAGGG
>JBEKFB010000112.1:0-12182 GCA_050013535.1 Bryobacteraceae bacterium | reverse complement strand
AGCGTACTCGCCCTGGCCATTCGCGAAGCGGTGACCAATGTGGTCCGTCACGCTGGTGCCAGGACCTGCCGGTTAGCGCTGCGCTGCCGCTATTTTGGCTGCGAGTTGGAAATCGCCGACGATGGCCGCGGCGGATCGAGTCCCGACGGCTTCGGCCTAAGCGGCATGCGCGAGCGAGTGGAAACGCTGGGAGGCACGCTTGAGCGCGATGGATCCGAGGGAATGCGGCTGATTTTGCGCCTGCCCGTGCCTGGGGTGAGCGGGGCCGTCGGCAATGGGGTGCACGCCAGCGAGACCCAGGGATGATTCGCGTGCTCATAGCCGAGGACCAGGCGCTGGTGCTGGGAGCGCTGGCGGCGCTGCTGGAGATCGAAGGCGATATCGAGGTCGTGGGCCAGGCGCACAACGGGACGGAAGCACTCGATATGGTCCGAAGCCTGCGGCCCGACGTGCTGCTCACCGATATCGAAATGCCGCAGATGACCGGGCTCGACCTCGCCGCGGAACTCAAGCGGCAACAGGCGCCAGTGCGAGTGATCATTGTCACTACTTTTGCCCGCCAGGGATACCTGCGCCGAGCGCTCGAATCGGGGGTCTCCGGTTATCTGCTGAAAGATTCTCCGGCAGCTCAACTGGCCGACGCGGTGCGCCGAGTACATGCAGGCCTGCGCGTGGTGGATCCCGAGCTGGCCTCCGAAGCTTGGGCCAGTGCCGACCCGCTGACCGATCGCGAACGGCAGGTGCTCCGTCTCGCCGACGAAGGTTCCAGCGGCGCCGATATCGCCGGCAGGTTGAACCTGTCCGAGGGCACGGTGCGAAATTATCTGTCGGAGGCCATCAGCAAGCTCGGAGCATCTAATCGGACCGAGGCCGCGCGCATGGCCCGCCAAAAAGGGTGGCTGTAGGAAAGCGCTTTTCTGTGATAGTCTGACCTCTTCGGAAGTTCATTTCTTAAATCTGGTGTGTTTGGCGCCAAGCAGCTTTAGGTGTGTTGGCGCGCACGGAGGAGTGGTGCATGCCATTGTTGAATTTTCGTATTGATAAACGGTTCATAATTCCGCTTATTGCGCTGGGTGGCAGGCTGATGGCCGCCATTCCTGTCGCGAACGTTGACAACTTCTGGCTCCCCATCACCGACGCGGAGATGAAGATGAAGGCACCAGTGGTGGATCCCAAGGCCGGGGTCGAAGCGATTTTCTGGCGCATTCATGTGATGGACAACGACACGCCATCGGAAACCGTCCGAATCACCGTTCATTATGTCCGCCTGAAGGTGTTCAACGAGCAGGGCAAGGATAAAGCCGCCACCATCGAGATTCCTTTTGGCTTCAGGTCCACGGTTGGCGACATTTTCGGCCGCACCGTGCGCCCGGACGGCACCGTCCTGGAGTTGAGCAAGGACGCGATTCATGAGACCACGAAGACCCGGATCGGCGGGGTGAAGCTCAAGGCGAAGTCCTTTGCGATGCCGGGTGTCGAGGTTGGCGCCATCGTCGAATACCGCTGGCGGGAATACGAGCAGGGCTCGCTCTCGCGCTACCTTCGGCTTCAATTTGATAATGATTTTCCCGTGCAACGCGCACAGTACTTCGTCATGCCTCTGCCGATGGAAAGAACCTCGGAGGTTATGTCATTCTGGCCGTTCAACTGCAAGGCCTCTCCGCTAAAAGAGGAAACGGATGGCTTCAATTCCACCGTGGTCGAGAACATTCCGGCATACCGCGAGGAGCCCATGATGCCGGGTAAATCGAACGTGCGCCCGTGGGTGCTGGTTTACTATCCCGAAAAAGGCGATCGCCGCGATCCGGATAAATACTGGGACACCGTCGGGAAGCGTGTATACCGCGATTTGAAGATTTCCCTGAAGACGAACGGCGAGATGAAGGAAGCCGCGGAGAAGGCCGTGAGTGGCGCGAAAGACGACAACGAAAAGGTGGTGCAGTTGATTGGTTGGCTCCACGCGAACATGCGCGATCTGAATGGCCGGGACGTCACCGAGGGAGAACGCGCTCAGATCATCAAGCGTTACATCAAAGGTCCCCCGCGTACCTCGGTGGATGTCTTCAAGAGTGGTATCGGCGACGACGACGAGCTGAACACATTGTTCGCGGCGATGGCCATGCAGGTGGGATTGGATGCCCGGCCCGTGCTGGTGGGCGACCGCGACGACCTGATGTTCAACAAGCAGCTGACCGAGCAGTATTTTCTACGTAACCTCGATATGGCAGTGACGATCGGCGGCAAATGGAAGCTGTACGACGTGAGCATGAGACGGCTTGCGCCGGGCATGCTCTCCTGGCGCGAGGAAGGCGTTCCCGCGCTGATCACCGATCCGAAGAGCCCTCAGTTCATCACTGTACCCATCTCCGCGCCCGACGACTCGGTGACGTCGAGAAAGGGAAGATTGTCGCTGAGCGAAGACGGCACGCTCGAAGGCGATCTTGAAGAGAGCTGGACCGGTCATGCCGCGGAACGCCGCCGTGGAAATCTGGAAGGCGAATCCGCGGACCGCCAGCAGGAGGACACTAAGGAGCAGATCCTGAAGGTGTATCCGCAGGCGGAGGTCACCGGCATCCATGTGGAGAATGCCGAAACGCCCGAGCAACCTCTCAAATTGAGCTACCATCTTCGCATTCCAAACTATGCCGGGCGAACGGGAAAACGAATTCTCTTTCAGCCGCTCTTCTTCCAGCGCGGCGGCGAGCCGCTGTTTTCCGCGTCCGATCGCCAATACGACGTGGTCTTCCCGTACGCGTGGCGGGAGGTGGACGCCGTTGGCATCCAGCTTCCCGCGGGATTCGATCTGGAACGGCCCGAAAACCCTGGCAGCATTGATTTTGGCCCACCCGGAAACTACGCGCTCGCCATGAGCGTTCACAGTGGCCGGCTCATCTGCCAGCGCGATCTGACGTTCGGCAAGGGCGCCATGATCTACATTCCGCGCGGAATGTACCCGCAGCTCAAGCGCATCTTCGACGAGGTGCATCGGCGCGATGGTGTGACGCTTTCGCTCATTCAGGCTCCTTCGGCGGCGGCAGTGGCGAAATGAAAACCATCGTCCTGGCTCTGTTCCTCGCAACCGCGCTGACCCTCATCGCCCTGAGCGGCGCCACGCTGATGGCTGAGGTCCCGATCACGAACGCGGATAATTCCTGGCTCCCCATTACCGGCGCTGAACGCCGGATGAACGCTCCCGTGGTGGACAAGAGTGCGGGCGTCGAGGCTATCTTCTGGCGGATCCACGTCATCGACGACTGGTCCGGCGATTATGTTCAGCGGGTTTACGTTCACTATGTCCGGTTGAAAGTTTTCAGCGAGGCGGGGAAGGACAAAGCGGCAACGCTGGAAATCCCGTATGGCGACAAGTCGGGGATTGTCAACATTGCTGGCCGGACGATCAAACCGGACGGGACCGTCAACGAGCTGGGCAGGGACGCCATCCATGATCGCGTCAAGGTCAACCTGGGCGGCATCAGGCGGAAAGTGAAGTCGTTTGCGATGCCCGGTGTCGAGGTTGGCTCCATCATCGAGTACCGCTGGCGGGAGATTCAGGACGGGGGCAACCTTCTGTACCTTCGTCTGCAGTTTCAGCACGAATTCCCCGTGCAACGAGCGACCTATTTCATCAGGCCCCTGCCTGGAAAGTACACGACGTACCGGATGTCCTTTATGCCGTTCAACTGCAAGCCCACGCCTATGAAAGAGGGAAGCGACGGCTTTGATTCGACCACGCTCGATAATGTCCCTGCATTTCGCGAAGAGCCCATGATGCCCGGCGAGGCGAACGTGCGGCCGTGGGTGCTTGTGTTCTATCACGAGGACAGCGGCCGCAGCGACCCGGACAAGTACTGGGCTGGCGTGGGCAGGAAGGCTTACAGCCAGCTCAGGCTGGGGTTGAAAACCGACGAGCTGAGGCAGATTGCGGCACAGGCGGCGGCGGGTGCGAAAGACGACGACGAGAAGGCCCTTCGGCTGATTGGCTGGATTCGCGCCAACGTGCGCGACCTCTGGAGCCGCCAGGTCAGCGACCAGGAGCGCGCCGCCCTTTTCAGGAAGTTGCCGAAAGACCGCGTGCGCACCCCCACCGAGGTTTTCAAGAGCGGCATCGGCGACAGCGGCGAACTCAATACGCTTTTTGCCGCGCTCGCCATGGAGGCCGGCATGGACGCCCGGCCTGCCCTGATCGCCGACCGAGGTGACATGATCTTCAACAAGCAACTGTTGGAGCAATATTTCCTTCCCAACATCGATATGGCCGTTTCCATCGGAGGGAACTGGAAAATCTACGATGTCACGGCCAAGCTGCGGCCTCCCGGGATGCTGTCGTGGCGCGAGGAGGGGGTTCCTGTCCTCATCACCGATCCAAAGAACCCTGAGTTCATCACCTCTCCCCTGTCGCCTCCCGAAGCCTCTTTGTCCAGCCGGAGAGCAACGCTGTCCCTGGCCGAAGACGGCACGCTCGAAGGCGACGTGACCGAGCAGTGGACGGGACACGCTGCGGAAGAACGCCGTCGCACGCTGGACGGGGAGTCCGCGGACCGCCAGGGGGAGGACACCAATGACGAGATCCTGAAGGTGTATCCCCAGGCTGAGATTACCGCTCTCCATCTGGAGAATGCGGACAGCCCTGAAAAACCCCTGCGCCTGACTTATCACGCTCGGATTCCAGGCTATGCCGTCCGCACCGGGAAGCGAATTCTCTTCCAGCCTCTGTTCTTCCAGCATGGCGTGGCGCCGCTGTTTTCCGCTGCGGAGCGCAGGTACGACGTGGCTTTTCCTTACGCATGGCGGGAGACGGACACCGTGAGCGTCCGGTTCCCGTCTGGTTTCAGCCTGGAAAAGGCTGAGAATCCCGGCAATCTGGATTTCGGCGAGGCAGGCGGTTACAAACTCTCTATGACCGTGCACGACAGCGTGATGACCTGCGCGCGCGAACTGATTTTCGGCAGAGGCGGCAGACTTCTTTTCCCGCGTTCGGGGTATGCACAGGTGCAAGTGGTTTTTGATGGGATCCACCGCCGGGATGAGGTCACTCTCTCGCTCCGGCAGAACGGTTCGTCGTTGGGAGGCGCCCGTTGAGAGCGATTTTAATGGCTCTGTTCCTCGCAACCGCGCTGACGGCGGGAGACGACGTTCCTGGATGGGTGCGCGAGGCCGCGGCCCGGCAGGCGCCCGCATATCCATCGAAAGTGACCACCGTCACTCTGTTGGAAGATGTGACTCTCACAATTGGGCCGGACGGCCGGCAAACCACGCATGAAATCGGCGCGGTGAAAGTCCTGCAGCGCGGCCGAAAGAACATGGGCGCGTATTGTTTCTACAATCCGAAAACCGGCAAAGTGCGTGAATTCAAAGCGTGGTTATTGCCGGTGTCCGGGAACCCCGTCGCGTTCGGCAAGAACGCGGTTCTCGATCAGGACCTCTCGACCAAGTATGAATACGATGAGGAACGCGTCAAGGCGATCCAGCCTGGCGGCGATCTTGCACCAGGAAGTGTTTTCGCCTGGGAGATCCTGGATGAGGAGAAGACCGTTTTTACCGGCGACGAGCACAGCTTTCAGGATGCCGATCCGGTGCTGGTTTCCCGATACACGCTTTCTCTTCCCGCCGGATGGGTGGCCAGTGGGATAGTGTTCAACCACGAGCCCGCTCAACCGCAGGTGAGCGGGACCACCTACACGTGGGAGCTGCGCAACCTGCCGTGGATCGAACCCGAGGAACACAGCCCCGGGTATCGTTCATTGGCGCCCCGATTAGGTGTGAATTATTACCCCGAGGATGCGGTCCGCCCGGGACTCATGCCAGTGAGAAAGTGGCGTGACGTTTCCGTCTGGCAGGCGGCTCTCATGGACCCGGCAGCCGCCGTTACCGATGCGATTCGCGCCAAGGCGATCGAGTTAACTCACGGAGCGCCAACCGAGATCGACAAGATTCGCGCTGTGGCGGCCTTCGTTCAGAAAACCAACTATGTGGCCGTGGAGATCAACCTTGCGCGTGGCGGCGGGTACGTGCCTCACCTCGCCGATCAGATTCTGGCCCGGAATTACGGCGATTGCAAAGACAAGGCCACGCTGATGCGCGCGCTGCTGAAGGCCGCCGGGATCGAGTCATATCCAGTCGGCATTTATCAGGGCGACCGCCAATTTGTGCGCCCGGAATGGCCATCCCCCGCGCAGTTCAATCACGCCATCATCGCGATTCGGGTGTCGCCGGAAACAAAGTTGCCAACCATAGTGGAACAGCCGGTGCTCGGAAGGCTGCTCATCTTCGATCCCACGGATCCGGTTACACCCGTCGGCAATCTTCCGGAGCAGGAACAGGGTAGTTACGCGCTGGTGGTGGCCGGCGCGGATGGCGACCTGATTACGATGCCGCTGTTGCCGGCGGAGCAGAATCGAATCGAGTCGTCCGCGGACGCTCAGCTCAACTCCGACGGCAGTCTTTCCGCCCGCATCGAGCGGCGCTACTACGGACAGCAGGGTTCCGCGGTACGCTATCTCACCACGTTCGAGGATCGTGACGAGCTGAAACGCCGCTTCGAAGAAGGCCTTTCGTACCGCCTGGGCGCCCTTTCTCTGGACCGTATTGTTCCTTCCGATCATCCTGGCGACGACCAGTTTCAATTGAACATGGACGTGACAGTGAAGCAGTTCGGACAGATGCTGCAGGGCCGGCTCTTGATGGTGGCGCCGGGCACGCTCGGCCGGCGCAGTGAATATGCGTTTCCGGCGAAGACCCGGACCGAACCGGTACGTCTGAACGCAGAAGCGTTCCGGGATTCGGTGAGCATCGCGGCGCCCCCCAATTTCAAAGTGGATGAGCTTCCCGACGCGGTGCAGCTCACCAGCGATTATGGGTCATACAAAGCCACATGGAAGGCCGATGGCAACAAGATCCTGTTCGAGCAGTCACTGGACGTAAAGAACACTATCGCACCCGCGGCGCAGTACGCGCAGATCCGGCAATTCTTCGCGCACGTTGATGAGGCACAGAACTCTGCGGTGGTGTTGGTCAGGCAGTGAACCCGGCCGGGCGCCACTAAATCACCTTCGCGGTTTTGATGTAATCCAGCTTCGGATAGCTCTTCAATAAATACGCGTTGCCCTGCAGGTGAATGGCGTCCTGATCGGGCTGCTCGCCATAACCGCTGTAAATCTTCGCGGGGACGTCCATGCCATCCACAATCTGCGCGAACGGAGCGAAGCCCTGTTGGTCAAGCGCCTGGTTGCTGCCCAGGTTGATGAACAACTGAGTGGTGCGGGTGTTGGGTCCGGCGGTGGCGAATGACAGCGAGCCGGGCCGGTTGGTGTGGGTCACCGGGTCGTCGTCGATGTTCTTGTCCCACTTCTTGGTCACCGCCGGATCGGCCGCCAGACCGAACTGAATAATGAAGCTCGGAACAACACGGAAGAAGCGTGCGTTGTCATAGAAGCCGGCTTGAACCAGCTCATAAAAGCGTTCTGCGCCGATGGGGGCCCAGTCGCGATGCACTTCGATAGTGATGTCGCCTTTGCTGGTGGCCATCAGGACCTTGTAGTCGCCGGTGGCGGGTGTCTCAGCAGTTTGAGCGGCCGGGGTGGCGGCCGGTTTCGGCGTTTCGTCCGTCTTGTTTTCAGCGTTGTTGGAACTGGAGCAGGAGGCGAGCAGCAGAAGGCTCGCCAGGCCCGAGATGAGAACTCCACGTGGTCTGATCATTGGGAACCCGAAAAGTGAACCTGAAAGCATTCTATACGATTGAGCGCGACGGTTTTACAGATTGTGACGGAGATCGGGTAACCCCTTCGCCGCCGGCGTCGCCTTTTCAGAAGATGAGGTCTCTGCCGGGGATGGTTCCTTTCGTGTGCACGATGCTTGTGTCGTTGGCCTGGGGCCAGTCGCCGCCTCCGTCATCGATGATCAGAGCCCTGGGTGACGTAACGGCCGTCGACGCCGGCGCGAAAACGATTCAACTGAAGAGCGACGCAGGGGTGACGTGGTCCGTGGCCCTTACCGATAAGACGATGTGCGTGAGCATTGCGCCCGGTGAGACGGACCTGAAGAAAGCCACCCCTATTACGCTCGATGCGATAAAACCTGGCGATCGCGTGCGCGCCCGCGGCGAATTGGGCAGCGATGTTAACACCATGACCGCTCTCTCCGTCATCGTGATGACAAAGACCGATCTCGCGCAGAAGCATGCGCGCGACCGTGCCGAATGGATGAGCCGCAGCGTTGCCGGTACAGTGACTGCGGTGGACCCAGGAGCCAATGAAATCAAGATTTCCACTCGATCCCGCGAAGGACAGAAAACTACCGTGATTCAGGCATCGGCTTCCACACAATACCGCCGGTACGCGTCAGATTCTGTGAAATTCGCGGATGCGAAGCCGAGTTCTTTGGCCGAAATTCAGGTGGGCGACCAGGTGCGGGCGCTTGGCGATAAGAATGACGATGGCACGCGGGTGACGGCCGAAGAAGTCATGTCGGGTGCGTTCCGCACGTTCGCCGGCACGGTGATTTCGGTGGATCCGGCGGCGGGAACACTGCGCGTGACCGATCTGCAGACCAACAAGCCAGTAACGGTGCGGGTGAAGGAAGACACTCTGGTTCGCCGCCTTCCCGAAATGATGGCCATGATCTTGGCGCGGCGAATCGGGGGCGGGACATCCGGACCAGGCGGAGCATCCGGACCAGGCGGACCAGGACAAGGCGGTGCACCCGGAGGCGCCTCTGGCGGCGGAGGACAGTGGCAGCGCGGCGGTCAGGGCAATGGAGCAGGGCCGGACGGTGCGGGCGGGCCGGGAGGTCTTGGAGGCCGTCAGTTTGACCTCCAACAAATTCTGGAACGCATGCCGCCGCTGAATCTGGCCGATCTGAAAAAGGGCGACGCTCTGCTGATTTCCAGTAGCCGGGGCAGCGATCCCACCGCGGTCACAGCGCTAACTTTATTGGCGGGCGCGGAACCGCTGCTGGCGGCGGCGCCACGCATGGCCGGCGGAAGTTTTAATGCAGGGAGCTGGAATCTGGATATCGGCATGCCTGGCATGCCCACCGAATAATTCCAAGGATTCGTGGATGTTACGTATCTCGCTCGTTATTGTTGTACTCGTCGCAGGTTGCGCTGCTGCGGTGGCGCAGACGCCGGGTATTATACGCGGTCAGGTGGCCGACGAATCCGGCGCGGTTATTCCTGGTGCGACGGTTGCCGTGAGCACCAAAGCGGGTGTCGTCAAGTCGGTCACTTCCGGCGCCGATGGCACCTATATCGTGAACGGCCTCGCGGACGGCACTTACACGGTGGTAGCTTCATCGCCAGGCCTAAAGCAGCCGCAACCGGTGACGGTGGAGGTTTCGGCCGGCACGCCCAGGACGGTCAACCTCACTTTGCTGGTGACTCTCGAGAAGCAGGAGGTGACTGTGCAGGGGGAAGGGGATCGCCCAACCGTCAGCCTCGAAGCGTCGAATAACGCGTCTGCCCTGGTGCTCAGGAAGGAGGATCTCGACGCGCTTTCCGACGATCCGGACGATTTGCAACAGGACTTGCAGGCGCTGGCCGGGCCCGCCGCTGGTCCCGACGGCTCGCAAATCTATATCGACGGGTTCACCGGCGGCCGGCTGCCTCCGAAGGAATCGATTCGCGAGATTCGCATCAACCAGAATCCTTTCTCGGCCGAATACGACAAGCTCGGCTACGGACGCATCGAAATCCTGACCAAGCCGGGTACGGATCTGTTCCACGGTTCGGTGTTCTTCAACACCAGCCAGATGTTCCTCGATTCGCGCAACCCGTTCCTGCAGACGCCGCAGACGCCGAACTTCTCCACCATGCAATACGGCGGTAACCTTGGTGGACCCTTGGGCAAGAAAGCTTCGTTCTTTCTCGACTTCGAGCGGCGCAATATCAATGACGACAACATCCTGTTTGATTCGGCGCTGCAGGAGGCTCTGACGGCGCTGCCGAATTATCCGCTGGTCACTAACGGCGTCAGCCAGTTTCTGGCCACTCCGCAGACGCGAACCACCGTGAGCCCACGCATCGACTACCAGCTCAACACCAACAACACGCTCACGTTCCGCTATACGTGGCTCGATAACGATCAGTCCAATCGTGGGCTTAATACCACCACGCTTCCCAGTTCCGCGTACAATGCGGACGACGTTCAGAGCACCGCGCAGATCACCGAAACCGCGGTCCTCAACACCAGCACCATCAACGAAACACATTTCCAGTACTGGCATGAGGTGACCAACGACGCCGCATTGAGCACCCTGCCGCAACTGGTGGTGTCGAACGCGTTCACGGTGGGCGGCGCGCCAGGCGGAAGCAGCGCGGAAACCGACAATCACTACGAAATTCAGAACTATACGTCGATGACGAAAGGCAAGCACAGCCTGAAGTTCGGCGTTCGCATTCGCGCGCTCACTGAGAGCAGCATCTCGCCCTCGGGCTTTAATGGGTCATTCATCTTCTCCGGCGTTCCGGGGAGCCCGGGCGCGCCTGGCACGCTGACCTCCCTGCAGCAATTCCAACTGGCGCAAATGGGAGAGGCCCTTCCCACGGAATTCACGCTGACCACGGGCACACCGAACGCCTCCATCTGGTATCTGGACGCCGGTCCGTTTATTCAGGACGATTGGAAACTGCGGCCGAACCTTACTGTCAGCCTCGGTCTTCGCTGGGAAGCGCAGAACCACGTAAGCGACTGGTCCGATTTCGCGCCGCGCCTCGGCTTTGCCTGGTCGCCGGGTGCGGTGAAGGCGGGAGCGCGCCCGTCTCTGGTGATCCGTGGCGGTTCGGGCATCTTCTACACGCGGTTCAGTTCCGACTATACGCTCAACGCGGAGCGGGATAACGGCATCATCGAGCAGAGTTGGGTGGTCAGGAATCCTCCCGTGTTTACGCTGGGATCGCTGACGCCCGCCGTGATCGACGCCAATCTGGCGCAGGCCGAGCCGGTGAACACCATGGCGGTCTCGCCGAACCTTCGCGCTCCATACATTATTCAGAGCGCCCTTGGAGCGGACCGGCAATTAGGGAAATTCACGACGCTGTCGGTGAACTACATGAATTCGCACGGCGAGCACCTGCTGCTGGAGGACGACATCAACGCGCCGCTTCCGGGTACGTACAATCCCGAAGTGCCGGGCAGCGGCGTCCGGCCGATCGCCGGCAAGGGTGACATTTACGAATATGAATCCGCGGGCGTGCTCAACCAGAATCAGATTTTCGTTAACGTGAACTCGCGGCTCAGCTCAAATCTGACGATGTTCGGATATTACGTCTACAATCGGGCATTCAGCGATACCGATGGTGCCGGCTACAGTCCCGCGAATCCTTATGACATCGCCGCAGACTACGGCCCGGCGTCGTACGATATTCATCACCGCGTTTTCTTTGCGGGCTCGGCGAATCTGCGCTGGAATATTCGGATCAGCCCATTCCTGATGTGGTCATCCGGTGCACCGTTCACGCTGACCACGGGTCAGGATCTCTACGGCGACAACCAGTTCAACGCCAGGCCCGCGCCGGCGGCTCCGGGAGCGCCTGGTGCGATCGACACTCCTTATGGCTGGCTCAATCCGAACCCGCTGCCAGGTGAGGCAACCATTGGACGCAATTCGGCGATCGGGCCCGATCAGTTCAGTCTCAACCTGCGTCTCAGCAAGACATTTGGCTTCGGCGGAGAGCGAGCAGGCGCGGTGAGCGGCATGAGGGGGGGCGGCGGTGGAGGTGGACGAGGCGGTCCCATGGGCGGTGGGCCTGCGGGAGCTGGTTTCCGCAACGTGTTTGGCGATTCCACCACCAGCCAGCGCTATAACCTGACCGTGGGAATCATGGCGCGCAATGTTCTGAATCACCTGAACCTCGCGCCGCCCGTAGGGGTGATCACGTCGCCCTTCTTCGGCGAATCGACCGCCATGGCTGGCGGCTACGGCGCTTCGAACGCCGTGGATCGCCGGGTGGAATTGCAGGCGCGGTTCTCGTTCTAGGGACGGGACATGCGGCGCAGCCGCGTTCATGGCGCGATAGCGCGACTGTCGTCGCGCGTCCGATCAGTCATGGTGTGTCCAACCGGCCCCTATAATGGGTCAATACACGTTGACCTCGGCGTTACAGGGCAGGGAAAGTACGTCTCCCCCAACAGAGCATCCGCAGGAAAGCGTGGTGCGCTCGGCCACGCGCGTCTCGCTGGCAGTTTTTT
>JBEKFB010000111.1:0-12526 GCA_050013535.1 Bryobacteraceae bacterium | reverse complement strand
CGCGGCTTCCTGCGGCCAGGGAGAAACGTTGTCACGATTTATGCCACCCGTTTCTCCGACGCCAACAAGAGAATGCAATTATTCGAATGGAACGGACCGGGGCCGGCAGCGGTCCAGGTCGTGGCGCCGCCCGAGCAGTGGAAGCGCAGCGTATTCAACGGGCTCGCCCAGGTGATTGTTCAATCGACGCGGGAAGCGGGAGAGATCCGGCTGACCGCCACATCTCCGGGGCTTGCGCCGGCGGTGCTGCGCATCGCCTCACGCTGATTCGCGCGTTACCCTGCTTTCCGCGGCTTCCATCATGGTGCAGAACGGCCGGCTTTGGCCGCCCTCCGACGCGCTGGCTGCAAATACCGAGACAATCTGTCACCCGCCGCAGCGGGACAAACCGTCCTCATCGAAGCCTTTGTCGGCGTCAGCCCTCGCGGATTCAATCACTTGCAAATGGTATTTGTCATGCTTTCAATCTGATCGTCATGAAGCTCACCTGCGTATTGACCTCCATAATCCTGATGGCAAGTCCGCTCGTCGCAGCGCACCTGTCCGAAGAACTCCAAAACGTCAGTCCCGACTCCACGGTCAACGTGATTGTTCAATACAAGACCGCGCCAACGGAACGGCAGCACGCCCGAGTCGAGGCCCTTGGGGGAAGCGTTCTTCAGCGGCTGGATGTGATACGGGCCGGCGCATACTCCATTTCCGGAAAGGCGCTGCGCGAACTGGACGGCGACGCCGAGGTGGAGCACATCTCCCTGGATCACCAGGTCAAAGGGCTGCTGGACTACGCCGAACCGGCAACCACCGCGGATATCGCATTTCAATCCGGTTGGACCGGAGAAGGCGTGACCGTAGCAATAATCGACAGCGGCATCATGGATACGCACCCCGACCTGTGGACTTCGTCCGGCAAGAGCCGCGTGGTGTATTCCAATGTCTACAACCCGAGCGTGGGCGCGGACACCTGGGACCGCTATGGCCACGGCAACCACGTAGCCGGTATTGTGGGCGGCAACGCCGCCATGTCTTCCGGATCCGCCTATACGCATACGTTTCGGGGCATCGCTCCAAACGTGCAGTTCGTGAATCTGCGGGTGCTGGATGCCAGCGGGGCGGGAACGGACAGCATGGTGATCGCGGCTATCCAGGCCGCTATCTCGCTCAAGTCCAAGTACAACATCCGGATCATCAATCTGTCCCTGGGCCGCGCGGTGTTTGAGAGTTACAAGGTCGATCCGCTGTGCCAGGCCGTGGAACAGGCCTGGAAGGCGGGCATCGTGGTGGTGGTGGCCGCCGGCAACGAAGGCCGCAACAATACTTATGCGACCGACGGGTACGGCACCATCACGGCGCCGGGCAACGATCCTTACGTAATCACCGTGGGCGCCATGAACGACATGAAGACCCTCACGCGCACGGACGACAAGATGGCCAGTTACAGCTCCAAAGGTCCGACGCTGCTCGACCACGTGGTCAAACCTGATCTCGTGGCGCCTGGCAACAAGATCATTGCCGCGGAGCCGGACTCCTTGTATTTGGCGAACAATTTTCCGGGAAACCGGGTGCCCCTGAGCTACTACGTGGCGGGAGGCACTTCCCAGCTTTCGGAATACTACTTTATGCTGAGCGGCACGAGCATGGCCACGCCGATGGTGTCCGGCGCCGCGGCGTTGCTGCTGCAACAAACGCCGTCGCTCACGCCGGATCAGGTCAAGGCCCGGCTGATGCTGACCGCTACCAAGACCTTTCCGGCCTCGACCACGGCGACAGACCCGGTGACGGGCATCGTTTACACCGATTACTACGACATCTTCACCATCGGCGCGGGCTACCTGGACGTGTGGGCCGCGCTGAACAACACCGCCCTGGCGACGCAGCCGGCTCTATCGCCAACCGTGGCCTACAATTCCGCCACCAGCACGGTCAGTCTGGTGAACGCTGAGAACGTGGTCTGGGGCACCAATGTGGTCTGGGGCACCAACGTGGTCTGGGGCACCAGCGTGCTTTCGGCCAACAACGTGGTCTGGGGCACCAACGTGGTCTGGGGCACCAGCGCGCTGCAAGGCTTCAACGTGGTATGGGGCACGAATGTGGTCTGGGGCACCAGCACCGAGACCGCGGGTGAATCCAGCAGCCTGTCTATCAACGGCGATAAATGAGGTGAACCCCGGGTGGCAGGGGTGCCGGTCATGCCGGTTGCCGCTGGCCGGGCCGGCAGGGAATCGCCTCCAGCAGCGCACGGGTGTAGGGATGCCTCGGCCGGTCGAACAGGGTCTCGACAGCCTGGTTCTCCACGATGCAGCCACCGGACAACACCGCCAGCCGATCGCAGACCGAGGCCAACGTCAGCAGATCGTGGGAGATGAAGAGGGCGCCCATGTTCGTCTCCCGGCTGAACTCCCGCAGCAAGCCGAGAAGGTCCGCCTGAGTGATGACATCGAGCGCACTGGTGGGCTCATCGGCGACAAGGAGACGGGGGCGGTGCAGCAGGCTCAAAGCGATGAGAACACGCTGCGCCTGTCCCTGGCTGAGCTGCCGCGGGTAGCGGCGCAGGAACCCGTCGTCCCCGGGCAGGCCGAGACGGCGGAACAGCGCGCCGGCGCGGATCTTCCAGCCGCTGCCGCGTTCGTGAGCCGCCCATGCTTCCCCAATCTGCGTGCCAATGCGCAACGCCGGATTCAGGCTGCCCGCGGCGTTTTGGAGCACAAAGGCGATCTCCCGGCCCCGGATCTGGCGCATCTGCCGCTCGCTCAGGCCCAGCAGGTCCCGCCCGCGGAAATCGACGGATCCGGTGATGGCCGCGCCGCGATGACCCAGCAAACGAAGAATGGACAGCGCAATTGTGCTCTTGCCCGAGCCGCTCTGGCCGGCCAGACCGACAATCTCTCCCTCTCCCACTTCAAGCTCCGCGCCGCGAAGCACGTTCGGATGGCCGGGATAGCCGGCGGAAATGGAAAGCCGCAGCAATGCTTCGCTCATGGACTCACCGCAAGCTGGTCGGCATTCCAGAAAACCTGCGGCCACACGAGTGCCGGAGCGGCGTTGCGCAGTTTCGGAGAGACCGCGCACATCGCATCCGGATTCACCACAAAGATGAAGGGGACCTGGTCGTGAACAATCTGCTGCACGCGGTCCCAGGCCGCTTTCCTCGTCTTGTCGTCGATCGCGGACGCCTGCGCGTGCATCAGCCCGTCGATTTCCGCCTCCCACGGCGTCGCCGGTTTGGGTTGCCGGGGATACCACGCATGCTCAGCCCCCGAACTCAGCCACACGTTCATCTGGTCGCTGGGATCGATGCCGGCGACAATTGGCAGCAGAGAAGCATCGTAATCGAAGGTGCGGGTAATGCGCTCGATCAGCGATGGGAAATCCAGAGTCACAATGCGCACGCGGATGCCGATCGCGGCGAGATCCTGCTGAATCATGGTCAGCATGCGTTCGTGCAGGCGGTTCCCGGAGTTGGTGACGATGGAGAATTCGACAGCCGTCCCGGCGCGGTCGAAGAGCGTATCGCCACGTTTCCGAAAGCCGTCCGCCGCCAGCAGGTCCAGCGCCCGGCCGGGGGAATGGGGGTCGGGCTGCAGAGCGGCGTTGAACCACAGCTTGTTGGACGGCGACACGGGTCCGGCCGCCGGCTGAGCATGCCCGTGGTATACCACCCGGCAGATGTCTTCGCGATTAATGGCCAACGATATGGCGCGCCGGAAAGCGGAGGAAGCGAACCACGCCCTGCGGGCTGGCGCGATGGGGGCGGAGGGCGTCTGATTGAACCAGAGCTGTACCCAATCCAGAGACGGGCCGGCGTCACGGACGCTGGCCGGAGATTCGCGCCCGATAAGGTCGAACAGTTCCGGATCCAGCTTGCCGATCCAGTGAATCTGCCCCCGCCGGAACCATAGTGCCTCCACGTCGCGGTTCTGCTGGATATCGAGACGCATGGTGGCCGCCTGCGGCAACGGGCGGCCGTCCGCGCCGTGCTTCCAGTAGTGCTCGTTCCGCCGCAACAGCACGTAGTCGCCGGGCTTGTATTCGGCGACGGCAAAAGGACCGGCCACCGGCGCCTGGCCTTTGCGGGCGCCCCGGCACTCGATGGCCATCTGATCGAACTGCAGCGCGAGCGCGGACACCGGGGCCGGGAACCGTATCGTGATAGCGCCGGGTGCGGTCACCCGAGTTTCCACATCGCCGGGAGCGGACCGGAACCCGTCGCCCACCGGCGAATGCAACGCCGGATCGAACACCCGCCGCATGGTCCAGGCGACATCTTCGGCGGTCAGGGGAGTCCCGTCGGAGAATTCCAGATTTGGCCGCAGCTGGAAATCGATCCGGCGGCCCTTTTCGGAAACCTGCCAGGAGGATGCCAGCGCCGGCTCCAGCTTTTGGGTGGACCGGTTCAGGCGAATCAGCACGCCGCCGCTGAGATAGCGAATGGCCTCGGACGACTCGTCCTCCACAAGCTGCGGATCGAAGGTCTTTGGATCGGAGCGCAGGCAGAACCGAAGCTCTCCGCTCCCCTGAGCGGAAAGTGCGAGCAGAAACACGGCCTGACACGCGAATACACCAGGGACTGGCTTCACGGTTGCGCACCCGAGCGGGAAATCGCCAGGTGCAGGCTGGCGACAACACAGGTGAGCACGACGGCTGGCAGGATCGCCCAGGGACGGGAGCTGAACAGAGAGTACCCTTGTAATTCACGCAACAGACTGCCGAGAGAGGGGAGCGGCTCCGCCACGCCCAGACCGAGCACACCCAGGTTCGCTTCGCTGAGCACGAACAGCGGCAGGGAGACGAAGAACTGGGCCAGAAGAATCGGTTTCATGTTGGGCACCACCTGCCGCACAAAGAGGCGCACGCCGGACGATCCGCACGCCCGGGCCTGCAACACGAAATCGGAGGCGGCGAAAGAGCGCACTCGCGCCCGCACCACTCGCGCCGGGGAGGCCCAGCCCAGCAGACCGAGCAGGAGGAACGTGATGGCCAGCGAAGCACCCGGCGAAACATCGAGAGGCAGCAGGGCGCGCACGGTGAGCAACAGGAAGAGCCAGGGCAGGCTGATGAAAAGATCGGTCCCCCACAAGACCACCTTCTCCAGGCCGCCGCCGATCCAGCCGGCGGCGCCGCCCACCAGAGTCGCGATCGCGGTGGAAAGCAGTGCCGCCGCGCAGGCGAGCAGGAGCGAGGTGCGGGCGCCATACACCAGCCGGGTGAGGCGGTCTCGTCCGAGGTCATCGGTTCCCAGAGGAAAGCGGGCGCACGGGGCGGCGTCGATGTCCTCGCGATATTGCTGTTGGTACGAGCTCCGGGCCAGCAGCGCGGGCGCCACGCAGGCTGCCAGGCTGAGCGCCAACACCGCGTACGCCGTCGCGTGCAACAGTCCGACTCGCAAATGCGGCGGCATGTGGCGGCGCAACCACTCCCTTACGGGCGTGGCTCGGATCCGAGCCGCGCGGGTCGGCAGGCGGTCCGGCGTGCTGGTCATCGCGCGCTCCCTCGGGCCGGATTCCGGGCCGCGACCAGGACGTCGGTGAGCGTGTTCGCGCCGATGGTCACAACAGCGATCAGAACGGTCATATTGACGAGGACCGGAAGGTCCCTGCTCATCGCGGCCTGCCAGACCAGTTGGCCCAATCCCGGGCGGCTGCAGATTGCCTCGATCGGGATGGAAGCTCCGAAGGCGATGCTGACGGCCATTCCCGACACCGCCGCGACCTCTCCCAAAACCGGCGCGACGACGTACAGGAACAGGATGCGGGAGCGTCCCACGCCGCGAGCCCGCGCCGCCAGCACATGATCGCTCGCGGCGCTGGTGCGCAACACGTCCACGAGGTATTGGAACGCGTGGGGCAGGACGGCTGCCGCGACCGCCCACGCCGGATTCACGTCCAGCCACAGACAAACCAGCGCCATCACCGCGGCTGGTACCGAGAGCGCGACCGAGCTGCCCAATCCGCCCAAAAGCGACGCGAGCGAGCGGGGGCATCCCAGCAGGACTACTGCCAGCAGGAACCCCGCGGTTACGCCCGACGCGGTTCCCCCTGCCACCTCGACCGCGGTAATACCGGCACGTTCTCGCAGAAGCTCGGAAATTGGACGCTGCAGGGAAGGCGAAAACCCCAGGTCGCCGCGCAGCACGCCCGCCACCCAGTGCGCATAGTAACGCGGCACGTCGCCCCCGGCGCCGTTCCGTCGCTGGATCTCGGTGCGCGTGGCGTCGCTCAGGCGAGGATCCAACTCCTGAACGCTCGCGCCGAAGCCCGGCCCGAGACGAACGAACGTCGCGCCGATCAGGCCGGCCAGCAGCGAGATCGACACGATCCTCGATACACCTCGGGCCAGTATAGCCAGCATCCCAAGTGAATGATCGGAGCGAAGGCGGCTCTTCTTTACGCCGCTCGGGATGAGGCTGGTCGAAAGCCAGAGGGGCAAATTCGATGACGGGCACCCAAATTCCCGTCACCGAATGGAACACCGACGAGTTTTACGACAGGCTGCTATCTATGGCTCGCCATTGATGGTGACGCCTTTCGCCGATTCGTCGGACACCGTGTTCGCGCCCCCGGCCACGCTGGTGCCCCCGACCACGTTGGTCCCCCACACCACGCTGGTACCCCACACCACGCTGGTACCCCACACCACGCTGGTACCCGAAACATTGGTCCCCCAGACGACGCTGGTGCCCCACACCACACTGCTGCCCCACACCACGCTGGAGGCTCCAACGGAATTGAGGTCCAGACTGACGGTTCCGGCCGCCGCATTGAAAACGGCGGCGGGCGAGGCGGCGGAGCCGGCCGCCTTTTTGGTGTCGTTGTACGCCGCCCAGAAATCCACCTCCCCCGCTCCAATCGTGAAAATGTCGCTGTAGGAGGTGTACGTCGTATTCGTGGTTGGATCGGTCGCGGTCATGGTCGCCGGAAATCCGCGCCAGGCGTTGCGCATGAGGCGCGCCTTCACCTGATCGGGAGTTAGCGTCGGGTCCTGTTGAATCAACACGGCCGAGATACCGCTAACCATTGGCGCCGCCATGCTGGTTCCGGAAAGCTTGAAGTAGTAGGGTGAGGCATTCGCGGCGCCGTTGGTGACGTAATCGCTCACCGCAGGGCAATTCGCCGGATACTCGTTCACCAGCGTCGAGCCAGCGGCCTGATAGGAGATAACCCGGTTGCCGGGCGCCACCAGATCGGGCTTGGCCAGATGATCGATCGGCGTGGGGCCTTTGGAGCTGTAACTGGCGATTACGTCGTCGGTGCGATCAAAATCGGCCTTATCGTTCACCGCGCCGACGGTGATCACATACGGGTCGTTACCTGGCGACGTGATGGTCGAGTAACCGTCGTTCCCGTAACTGTTATCGCGGCCACCGTTGCCGGCGGCAACCACCACGACGATGCCGGCCTTCCAGGCTTGTTCCACCGCTTGGCATAACAGGTCGAGCTTATAGGATTCCGCCACCACCCGCCCCAATGACAGGTTCATGACGCGGATGTTATACGTGTATCTCAACTGAATCGCGCGATCAATGGCCGCAATCACGGCGCTGTCGCTGCCCTGGCCGTTTGCGTTCAGCACCTTCAGGTTGATGATGGACGAGTCGGGCGCCGCTCCCCAAAACGACTGGATAGCGGCGGGAGCATCGCCCGCGCTGACATTGTCCATTCCGCTGCCAATCCCCATTACATGCGTCCCGTGGCCGTAGAGGTCCGACGCAGTGTTGTCGACGAAGCTCTCGCTATAAACGATGCGGCTCCGCGAGGAGAGGTATTGCTCAAAATCGGGATGAGAAAGGTCCGCGCCGCTGTCAACGTAGGCGATGCCTATGCCGGTTCCTCTGTTGTAGGCCGGCAGGACATGGTCGACGCTCCAGCCCTGGACGGAGGCCATGGCGTTGTACAGGTTCCCCGTAACTACGCGGTCCGGCACAATCCTCTCCACGTCGGGATCACTGGCCAGATCGTCAAGTGCCTTTGCGGGCACCGAGTACGCCGCGCCGTTGACTGCGTACAACATCGTCTTGAACTGTCCCCCGCGAGCGAGAACCGCGTCAGCGTGATGCTGCTGCGGCGCCTGGTTGTACTGGATAATGACGTTCAGCGCAGCGGCAGGGTTCTGCCCTTCCAGCGCCGCATCAACCTTGGGAGAGTGACCGTATACCAGAGTCGCGGCCGCGACAACAACCGTGGCGATACGCATCGTGGTTCGTTTCATTGCTTGAGTGAAGTCGGCCATGCCTGCACTGTTGCAAATCGCACGCCATTTATAACTAACTACAAATAAAGGGAATTCTTTGCGTGAGAGGGGCCGTGGAGGTCGCCGCAAGTGACGATGTGTCGCGGCAGGTGACAATGTGTCCCGCTCATGCGCGCTGGGAACGAGTTGTCAGGGAAGCCCGCCGGCCAAGTCTGATCCATCGCGCAGAATCATCGGCTCAACGAGGCGGCTGGTGGAGCACCAGGGTAAAGTCCTGGTTGCACAGATAAGTTGGTAGCTAAGCATTATGGGCGGTTCGTACCATGAAATCTCGCAAATCTCCTGACGATAGGGCAGATAGGGAAGAAAAGAGATGATGGAAGCTCCCCGGCTTGCGTTCCTTGGCGTCGAGGCGGTCATCAGCAGCCCGGTGATGCGGGAACTGATGGACGCGGTGCGGCGCGTGGCCCAGACCAGCGCGACAGTTCTGATCGAAGGGGAGAGCGGATCGGGGAAGGAAATTGTCGCCCGGGCGATTCACCATTTTTCACTTCGCTGTGCCCGACCCTGGGTGGACGTCAGTTGCGCGGCGCTGCCCGAGCACCTGATGGAAAGCGAGCTGTTCGGCTACGAGAAGGGCGCGTTCAGCGGAGCGGACGGCGCCAAGCCGGGCTTGTTTGAGCTGGCCGACCGGGGCACGCTGTTCCTCGACGAAATCGGCGAACTCCCGCCGCGCATGCAGGTGAAGCTGCTGCGGGTGCTGGATGGCGTGCCCTACTATCGTCTGGGCGGCGTGCGCAAGGTCGCGGTGGATGTGCGCGTGGTGGCGGCAACCAATCAGCCTCTGCAGACCATGGTGGAGGCGGGCGCATTCCGCGGCGACCTGTATCACCGGCTCAGTCAGATTCCCGTCCGCGTGCCGCCGCTTCGCGAGCGGCGGGAGGACATCCCGCACCTCGCCGAATATTTCCTTGGTCAGCAGAACCCCTCCCTGAAGTTCTCCGAGTCCGCGAAGAGAAGGCTGTGCGAGTATCCATGGCCGGGGAACGTCCGGGAATTGCGCAACGTGGTGGCCCGGGCGGCCGTTCTGAGCTACGGCCCGGAAGTGGAAGCGACGCATCTTCCCGTGGCCATTCGCGGCGATGTTCCAGCCGTGCACGAGAAAGCAAACGCCGGGCCGGAAGGCACCCTGGATGACATGGAGCGGCGGATGATTCAGGACGCGCTGGCCAGGACCAGCGGACACCGGCAGAGGGCCGCCGAGCACCTGGGGATCTCGCGGAGAACACTGAGTCGAAAGCTGAGAATGTACGCGCTGGAGGAACCGGTGGAGAGCTGGGCATTTTGACATGAGCCAGCCCGAGAAGGAGCGGAGAGCGGAGATTCGCAAGCCGGCGACAGGCGCCGTGACCCTGTCGTTCGCCGGCCCGCTTCCCTTCACTTTCTCCGGCCGGCTCCTTGATACGAGCGCGGGAGGATTCCGGGCGGCTCATGAGTGCGCGGCCATCCGCACCGGCATGGATGTGGATTTCGCTCACGCCGCCGCGTCCGGGAGGGCACGTGTAGCCTGGAACCGGATCACCGGCAACGCCATTGAGACCGGGTTTATGTTGTGTGGGACGCCGGCGCCGGAACGCCGTGCCCCGGAAGCCCGGACGAAACGCGCCAGAGCCCGCCCCCTCCGAAATGCCGGCGGCACGCGGAAGCCGGGAGGGGCCGGGAGGCGGCAGTGATGCCGGCCGGCGCCAGAGCATACGTCGCCGCCATGGCCGCGGCCGGAGTGTGCTCGCTGTCCCTGGGAATTCTGCACTGGACCGGAACCGATCTGCCGCGATTCCTCGCTCTGGTGGTGCTGGGCGTATTGTGCTCAACCCTGAAGGTCTCGTTGCCCGGGGCCACCAGCACGCTCTCCGTCAACTACATCTTCGTTCTGATTGCATCCAGCATTTGCGACCTTCCGCAGACGCTCATCGTGGCCACGGGCTGTTTCATCGCCCAGACCTTTCTGCGGGCGAAGGCACGGCCGCACCTGGTGCACGTGCTTTTCAATTCTTCGAGTTCGATGGTGCTGGTCGCCGCCACCTATGGCGTGTATCACTCCACCCTGCTGCGGCACGTGAGCGACAGCATTCCGTTCCTGTTTCTGTGCACCTCGCTGGTGTACTTCTTCCTGAATACCGGCTCGGTGGCCGCCATCGTGGCCCTGACGGAGCGCAAGAACCTGATTGGGATCTGGCGGAACAGTTATCTGTGGACCGCTCCACAGTATCTGCTGGGGGGGACGGTAGCCGCGCTGTTCACGGCACTGAGCGGAGCCTTCGGCTGGCAGTGGGCGTTGCTGGTGGTTCCATCGATGTGGGGGCTGTACTCGTCCTACCGGCTGTATCTGGGACGGTTCGAGGAGCAGGAACGTCACGCCCGGGAAATGTCGGATCTGCACCTGCGAGCCATCGAGGCGCTGGCCGTGGCCATCGACGCCAAGGATGAAACCACCCACGACCATCTGCGGCGCGTGCAGGTGTACAGCATGGAAATTGCCAGACAACTCGGGCTGAGCGGACTGGAGATCCAGGCGTTACAGGCGGCCGCGCTGCTGCACGACATCGGGAAGCTGGCCGTGCCCGAGTACATTCTGTCGAAGCCCGGCCGGCTCACGCCGGAGGAATTCGAACGAATTAAGGTGCATCCGGCGATTGGCGCGGAGATCCTCGACCGGGTGCGCTTCCCGTATCCCGTGGTGCCCATCGTCGCCGCACACCACGAGAAGTGGAACGGCAGCGGCTACCCCAAGGGTCTGAAGGGAGAAGAGATTCCGATCGGCGCCCGCATACTGGCGGTCGTGGATTGTCTGGACGCGCTGGCTTCCGACCGCCAATATCGGCGTGCTCTTCCTCTCTCCGAGGCGATGGAAGAGATCGCGGCCCAGGCTGGCAGCAGCTTCGATCCCCAGGTGGTGAAGGTCTTGCAACTTCGCTACCGCGAGTTGGAGGAGCTCGCTAAGGCCAGGGGTCCCGATACTACGAAGCTGACTCGCCCGGCCGATACCGGCCACGGCACGGCTCCCGACGCCGGTTTTGCGCAGGTCGCCGCCGGCGCGCCGGAGGATGCGCCCAACTTCATCGCCTCCATCGCGGCGGCACGGCAGGAATTCCAGAGCCTGCACGAGCTGACCAGCGCACTGGGGACCTCCCTCACGGTGGGCAGCACGCTCTCGCTGCTCGGAGCGCACCTCAAGTCTATTGTTCCCCACGACAGTCTGGCGATCTACATTCTGGAAGGCGGCACTCTGGTTCCGCAGCACGTAAGCGGCGTGGACAGCGCCCTGTTTGCGTCCATGCGCATTCCTCTGGGCCAGGGGCTGTCCGGCTGGGTAGCGGAAAACAGAAAGCCCATCGTTAACGGGAACCCCCTGGTGGAACCCGGCTATCTGCGCGATCCTGGCCAGTTCAGCGTGCTGATGTCGGCCACCGCGGTTCCGCTGGTGGGAACGCGCGGAGTGATTGGCGTGCTCACTCTGTACAGCCGGGCCCGGGACAGTTTCACGCGGGACCACCTGCGGCTATTGAACGCGGTGAGTTCCAAGGCCGCCATCACCATCGAACATGCTCTGGAGCTGACCGAAGCGCTCCGCTCCGCCCAGACCGATGCGCTTACCGGTCTGGCCAATACTCGTGCGCTCTTCCTGCATCTGGATGCCGAATTGTCGCGTTGCTCGCGTTCCGGTGAAG
This sequence comes from Bryobacteraceae bacterium, assembly GCA_050013535.1. Lineage (GTDB taxonomy): Bacteria > Acidobacteriota > Terriglobia > Bryobacterales > Bryobacteraceae > CAWACP01. The sequence goes on along the minus strand of JBEKFB010000111.1, from coordinate 614 downwards.
CCCTCACCGTGCTGGTGCTCGATCTGGACGGGTTCAAGCAGGTGAACGATCGATTCGGACACCTGACCGGGAACCGGGTGCTGCGCACGGTCGCCGAGGCGCTGAGGGGCGGGTCTCGCGAGTACGACCTGGTCGCACGCATAGGCGGCGACGAGTTCGTCGTGGTCATGCCCGGGATGGACGCGATCAGCGTCTCGCAGAAGTCGGACGACCTCACCCGGCTGATCCGGCGCGCCTGCGCCGAGTGCATTGGAGAAGACTCCGTATCGGTCAGTATCGGCCGCGCCATCTATCCCGCCGACGGCGCCGATGCGGAAGATTTGCTGGCTTCAGCCGACCGCGCCATGTACGCCGTTAAACACTTGCATCACCTGAGCCGGGACGCGCGGCAGATCGAGGCGGCGCGTCTCGAGGTTGTGGCGATCCAATAAGCGGTCAATAGGGCCGTGCGGCCAGGTTCTCGCGGTATTCCGACAGTCGATGCTGCGGATTACGGAAAGCATCCCTCAGGTTGGCGCACGAGTACTGCGACGAACATATGAGGTCGCAGATTCTGGTGACATCGCTCGACCACCCACACGCGAAAGTGCGTGAGCTTCTGAAATGCCCGCAGA
>JBEKFB010000110.1:0-12215 GCA_050013535.1 Bryobacteraceae bacterium | reverse complement strand
GCCAGGCGATTCCGGCGACGCGCGCATCGAAGCCAACGGGAAAAAGTATTCGCCTCCTGAGATCTCGGGCATGATCCTCGCCAAACTGAAGGAAGCGGCCGAGGCTTATCTGGGCGAGAAGGTCACCAAAGCGGTGATCACCGTCCCGGCTTACTTCAACGACGCCCAGCGCCAGGCCACCAAGGACGCCGGGCAGATCGCCGGTCTGGAAGTGATGCGTATCATCAATGAGCCGACGGCGGCCGCGCTTGCCTACGGTCTGGACAAGAAGAAGGACGAGACCATCGCCGTCTACGATTTCGGTGGCGGCACCTTCGACATCTCGATTCTCGAAGTTGGCGACGGTGTGGTGGAAGTGAAGTCCACCAACGGCGACACGCACCTCGGAGGCGACAATATCGACCAGCGTATTATCGACTGGCTGATCCAGGAATTCAAGAAGGAAACCGGCGTCGACGTTTCCAAAGATCAGATGGCCCTCCAGCGGCTGAAGGAAGCAGCTGAGAAGGCCAAGATTGAGCTTTCGACGGTCCTTGAAACCGAAATCAACCTGCCGTTCCTGACGGCCGACGCCAGCGGTCCGCGGCACATGAACGTGAAGCTGACGCGCGCGCGGTTCCAGGAGATGGTGGCGGATATTCTTGAGCGCAGCATCGAGCCTTGCAAACGCGCCATGTCGGACGCCGGCGTGACCCCGCAGCAAATCGACGAAGTGGTGCTGGTGGGCGGCTCCACGCGCATCCCCAAGGTGCAGGAAATCGTCCGCACGCTGTTCGGCAAGGAACCGAACAAGACGGTGAACCCGGATGAAGTGGTTGCGGTGGGCGCGGCGGTGCAGGGCGGCGTGCTGGGCGGCGAAGTGAAGGACGTGCTGCTGCTCGACGTGACCCCGCTTTCGCTGGGCATCGAGACGCTGGGCGGCGTGTTCACCAAACTGATCGAGCGCAACACCACGATCCCGACGCGGAAGAGCGAGACGTTCTCGACGGCGGCAGACAGCCAGACCTCGGTGGAGATCAAGGTCTACCAGGGCGAGCGCGGCATGGCTCGCGATAACCGCTTGCTGGGCGTGTTCCAACTGGTGGGCATTCCACCGGCGCCTCGCGGCATCCCGCAGGTGGAAGTGACCTTCGACATTGACGCCAACGGCATTCTGAACGTGACGGCGAAAGACAAGGCTACCAGCAACGAGCAGAAAATCACCATCAGCTCTTCTTCCGGCCTGAGCAAGGAAGAGGTGGAGAAGATGGCCCGCGACGCAGAATCCCATGCCGGCGACGATCGCAAGAAGCGCGAGGAGATTGAGGCGCGCAATCGCGGCGACGCCATGGTCTACAACATCGAGAAGATGCTGAAAGAGCATCGCGCGAAGATCAGCGACGCCGACGCGAAGGACGTGGAGAAGGCTCTGGAAGACGCGAAGAGCGCCATCAAGGATGGCAATCTGGAGCAGATCAACGAGTCCGTGTCGAAGCTGGAGACGGCCAGTCATAAGCTGGCGGAGGCCATGTACAAGGCTTCCAGCCAGACCCCTCCTCCCGCTGGCGGCGAACAGGCGGGTAACGGCGGCCCAAAAGCGGAGGAGCCGAAGAAGCCGGCCGATAATGTCGTGGACGCCGAGTTTGTGGACGTCGACGACAAGAAGTAACCAACCGGGGCGGGCCGAGCCCACGCGGCTGATGAGCCCGCCCTATTCACATGGCGTCGAAAAAAGACTATTACGAAACCCTGGGTGTCGCGCGCGGGGCGAAAGAAGACGAGATTCGCAAAGCCTACCGGCGTCTCGCGCGCAAATATCATCCCGACCTGAACCCCGGCGACAAGGCCGCGGAGGACCGCTTCAAGACCGTTCAGGAAGCCTATGACATTCTGAGCGATGCGAAGAAGCGTCAGGTTTACGATCAGTACGGCTTCTACGCGGAGAACATTCCGCAGGGCGGACCTGGCGCCGGAGAGGGTTCCGATGAACGCTCCTATGGCCCGGACATGGGATTCGGCGGCTTTGATTTTTCCGAATACATCAATCGGGGATCGCCAGGAGGCGTGGGGACAAGCGCGGGCGGCAGCGGTTCTTTCCGCGACATCTTCAGCCAGTTTTTCGGCGGGCGGAATCGCGCCGAAACGCCGACCAACCCGGAGCGCGGGGCGGACCTGGAGTATTCCCTCACCATTGGCTTCTGGGACTCCATTCGCGGTACGCAAACCAAGCTGTCCATCGGGCGCCAGGAGATTTGCGACGTCTGTGGCGGGTCGGGCAGCACGGGCAGCGGGACCACTATTTGTCCGGAATGCAACGGCACCGGCAACGTGACGCAGATGGCCGGGGCCATGAAATTCCAGCTCACCTGTCCGCGCTGCGAAGGACGCGGCCGGCTGCGCAACATTTGCCCGAAATGCCACGGAGACGGGCGCATCGGCCATACGGATCCTGTTGAGGTCCGCATACCGGTGGGCGTGCAGACAGGCCAGCGGCTGCGCGTCTCCGGCAAAGGCAATGCGGGTTTGATGGGCGGCCCGCCCGGCGACTTGTACATCACGGTGCGCGTGGAAGAGCATCCGTTTTTCAAACGCAACGGCGACAATATCGAAATCCATGTGCCCATCAGTGTGGCGGAAGCGGGGCTGGGGGCGCGAATTGAAGTGCCCACCATCGACGGCCGCGCCTTGCTCAAGGTGCCACAGGGCACTGAAAACGGCCAGAAATTCCGGCTGCGCGAGCGCGGCATTCAGAATCCGCGCAAGAACCAGCGTGGCGATGAGATCGTCCAGGTAAGCATCAAGGCGCCGGACGTGCACAACGAGCGCACCCGCGAACTGCTGCGCGAGCTGGGCCAGTTGCAGGAAGAAGACCCGCGCAAAGAGATCTGGAGTCTCGTGTAGTGAGCATGGTCTAGGGAGTATGGTGTAGGCGATGGCGAAAAGCAGATCCAAAGCGGCGTACATGATCTCGGCGGTGGCGGAGCAATACCAGATTCATCCTCAGACTCTGCGGCTCTACGAGCGAGAGGGCCTGCTCAAACCGTCGCGCAGCGAAGGCAACACGCGGCTCTTCACCGACGACGACCTGGAACGTCTGGAAGTAATCCTCAAGCTCACCCGCGATATGGGCGTGAATCTCGCGGGTGTGGAAATCATCCTCAATATGCGCGAGAAGATGGCCGCGATGCAGCAGCAGATCCAGGAATTCGTGTCCACGCTGAACGACGAATTGCGCTCGCGCGGGCGTGTCGAGCCGGAACCTTCGAACTCGCTGATCCCCGTCGTCACAATGGCCCCGCGCGCGGTAGTGCCCACGCGTGGCGAGGGAAGCGGACGAAGAAAACGCTGATTCAGCCGAAGTAATCGAACGCCGCGCGGGCTATGCGCGCGATGACACGATCTTTTTCCGCGTCCGGTTGGGTGCTCTCCTTCACATAGACCGATATCGCGAGTTGTCCGCCACTGGGCAGGAAGATCACTCCGCTGTCGTTCGTCGAGACATTGATCGTTCCGGTTTTGTGCGCCACAATCGTTCCGGGTGGCAGCAATCCTTTGAGGCGCGTCGGGAAGGTGGTCGTGGACTTCATGATTTCGACGAGCCGCTGGGTTGACGATTTCGAAAGAACCTCGCCACGAAACAGCCCGGCGAGTAAATGAACCGTTCCGTTGGGTGTGCCGGTGTCGCGCGGGTCTTTGAGAAAGGCCTTCGGGTCACGATGACGGTCGTTCCCGCACTGGCGCTCACTGCGGTCAACGCGTACGCCGTCCACCTTCCATTGCCGGAAACGCGCGGCCATCGCCGGCGCGCCACCTCCGATCCGAAACACAGTCTCCACCGCGGTGTTGTCGCTGTGCGCCACCATCAACTCGATCATTTCATTCAAAGGAAAACGGCGCTGCGCGGGCCAGCGCTCGGCGATGTCGCTCACCTCACGCACCACATCGCCGGGCAGCACCTCGATTTCCTGATCCAGCGCCAGCTTGCCGTCATCCACAAGCGCGAGTATGTTCATGGCGATGGGAAGCTTGCACACGCTGGCGAGCGGGAAACGCTCATCACCGTTCAGGCTGACGCGCTGTCCGGTCGTAAGGTGCAAGGCAGCGGCCCCCACCACACCATTCGTTGATTTGGCAATCCGGCTCCATTCATCGGAGAGGCTTGACGCAGGAGCCGTCACCGCGAAAGCCCACAGACATTGCCGGCGCGTCAGCGTCATCACTCCTCGCGAAGTGATGCCAGAGGATCGACGCCCGCCGCGCGGCGGGCAGGCACATACGCCGCTACAAACGTACAAACGATCAGGATCGCAACGGCGCCAGCAAGCTGAAGGGGATCGTTCGGCTGCACTCCATACAGCAGGCTCCTGATGAAACGGCTCAGAGCCAGCGACCCACCCAAACCCGCGCTCACGCCAATCGCGAGCAGCAGCGCGACATCCTTCAGCGACAACCAGATTACCGACCACCGCTGCGCCCCGAGCGCGATGCGGATGCCGATCTCATTCCTCCGCCGCGAGACTCCGTATGCGGTGATTCCATACAGTCCCACAGCCGCGAGCACCAGCGCTAGCAAACCGAAGACGGTGGACAATAGCGCCACCACGCGCGGCTGCATCACCGACTCGTTCACCTGCGTCTCAAGACTGCGAAACTCCAGCGAGAGGTGCGGATTCATCGACACGATGACGGATTGGATTGCCGGCTGCAATGCATTCGCCGGAATCGCGGTGCGCACTTCAAAGCTGACACGCGGATGCGGATCGGTGTCCTGACCCGCGGCAACGAAACCCGTCAGACTTTCCGGCTCGTCGATGAGCCGGTACCTGGAGTCCTCTACGACGCCGATGACCCGATAGTTATCTTTCCCGCTGCTGGGGCGATCCATCGCTATCGTCTTTCCCAGCGGATTGACGAAGCCGAAGAAATGCCGGGCAGCGTTCTCGCCGATGATCATTACTTTGGGCGCGTTCGAGCTGTCGGTATCCTCGAACTCGCGCCCCTGAATCAGCCGCGTACCCAACGTCGCGAAATATCCGGGCGACACGCGATTCAGCCATATCAGCGTATCCATGCGCGACTTGGGCTGATATCCTTCCGGCTCGACCAACTCGTTCCATTCGAAGTCGGTGATGGGCGTGCGCAGCGAGCTCGACGCTGAGACAACGCCCGGGGTTGCGCGCAGACGCTCCACAATCTCCGCTGCTATGCCCGCGCGGCGCGCCATAGGCACGGCGTCCTGATCAAATCGCGTGTTCACCAGAAGCACACCGTGGGAGTTGAAACCGAGGTCTGTGCTCAACAGGTTTCTTAGCGTTCCCAGAAAAAGCCCGGCGCCGACGAGCAACATCAGCGACAGTGCGATCTGCCCGGCCACCAGAATCTTTCCAGCCTGGAACCGCGAGGCGCCCACGACACTGCCGCGCGTATGCTCTTTCAGTGAGAGATTCAAGTCCCCGCGCGTTGCCAGAAATGCGGGCACGAGGCCGAACAGAATGGCGGTAAGGAAGGCGGTTGCGGCGGAGAATCCCAGCAGAGTCGCATCTGGCGAAAGATCGATCATCAGAGGATTGCCGGTGGTCGAGATTAGTTGAACCAGCAGTCGGCCTGCGGCCAAAGCAAGCAGGGAACCTATCGCCGTTCCGGCAACCGAGAGCAACAGGCTCTCGATTAGAAGTTGGAGAACGATACGCGCCCGGGACGCTCCCAGCGCCAGCCGCACCGCGAGTTCCCGCTGCCTTGCCGATGCTCTGGCCAGGAGCAGGTTGGCAATGTTGGCGCAGCAGATAACCAGCACCAGAGCCGCGATCCCCATCAAAGCGAAGAGCGCGGTCTTGTAATGGTCTCGAACATCCGAGAATCCGGTAACGGCGGGAGTAAGTTGAAACGTGGCCTTGAGAAATTCCTTCTGCTCGTCGACCGGAAAGTCCATGGGAACGGTGGCCCGAAGGAACTCCGGCGTAGACGCCTTGAACCGAGCGTCCACTTGCTGGAGGCTTTCACCGGGCGCCAGGCGTCCCAGAATCTGAAGCCACCACGCCTCCCGCTCGTCGAGCATGCTGTGATCGGTATGGACGATCGGGTCGCATGTAATCGGAATGGCTACGTCATAGCTTTTGTCCACTTCGAGACCCGTGAACCACGGCGGCGTGACTCCTACCACTTCGAACACGTGCCGGTTGAGGTGGATGGTCCTGCCAACTACGTTCGGGTCGTTGGAGAAGTTGCGCTGCCAGAAGCCATAGCTGATCACCGCCACGGGGGACGTTCCACGGCGGTCCTCCTGCGCGCTGAACACACGGCCACGCAAAGCGGGCACGCCCAGAACACGAAAGAAATCTCCGCTCACCCAGAGGCCGCGCGCGAAACGGCTCTCGCCTCCCTGCGCGAGATCGAACCGGTCCGCACTCCATGCCAGCACACCTTTGAAAGCCGGCTGATGATCGCGCACCTGTTCCCAAATAGGATTGGTGAACTCGGCGCCGATTTCCTTGGACTGGACCTTCACCAGCTTTGCCGGATCTTCCACCGGCAGGGATCGCAGCATAAGGGCGTCGATGATGCTGAAGATAGCGGTATTCGCACCGATGCCAAGCGCCAGCGATAGCACAGCCGTAACCGTGAATGCCGGGCTTCCCAGCAGCGAGCGCACTCCGAAACGCACGTCGCGGATGACGGTCTCCAATCTCGAAAACAGATCGATTTCTCGGATGTCTTCTTTGCGCCGGGTGTAGCTGCCGAACTGAAGCAGAGCCTGACGGCGCGCTTCGGCCGGGGTCAAACCTTCGGCGACCAGCTCGTCGACGCGTTCGGCAATGTGGAACGCGAGCTCGTCGTCGATCTGCCGCTCGAGGTTCTGTTGTCCAAAAAGATTCCGCAATCGCCCGGTCCAGGACATGTCAGGCGTTCTCCAGAACCAGCGCGACGCCCTGGGTCAGGCGTTCCCAATTCTTAGTCTCTTCCGCGAGGCGATTTCTGCCCGCGGCGGTAAGCGAGTAGATCCGGGCTCTTCTGCCTTTGTCGGTCAGGCCCCACTCGGACTGAACCAGACCTTCCTGCTCCATGCGGTGCAGCGCCGGGTACAGCGAGCCTTCCTCGACGCGAAGCAGCTCGGTGGAAATTCGCCGGATGTGGTTGGTGAGAGCGTACCCGTGCAGCGCACCTTGCGATTTCAGTGTTCTCAGGACAAGGAGGGTCAGCGTGCCCTGGAGTACGTCGTTCTTTGGTTTCCCGATCATGCCAAGCTAGCTATGCCTCAAGATGAGGATACCTAACCAACTAGGTGTTGTCAAGGGGTTCTTGACTGCTCAGCCCTTCTCTTTGGCCAGAAGATCGCCGGTGGTGGCGTCCACAAAGACGGAATAATCGCTGGTGGCGATGCTGTCCCCCCACAGAATGCGCCATGAGAGGTCCGGGTACCGCCGGTTTTGCTCCAGCAGGAAGATCACCGGCGCATCAGCATGCTGCTTCGCGTAATCGCTTTTCGCCAGTGCTGTTTTCAAGGCGTCGTCCGTATCCACTTTCAGCGCAATGGCCGTGAAGGGCTGGCTGCTGTCGCTGGGTCCGGACCAGCTCTCGTCCGGTCCCGCGAACACGCCTTTGTGGAGATTGCCTTCCATTTCGATCGCGCACCAGGTGTAAGTGCGCGCCCGGCCGGCTGCCGGCGAAACGAAAATTGCCTGCCACGCACCCGACTTGCCAGGATCGGCTTTCATCGCGGTCAGAGGAATGCTTTTCAACTGAACCGGTGTCGCGTCGTGCTGCCATCCTCGAGCGGAGACGTACATGCTTTGGAAGGCTTCGCGACCGGTTCTGGGTTCGAGCGGCTTCGCCTCTTCCTTCTTCTCTGCCACGTCCTCCGAAGTCGAGCATGCCGCCATCGCGGCAAGCAGAGAGACGGCGACGATTACACCGAGCGATCGTTTCATAGGCTGACTTAATTGTAACGGCGGACAGGCAGGCCCAGCCTGTCAGTCGTTTTTCGCGCCCGGAACAATGGTGGAATCGCGCAGCTTGCCGAGCTCGCGCCGGGCAATGGCCGTCCACGCGCTGCCGGGATCGAGCCTCAGATACGACTTCCAGTGGCGTACCGCCTTCAGCGGCTGATTCACGCACTGATACAGCAGAGCGATATTGTAATGAGCGTCGGCGTAATTGGGATTCAGGCGCAGCGCCGTCTGATAATGTTGCAGCGCTTTGGCGCGGTCGCCAATTTCATCGAACAAATTGCCGAGATTGAAATGCGCCAACGCATATTCCGGATCGGCGGCCAGCGCGTCGCGATAATACCGCTCCGCTTCGCGAAACGCGCGGGCGTTGAAGTAAACGGTGCCCAGATTAACCAACGCTCCCGCCGATGTCGGGTCGATGGTTAGCGCTTTTTGGTAAGTCGAGATTACCTCGTCCAGCGGCGCGCCTTCCTGCTCCAGTTGCAATCCGCGCTCGAACCATAGCTCCGCTTCGGCGCGGCGAACGTGGTGGCCCAGTGTCGGCGAGGGGGCGCCTTCGGTCTCCTTTGCGCGGTCGCGCCCTGGAAATGACAGCAGGCGCGAAATCTCGGTTTGATCGAAATCGAGCAGAAGCTGGCCGGTTTTCGCCTCCATACGCCGGCCCTCGAACTGGACGCGAATCCTGCGGCCGTCGGAATAAAGGCGCATCTCCGATAAAGGATTTGCCACGTCGCCGATGCGCGCGCGAATCGCGTCGAGCGTGCGCCGGATCTCGGCGGCGGGGATCCGGCTGTCCCGCAAGGCCATGAGGGTCTTCAAAGCCAGCAGGTCCGAAAAGCCAAAGCGGTCGGTGGAAACAACGAATTGCTGCTTCTGCCAACTGCGGAGCTGGCGTTCGGAGACCGGAAGAAGACGGCGCACTTCCTCGCGTGACCAGGCGTGCGCGGTAGCAGCCACGGGAAGAGTTTAGCACTCGATGATGTCAGAGCAATGGAATCGGGGGCTAAAAAGAACCCCTCCGATATTATTCGACGAAACCGCGCCACGTCTTGCCGCGCTCGTCACGCAACACCAGGCCCCACGTGTCGGAGACGCCGGTGACCGTTCGGCCGAGGGTGTCGCGGAAACGGTAGCGAACCGTGTCGTCGGGGCCTTCTTCCGCTGCGCCACGCCAGATGTTGCCAAACTCATCGCGCAGGCGGATGAAATCGCCGTAGCCGAATCCGGTGAGCCGCGATCTGGTGTGCTCCTGCTCCAGACTGAACCAGCCTCCCGCCAGTCCATGGCTCTTGCGCCTGCGCCGGTAGATCACAGTATCATTTTGCTAAAACTATGGTCCTCGTACCATGAGCAAACACACCTGGCACCCCTTGGGCATTCGCCTGAGAAGAATGCGGCGGATAATACTCGCATGCGCGTCGTACTACAGCGAGTAAGTCAGGCCAGTGTAACAGTGAGCGGAGAAGTTGTGGGAGAGATCGGCCCGGGATTCGTAGTATTGGTGGGTGTTGCTCGCGGCGACAGCGAGCCGGATGCCGACTATCTCACGGACAAGATAATTAACCTGCGCGTGTTCGCTGACGACGAAGGACGGATGAATCGGAGCCTTCTGGAGACGGGCGGCGAGCTGCTGGTGATCTCCCAATTCACTCTCTACGGCGATTGCCGGAAAGGCCGCCGGCCCGATTTCACCAAGGCAGCTCCATCCGATGAAGCGCGCCGGGTTTACGATTACTTTGTAAGGACTCTCCGCGAGAAATGTGACATCCGCATAACCACCGGTGTATTTCAGGCTGAAATGGATGTGGCGCTGACTAATCACGGGCCGGTGACTCTTATTTGCGATTCAATAGCCGCATCCGCCGGGTAGGTCCTCCATCATTGTTTGTGGCCGTGTTGTCCTCCGGAACGCGCAACTTAATACGCGTGACCCGCCAGTGATAGAATCTGATCTACTTTGACGCCGACAAGACGCGTATGAATCCGGTAGTCTCCCGCGCGTTGCTCATCGAAGATAATCCCGCTGACGCGCACTTATTCGGCGAGCTATTGCGCGAGGCCGGCGCATGGCGGCTGCAACTTACTCACGCCGCGACTCTGGCCGAAGCCCTCGGCCGTCTGGCCACTGAAAACTTCGATGTCGCGCTGGTGGATCTGAGCCTTCCAGACGCTTCGGGCATCGAAGCGATCGAGCGTTTGCACGACCAGTTTCCGGGCCTTCCCCTGGTGGTGCTCACCGGCCTCGATGACGAAGCAACCGCGATCCGCGCGGTACGGGAGGGAGCGCAGGATTATCTGGTCAAGGGCCAGACCGACGGCCATCTGTTACTTCGCGCCATGCGTTATGCGGGCGAGCGTCTTCACACGATCGAAGTACTGCAACGCCGCGAGGAACATTTCCGGTCGCTGATTGAGAGCGCTCTCGACCTTGTGACCATTGTGCAGGTGGACGGCATGATACGCTACGCCAGCCCGTCTCATGAGCGCGTGCTTGGCTGGCCGCCTGAGGAATTAATCGGCCTGAGCATCCTTTCCACCGTCGCCGCTGAAGACCGTCCCGTTGTCAATGACATGCTGCGCAACGGTTCCGGACAGCGCGCCTTCGAATATCGCGTCCGGCGCAAGGATGGAAGTTGGTGCACGCTTGAATCCTACGCCCGCGATCTCTCGCACCTGTCGGGAGTAGGCGGCGTTGTCATTAACTCGCGCGATATTACGGACAGGCACCGGTTTGAGGAACGGCTGCGCAATGCCAATCTCACGCTCCGTGCGGTGGTGGAAGCTTCACCTTTGGCGATCTACTCGGTGAACGCCGATGGCACGGTGCGAAGCTGGAACAGCGCTGCGCGAACCATGTTCGGCTGGGAGGAAGCGGAGGTGCTGGACCGGCCTCTGCCGCGAATTATCGCGCCCGATGCCCCTTCTCTCGCCGGGCGGATGTCTCTGGTCCGGGACGGTCCCAATCGAAAAGGTCTGGACGTGCGCTGCCTGCGCCGCGACGGTTCGTCGATGGATGCCACGCTGTGGAGTGAGTTGCTTCGCGATTCAACGGGCGCGGTGACCGGTTTGGTGGAAGTTATCGCCGATACAACGGAGCACAAGCTGCTTGAGCAGCAGGCGCTGCAGGCGCAGAAAATGGACGCCATAGCGCGCCTGGCCAGCGGCGTGGCGCACGATTTCAACAATCTGCTGACCGTGATTACCGGGTATACGCATGTCATGCTTGAGAAATTCGGCCCCGGCGATCCGAATCATGCCGACCTCGTTCAAGTGGTGCGAGCGGCCGATCGCGCCGGCGATCTGACGCGGCAGCTGCTGGCGTTCAGCAGGCGCCAGTCGGTGGAGTCCAGGGTGGTGGACATGACCGCGCTGATTGCCGAAGCGGAGCCGATCCTCAGGCGAATCGTTGGCGCGAACGTGAAATTGACCGCTGAGGCCGCTCCCGGCTTGCCGGCGGTTTGCGCCGATCCGGGCCAGATCGAACAAGTGCTGCTCAATCTCGTGTTGAATGCCCGCGATGCGATGCCTGGTGGCGGGGCCATCGTCATGGAAGCTTCAGCGGCGCGGCTCGATTCAGAAGGAGCCGCGCTGGCCGGCGTCAGGCCGGGCGATTACGTTGTCGTCAGCCTGCGCGATAACGGCATCGGTATGACCCCCGACGTGCAGGCACGCGCATTCGAGCCGTTCTTTACCACGAAGGAACAGGGCAAGGGTACCGGTCTCGGACTTTCCACCAGCTACGGCGTGATTCGGCAGAGCAACGGAAACATCGCTGTCGCGTCGCAGCCCGGAAAAGGGACAACGTTTACGATTTGGCTGCCGGTGGCGGAAGAGAACAAGACCTAAGCCGGCCGCTCACCGCACGCCAATCGCCACCGTCGGACCGGAATCGCGAACGACACCGGACTCTATGTCTCCGTTGAGCCTCAATCGCCTGGAACCCGAGTGTTGGCAGTGGACAACCCGGAAAACGGATTACAGCCGACCCAAGCGCGGCGATCGCGCGGTCAATCATAGACTTCGCGGCGGTTTGCAATGCGCGTGATTCTGACGACCTTCGCCCCATCGTCGATGATGTACAACACGCGCCAATCGCCTGCCCGAATGCGCCACTGATCTCTATAGCCCTTCAGCTTCTTGCATCCTGTGGGCCGTGGGTTGTCTGCGAGCGCCAGGATCTTACGATCTATCCGGGCAAACAGCGTGTCGTCGAGCGCATCAAGTTCCTTTTGCGCCGACTGCTTGATTTCGAGAGAGTCTTAGCCACGTGGGCGGGCGCGTTTCAGGCGG
>JBEKFB010000109.1:0-12236 GCA_050013535.1 Bryobacteraceae bacterium | reverse complement strand
CCGCTGGGCACGAGGATCAAAGTGATCGGCGTGGGCGGCGGCGGCTCCAATGCGGTGGCTCGCATGATCAGCGAGGGACTCTCCGGCGTCGAGTTCCACATTCTTAACACCGACGCGCAGGCGCTTAACGCATCGCCAGCGCCGAATAAGCTGGCCATCGGTTCTAAGGTCACCAATGGTCTGGGCGCCGGCGCAGATCCGAGCACCGGTCGTCAGGCGGCATTAGAGGACACCGAACGCATCATCGAAATTCTGGAAGGTGCTGATATGGTGTTCGTCACTGCTGGTCTGGGCGGCGGCACCGGAACAGGCGCTGCGCCGGTGGTGGCGTCTTTGGCCCGCGAGATGGGCGCGCTGACCGTGGCCGTGGTGACCCGTCCCTTCGCTTTCGAAGGACCGAGGCGGATGAGACAGGCCGAGAAAGGTCTCGCCGAGCTGGCCTCGACCGTAGACACAGTCCTGTCGATTCCGAATGACCGCCTGCTCGAGCTGGTTCCCAAAGGCACCAGCTTTTTCGAGGCTTTCAAACTGGCCGATGACGTGCTGCGCCAGGCCGTGCAGGGCATTTCGGACATCATCACCACACCGGGTCTGATTAATCGCGATTTCTCTGATATTCGCGCGATTATGCTGGGCATGGGCTACGCCATGATGGGCACCGCCACTTGCCGGGGTGAGCGCGCTCCGGTGGAGGCGGCCAGACAGGCCATCAGCAGCCCGTTGCTGGAGGAGGGCGGCGTTAAGGGCGCGCGCGGCGTGTTGATCAATATCACGGCGTCCAGCCGGCTGAGTCTGCACGACGTGAACGAAGCCTGCTCGCTCATTCGTGGGGCCACGACAAACGAAGACGTGCAGATCAATTTTGGCGTGGTGCTGGACGAGGGCATGGAAGATGAGGTCAAGATCACAGTGATCGCCACCGGCTTTCAGCGCGAGAACCTGCCCGCGATTACCCAATTAGCCAGGGCGGCCGCCGCGGGCGCCGGCGAGATGGTAGTGGAAACGGTCCGTCCGGTCGAGCCGGAATTCTCAACCTTCCCTTTCGTTACCGAGCCTGAACCCGAGCCGGTGGTGGAAGCTGTCGCCGAGGCTGAACCGGAACCCGAATCCGCGCCAGAGATCCAGGCCGAGGAGCCGGCGTTATCGATGAATGATCTGGACGTTCCCGCGTATCTGAGGCGGAACCGGCGGGTCCATCAGTAAGCTGCGGACAGGTGGTCGGCTTAAGTCCGGCTATTTCGCCTTACGGATATAAATGTTGCCGTTGAAGCTGGTGAATTGCATCTCCGGGCCGCCGCCGTTGATGGTGCCGTAGGCGGTGCGGTCCTGCTTGATCCTGTGCCGGCCGCCGCTGCTCTCCTCGATCACGTGCGGCGAGGCCGCCTCCAGACGAACGTCGAAATCAGTGTAGAGCTCGCCGTTGTCGGTCTTCATCTTCAATCGGGCGCGCGTATCGGCTGGCAGCGTCACGTTGATGTCGCCGTTGAGCGAGCTGAACGACATCACCTTATCCGGCGCTACGCGCAGCAGATTCGCGACAACGCCACCATTCAGCGAATGCGCCACTACAGCTCCGGCGACATTCGTCAGAAGCGCCTTTCCGTTCGTCGCGTCCACTTCAATCTCGCCGTTGACGCCTTCAATCGAGATATTGCCGGAAATCGAATTGACCTTGAGCGAAGCCAGGTCAGAGGGCACCGTGAGAAAGATGTCGCTGTCACCTTCGGGCGGCCCGGCGTTGATGGTCACCGTATTATCCGCCTCTTCCGCCTGCAGGCCGTGCTGCATGGGGATGCGATGCAAACCATCGGAGCGCTCCTTGTGATGCTGCATCTCTTTCGTTTCGACGTTCACCGATCCCGGTGGCCCCGGCTTCACCGAGACGTTCCCGTTCATGGTGTGCACCACCACCCGGGCCGGCCGAGATGGATCGCTGAATGGGATCTTTATGCCGTCCTGCGCGCAGATCAGACCCGCGAGCGCGGCCGCGATAACTAACACTGAGCTTTTCATGATTTCTTCCCGCGATTAAGTATGTAAATATTGCCATTCAGGGCGTCGAAATTGATGGACGGGCCCCCGCTGCCGATGCGAATGGCCGTGCCGCGATTCCGTGAGTAGAGCTTGCCGGTCCAATGGCCGCCCTCGGTGGGCAGCGCGGTGCTGTCGAAATCGGTCCAGGCTTCGCCGTTGAAGGTCTTCACCCGTACGTCGGCGGAGAGGCCCGGTTGGAAGGACACGCGAAGCTCGCCATTGATGGATTTGAATGAGCTTGGGCCGACGGGGTTTTTCGCGAACTCTACTACAACCTTCCCGTTGACCGTGTGCGCGTCTCCCGATCCCACCACATCCGACATTTCGATGCCGCCGTTAACGTTGTCCACAACGAAATCGCCGAACGCGCCGTGGACCGTTATGTTTCCGTCGTTCACCGTAGAGAGCGTCAGCGCCATTCCCGCGGGCGCTTCGACACGAAAGTCATATCGAAACGAATAATGGTGGTCGTCTCCGCATTGGCAGCACCAGTTGCGATCGCAGGGAAGTTTCACGCGCATACGCACGTCGGCGCCCTCCTGAACGGATTCCAGCGTCACTTCCCGTTCAGCGCGAGCCATCTCTTCGTTGTCACCAGCTTCGATGGTCCTTGTAACGACAACGCGAACGTCGTTACCAGGAACAGCCGTTACGCTGATCGGCCCGGTGATGTTGCCGATAGTGAGCCTGCCGCCCGCCGCTCCGTGAAAAATCTTCTCGGTGGTTTCTTTCTTCTCCGCCGCCGTCAGGCACGGCGACAATACGAGACCGATAATTGCCACGATCCTCTTCATTGCATCCCCTCCTATTCCAGTTGCCGCAGTGCCCACTGCGCGTGCTGCTTCACTTCCGGGTTCAAGTCCGTCTGCGTGATCAGATCGTGAATCACCGGCGCCGCGTTACGCTCGCGCAGCTCCACGATCTCGTCCAGCACCGCAATCTGTGCCAGAGGCGAATCCTGCCTGCTCAGCGAATTCGGCAGCGCTGTGCGCACCGACGGGGTACCGGCAAACCGTCCCAACGCCTCGATGGCGGCCACCCGCACATTTACGTTCGGATCGTGATTCGCTGTGTTGATCAGCGCGTCAAGCACCTTCTGGTCTGCCCCGGGCGTCTGCGTTACCCAGTCCACGCCCTGGAGCCGTTCGCCCGCCGACTGCTCCCGTAGCAGCGCCAACGCTACCACTTGCTTCATGTCGGTCACTTCATCCTGGAGACGAGCCACGGTGGGGTCGCCTCCGTGACCGGACGAGCGCCCAATCCCGATTCCGGCGGCAATTCCCGCCGACAGAATCACCACCGCCGCGAGCGCCTGGAATACCGGACCGTGCAACCACGCGAAACCCGTCCGCCGGCCGCCTTCGCGATAATTCGAAAGCCGCGCGTAGAACTCCTGGCGCAGGTGAGCGCTGGGTTCCGGGTCCGGCAACACTTCCAGCCGATTCCACACACGTCCGAGTTCGTCCATCTCCTCACGGCACCCCGTGCATCCGGCGAGATGTTCATCCAATTCCGCCGGGACGTCGCGCGCCCCGCGCCACACATCCACGAAATATTTCCTCGCGTCGTCGCAATTCATACAGCCCTCTCTCCCGCAAGCTGCCGGTAGTTCTCACCCAGAGCGCGCACCGCGCGATAAACCCGCACCTTTACTGTGTTCACCTCGCACCCGAGCATTGCGGCGATTTCCTCGTACTTGAGGTTCTGAAAGCGGCTCAGCACCAGCACCTCGCGCTTCTCGATCGGCAGCTTCGCCAGCGCACGCCGCAGCAGCGAAATCTCCTGGCTGCGAGCCATTTCTTCGTCCTGGCCATCGTCTCCGGAAACGACTTCGAAATCGCCGGGTAACACTTCGAACTTCCTTTTCCGCGCGGTGTCGGTCATCAGGTTCCGCGCAATCTGGTACATCCACGCCAGAAACGGCCGGTCCGGGTGGTAAGTGTCTTTGTACTTCAACACCCGGAAAAACACCTCCTGGGCGAGGTCCTCACTGAGCCCGCCGTCGCCGGTCATGCGCAGAAAAAAGCGATAGAGCGGGCGATGATGGCGCTCAAACAGTTCAGCAAGCGCGGCGGTGCGGCCGCGGCTGACCTCGTTCATCAGGTCCGTGTCGGTAGCGCCGCTCACGTTATTGAATACCGTCCATCCGGGAAAAGGTTACTCTGCGTGTAACGGAGGATCTTGAAGCCACCCCGATGAAAACAAACGCCACACGCATCCTCGATTCTATGGGGATCAGGTACCAGCTCGTGGAATATCAGGTGGACCCCAACGACCTGTCGGCCGAGACCGTGGCACGAAAAGTCGGGTTGCCATCCGCGGATTATCTGCGCGCCGCGAATGCTGGGGTGGGGCCGATCGCGAGGGACAAACTGTAAGGATAATCCGGGAGCCTCGCCACCACTTATGCGGTAACGAAGATCACTTTGCCTATGTCCAATACGAGTTGGATCAAGATCTTGCGCCAAGCCGCGAGCGTTCGGAGTCTCGCCTAAAAGTGCATACCACCACCGCAGATGAGTACTTCGCCCGTAACGTAATCCGACAGAGGCGAGCAGAAGAACAGCACCGCGCTGGCCGCCTCTTCGGGCGTTCCCAGACGGCGCAACGGGATCGCGGCGCGCGCACTCTCCAGCACGCCCGGTTGCACGCCCACCGGGATTTGCCGTCCTTTCATCTCGATGCTGGCCGCTTCGCCGGTGAGCGGCTGAATCAGCCGCGTCTCAATCAGCCCAAAGCCGACGGCATTCACGTTGACGTTGTAACGCCCCCATTCCTTGGCCATCGTTTTCGTCAGGCCAATCACCCCGGCCTTCCCCGAGGCGTAGCCCGCCTGGCCGGGATTGCCGTCGATCCCGCTTATGGAAGTGATATTGACAACCTTGCGCATCACCCTTCGACCCTCGGCGGTCTCCCGTTTCGCCGCTTCTCTCAGCCACCCGGATGCCGCTCGAAGTACCCGAAACGGCGCCACGATGTGAATGTCGAGCATCGCCTGGAACTGCTCATCGGTGGTCTTCTGAATCACATTGTCCCAGGTGTAACCGGCATTGTTGACGATAATGTCCAGCGAGCCGAACGCGTCGACGGTGGCGCTCACCAGCTTCCGCGGAAAATCGGCGTCGGTCATGTCCCCGGCCAGGAACTTCGCCAAAGGCCCCAGCGACCCGGCCGCTTCCTGCGCCGCGGCCTCATCGATATCCGATATCATTACCGACGCGCCCCAGGCCGCCAGTTCTTTGGCCACTCCCAGACCGATCCCGCGCGCCGACCCGGTGACCAGCGCGCTCCTGCCTTCGAGTGTGAATGGCATAACCAGCTAATAGCATATGCGGCGGCTTCGCGACCCGGGACGGGGGATCGTGTAAAGTTCCAGGAAGGAGGTTTAGTGGAACGGGGAATCCAAAGGTACCAGGGCGTCACCTCGGCGTACCACCCCGGAATGAGACGAAACCACTATTGTTCGTTCAGTCACCATCCCCGACATTGGATCTACGTGAGGCCGAAGTGAAGAACAGAAAAGAATCGAACGAGCGGCGCGCGTCCGACAGGTTCCCGATCGAGCGCGATTTGCGGTATAAGATCCTGAGCAAGCGGAGCGGCGACGAGGGCGGGACCGGCAAGACCGTTAATATGAGCAGCAATGGCGTTTTGTTCTCCACCGAGACGACTCTGCTTCCCGGCCGTCGTCTCGAAGTGTCCATTAATTGGCCGGCGCAACTGAACAGCAAGGTGAGTCTAAAACTGGTCGCCCGCGGGCGTGTCGTTCGTTATGAGCACGGCCTGGCTGCCATGGAAATCCAGCAATACGAGTTTCGTACCCTGGGCGCGGCGGCTACCCCGCAAGCTCAGACCCAGATGCAATAACCGGCGGCGAGCTGAACCCGCACTTTTTCACGTCTTAGGTACATCCGAGGGCCGGTGAGAACTCGTATCCCCGGCATGAGGATCGCGCTCATCCCCTTTCTTCTTGCCTTCGTCACCCTCACTGCCCATCCCATGGGCAACTTCAGCGTGAACCATTACACGAGGCTAAGCACGCGCGCCGGTGTGGTGGAGATTCGGTATGTGCTGGACCTTGCGGAGATCCCCACGTTTGAGCTTCTGAACGGCTGGCAGGTGGATTGGAAAGATCAGGCGAGGCTGACCGAGGAGTGCCGGACGCAGGCCCGCACCTGGCTGGGCAACCTGGTGGTGATGCAGGCTGGCCGGCGATTGCAATTGCACCCCGGCACGGTCTCCGCAACGGCCACAGAAGGAGCCGGGGGCATGCCCACACTACGGATCCAGATGGCCGCGGGCGCGCTGGCTGGACCGGGTGAGGTCGCTTATGAGGATCTCAATTATCCGGGTCGCGCGGGGTGGAAAGAGATCGTGGTCGGCCAGGACACCGGCGATCTCAGCGGCGGTTTGACCCACTATCCCACCGACCCCGGGATAAGCCCACCGCAGGAGCTGACCGCACAGATCTCGGTCGCCCCGCTATCGCCGATCAGCAGGCCGTCGCCAGCCCCGCAGGTCGTCGCCTCGCAGACCGCGCCTCAGCCGCTTCCGCAGGCGTCCTTCTCCCAACAGCAGCCAAGCGCCCCGGGTACCGTAGTTCGCGGCGATTACTTGTCGCGCTTGTTACGGCAACGCGAAATCGGGTGGGGGTTAACGTTGTTGGGCCTGATCGCCGCTGTCGGCCTCGGCGCGGTGCATGCGCTTTCGCCGGGCCACGGAAAGACGATTGTCGCGGCGTACCTCGTGGGGTCGAAAGGAACGCTGAAGCACGCCGGGCTGCTGGGATTCGTGGTCACCTTCACGCATACATTCACGGTGTTCCTGCTGGGCCTGGGCGTGCTCTTCTTCCAGCAATACGTGATCCCTGAGAAAGTTGTCCCAGCCCTAGGCATGATCTCCGGGCTTTCCATCGTCGTGGTGGGCGGATTGCTTCTTTATCGCCGCGCGAAGGCGCTGCTCGATGGCGGCCATCATCATCATCACGCGGAGCATCACCACGAACACGCTCATCACGATCATGTTCATGCCGAGGTTCCTGAGCTGGTACTGGCCGGGCATCATCACGAACACGGGCACCATCACGAACATGATCATCCTCACCACGACGATCATCAGAACGGCCACCATCACGATCATCCTCATCCTCACGTTCACAGTCATGGCGGCCACACGCACAGCCACGCGGTGGAGGGCAAGATCACTCTCGGCAGCCTGATCGCGCTGGGCGTCAGCGGCGGCCTGGTGCCCTGTCCATCTGCCCTGATTCTGATGCTCAGCGCCATCGCCCTCGGACGCCCGGGGCTGGGCCTGCTTCTCCTTGTCGGGTTCAGCACCGGGTTGGCGGCCGTTCTGATGAGCATTGGGTTCCTGGTGATTTACGCTAAGCACTTGCTGCCGGAACCGAGGGCAGTTGCAAACCGGCCCATGTTCCGGCTGATCCCGGTTTTCTCAGCCGTCGTGGTGATCTGCCTGGGTTTTGCGATGACCGCGGTGTCGGCAGGCTGGGTGCAGCCGATGCGGTTCCTCTGAGGCCATCATGAAGCGATTCGTCCTGCTCTGCGCTTTTCTGGCCTGCTCGGCTGTTGCCGCGCCAGTGATTCATCTCACCTCCGACGAGCGCATTGCGCTCTATGAGAAGCAGCTCAAGGCGTCTCCGAACGACCTCAACATCGAGGCCGAGCTGGCATCGTCGTTTATCCAGAAACTGCGCGAGACCACCGATTTTCAGTACCTGAATCGCGCCGCCGCACTCGTCGATCTTATTCTCGCCGCCGATCCCCGCAATTACGACGGCATCCGTCTGAGGGTGGAAATCGAAACGCATCGGCATCAGTTTCCAAAGGCCGCGGAGCTCGCGCGAGCCCTGATCGCGCGCAATCCCAGCGATGCCGGCGCGTGGGGTCTGCTTGGCGATTCGCTGATGGAAATGGGACAGTACGATGCGGCCGATAAAGCCTACGAGCACATGCTCGCGCTGGGCCCCAATCTTGCCAGCTACAATCGCATTGCCTGGCACAGGTTTGTTACCGGTCACGGCGCGGACGCTCTCTCATGGATGTCCATGGCCGTGCAGGCGGGGAGCCCGGTTAATGAGAATCTGGCGTGGTGCCTGGTGGAGTTCGGCGACATGTTGTTCAAGAGCGGCCACACGGCGGACGCGCACGCCGAATACTCTAAATCCCTCGAGACGCTGCCCGGGTATCATCGCGCGCTGGCTGCGCTGGGCCGGGAATATGCGGCTGCGGGTGAATATAACAAGGCGATAGAGAATTTCAAGAAGGCGCAGGCGGTGATTCCACTGCCGGATTACGCTCACGCGCTGGCGACACTTTACGACAAACTCGGCCGCGCCGCCGAAGCCAATCAGCAGCGGAAACTGATCGACGTAATCGACAAGCTGGGCCAGGCGAATGGCGAGAAGGGTAATCGTATGCTCGCTATGAATTTCGCCGATGAGAATCGGAATCTCGACCGCGCGCTTCAACTCGCCCAGGCCGAACTCGAGACCCGCAAAGACGTGTACACGTACGACGCCCTGAGCTGGGTGCTGTTCCGCGGCGGCCACCAGCAGGAAGCCGAAGAAGCCAGTGCGAAGTCTTTGGCCATGCACACACCCGAACCGATGTTCCTGTATCATGCGGGCATCATCGCAATCGCGGGGGACCGCGCGGATCAGGGCCGCGAGCTGCTGAATCAGGCTCTCGCATTGAATCCATCGTTCGCATGGCCTCAGGCCGAGGATGCCCGGATGCGGCTGGCGTCGGCGAGTCGTGCTACGATTTCACAACTCGTAATACACTGAAAAGGGCGCGTCCTATGCACATCCCCGACGGATATCTCAGCCCGGCCACCTGCGCGGTGATGTACACCAGCGCAGCCCCGTTCTGGTATGTTGCCCTGCATCGCGTGCGCGACGCGCTGCACACCCGCCTGGTTCCCCGACTGTCTCTGTTCGCGGCCTTTTCCTTCGTAATCATGATGTTCAACCTGCCGCTTCCCGGCGGAACCACTGGCCACGCGGTCGGCATCGGAATCGCTACTGTGGTGCTCGGCCCCTGGGCGGCCATGCTTGCAATCTCCGTCGCCATTGTGATTCAGGCGCTGTTCTTCGGCGATGGCGGCGTCACGGCCATCGGCGCGAACTGCTTCAACATGGCGATTGTGGGCGCGCTGGTGTCATATGCGGTTTATCGTCTCTTGGCCGGGCGTTCGCCCATCGAATCGCCTCGTCGAGTAATGGCGGCCGGTCTCGCCGGATACGCGGCCATCAACGTCTCCGCGCTGCTCGCGGCCGTCGAGTTTGGAATTCAGCCCGCGCTTTATCACACCGCGTCGGGAGTCCCGCTCTATTGTCCTTACGGGCTCGGCGTTGCCATCCCGGCGATGATGTTGGGCCACCTGACCGTCGCGGGATTTGCCGAGTTTTTCGTGTCCGCCGGCGTAGTGGCGTTCCTGCAGAAATCCGATCCGTCGTTACTGGGCGAAGCAGGTCTGCGCCGTGCGATGGTCTCCCAGGCGCGCCCGCTTTGGGCAACGCTGGGTATTCTGATGATACTGACGCCTCTGGGAATTCTGGCCGCCGGCTCGGCCTGGGGTGAGTGGTCGGCTGCGGATTATTCGAACCCCGCCATGCGCCGGCAGATCGCCGCATCCACGTTCCATCAGGCGCCACCGTCTCAGCCACCGGCCGGCCTTGAACGCTTGTCCTCGCTTTGGACAGCGCCGTTCGCCAGCTACGCGCCTCCCTACGTTCGCAGCGCTGCATTTGGCTATCTGCTCTCCGCGATGTTCGGCGCGGGTCTGGTCACGCTGGCCAGCGCGGGCGTCAGCAAGTTCGCTCGATGAGCGCGCGCCACGGCTTTATAGAGCGCACTGTAGATGGCCTCTATGAGGCCATGGAACACGCCCTTCACGCCGAGCAATCGGCAGGGGCCACCGGACTGCTTCAGAAGCTGGACGCGCGCGTAAAGGTAGCCGGAATCCTGTCCCTGATGGTCGCCGAGGTTCTGTCGCACCGGCTTTGGGTGATCGTGTCCATCTTCGCGGGCGCCGTTGCACTCGCCATGCTTTCGCATGTTTCGCTCGCAACGCTGGCATCGCGTGTTTGGATTGGCGCCCTGGCGTTCACCGGCCCCATCGCCATTCCCGCGATTTTCCTGACGCCCGGCGCAGCGATCCACCGCGTACCTGCCATCGGATGGCCGGTGACCATGCAGGGCCTCACCACCGCCGCACTGCTCCTTGCACGGGTGGAAACGGCGGCCACCCTGACGCTGTTGCTGGTCTTTACCACGCCATGGAATCACGTCCTCAAAGCGCTGCGGGTCTTTCGTGTGCCCGTTGTCTTCGTGGTCATCCTCGGCATGACCTGCCGCTACATCCTGCTCATGCTGGAAACGGCGCACGAGATGTTCGAATCACGCCGGAGCCGCACCGTGGGCGCGCTCACCGGGCCCGAACGGCGCCGCATGACCGTCTCCACCGCGGGCGTTCTGCTCAGCCGAACATCTCAATTAAGCGGCGACGTGTACCTTGCCATGCAGTCGCGCGGATTTCGCGGCGAAGTGTACGTGCTCGACGATTTCCGCATGAGCCGGCTCGATTGGTCGGCGGTCGCGGCTTTCGTCGCGCTGGCTGGCTGGGCCGTGTGGGCAGGCCACTGATGCTCTTCGAACTGGACCGGCTCACTTACCAATACGAGCAGCTGACCGCTCTCGACAACCTCACCCTGTCCATTCCCGAAGGGAGCCGCATCGCTCTGCTCGGCGCCAACGGATCGGGCAAATCGACAATGCTGCGCATTCTGGACGGCCTGCATTTCGCGAACTCCGGCGCGGTCCGCTTTCGAGGTGACGAGCTCACCGAAGATCGATTCGGCGACGACGAGTTCGCATTCTCATTCCGCAAACAAGTGGGCCTGGTGTTTCAAAACCCCGACATCCAGCTATTCAATCCCACCGTGTTCGACGAAGTGGCCTTCGGCCCGCTGCAACTCCGCTGGCCGAAGAGCGAGGTGCGCGAACGCGTCGGTGACATTCTGGACCGACTGCGCATCGCGCATTTGAGGGATCGCGTCCCGCACCGGCTATCCGGCGGCGAGAAGAAGCGCGTCGCACTGGCCAGCGTGCTGGTGCTCGATCCCGCCGTGCTCCTCCTCGACGAACCCACGGCGTCTCTCGACCCCCGCAGCCAGAGCCAGCTCATCGATCTTCTGGTGGAGTGGGGCGGCGGCGCGAAATCCGTGATCGTCGCCACGCACGACCTCGGCGATCTGGAAGACATCGCCGACCGTTGCTATCTTCTCGACCGTGGCCGTCTGGTGGCCGAGCGGTCTCCCGCCGACGTACTCCGTGATCGGGAACTCCTCGAGCGCACCAACCTTGTTCACGCACATCGGCATCGCCACGCCGGCGAACTGCACACGCATCCGCACGTGCACCGGGATTGATCGATTTAATCGGCGATCATTGTCGCACCGACGCCGCCTGCTCCCGCTCTTCCAGCAATCGCAGGAACGATTCTGCCTCGGCATAGCCAGGGCGCAGCGCCAGTGCCTGGTTAAAATCAGCTCGGGCCCGCGACAGATCGGGCTTGTAGAGCAAGTGATAAATTCCCACGAACAGATGGGCGCGTGCGTCATGCGGGCGCATTTGCACGATGCGTTCGGCGATTTCCGCGGCTTCGTCGAACATCTCGAGCTGATGATATTCGGCGGCCAGAAAATCGAGCCGCGTATCGTCGCTCGGGTCGGCGGCAATTTCTTCCTTTAGAATTTCTATGTACCGGTGGTTCTTCTGTCGCCGTGCTTCGCGATCGGAAGAGAACTTGTGATCGATGCGAATGCCCGTCCTGTGCAATCGCCCGCCGGCGGCGAGGATTGACGCGTCAATCGTTTCATGCACGCGGCCTCGATAGCGATATTCAGGCGCGTTCGGAAACAGCCGGACCACGTAATCCGCGCTGGGCGTTTCCGAGTCGACCGAGCGGTTGTGCCGCTCAAGATAATAACCGGCATTCTCATCGCCTGCGACGATCTTTTCAACCATTGGCGCACTCGCTCGGTCCAGCGTTTCGTCCGCATCCAGCACCAGAATCCAACGGCCGGTGGCGTGCGCGATCGAGCAGTTACGGGCAGCCGCGAAGTCCACTCTGGTGAAATCGAACGGGATCACCTTTACGCCATATTCCGACGCGATGTC
>JBEKFB010000108.1:0-12417 GCA_050013535.1 Bryobacteraceae bacterium | reverse complement strand
TCGCTCCACGCGAGGATGCCGCCCTTCATGTTGCGCACGTTCCTGAACCCGGCCTGGCGGAGGAACTCCACCGCCTTCGCGCTACGCCCGCCCATCTTGCAATGCGCCACAATCTCCGCCGACGAATCCAGCTCGCCCACGCGCTTCGACAAATCGCCCAGCGGGATCAGCACAGACCCGGGAATGCGGCAAATCTGGAACTCATGCGGCTCGCGCACATCCAGCAACACAAACGCGTCCTTGCGGTCCATCTTCGCCTTCAGCTCAACCGCGTCAATCTCGCTGGTGTCCACAGGGGTCTCCTTCGGCGTCACGCCGCAGAACTGCTGATAGTCGATGAGTTTGGTCACCGTGGGATGGTCGCCGCACACCGGGCACTCTGGATTGCGCCGCAGTTTCAGCTCGCGGAAGCGCATCCCCAGCGCGTCGTACAATAACAGCCGTCCCACCAGCGGCTCGCCGATCCCCAGAATCAGCTTCACCGCTTCGGTGGCCTGAATCAGGCCGATGGTCCCCGGCAGAATCCCCAGCACGCCGCCCTCGGCGCAACTGGGCACCAAACCCGGAGGCGGCGGCTCCGGATAAAGGCAGCGATAGCATGGCCCGCCCTCATACGCGAACACCGTGGCCTGCCCCTCGAACCGGAAAATCGACCCGTACACATTCGGCTTCTTCAGCAGCACGCAAGCGTCGTTCACCAGATACCGCGTGGGGAAATTATCCGTGCCGTCGATGACCAGGTCGTAGTCCTTCAGAATGTCCAGCGCGTTCTCGCTGGTCAGCGCAACGTCGTACTTATCGATCTGCACGGCGGGGTTGATCTCGCGCATCGAATCGGCCGCTGAGTCCAGCTTCTTGCGTCCCACATCGCTGGTACCGTGGATCACCTGGCGCTGCAGGTTCGTGACGTCCACCACATCGAAGTCGACGATGCCGATTCGCCCCACGCCCGCGGCGGTCAGATACAAACCCAGTGGCGCACCCAGCCCTCCCGCGCCCACCAGCAGCACCTTCGCCTGCTTGAGCTTCAGCTGGCCTTCCACGCCCACTTCGGGAATGATCAGGTGCCGGCTGTAACGCAGGACCTCGTCCTTAGTGAGTTCGGCAGCGGCCACTGGTTCGGCCACGCCTGTGCTTCCGCCGGCGATCGACGGCACGATCGACACCGTATCGCCATCCTTCAGCGGTGTCGCGTCCTTCTCCAGATAGCGGATGTCTTCATCGTTCACGTAGACGTTGACGAAGCTCCGCAGCTTGCCTTCGTCCGTGTACAGATGCTTACGCAAATCGGCATACTTCGAGGTCAGCGTGCCGAGCACTTCGCCGACTGTCCCGCCGGCTATCTCGACTGCGTTCTGTTTATCCGCGAACTGCCGCAGCGGTGTGGGGATCAGAATCCTGGGCATAGATGAGTTCTTCCTTTTCGGCCACGGTCTGGTCCGCGTCGGGCAGAAAGCTCGCGGCATGATGGAACCGCCCTTTTTGCACGGAAAGGACCACGAATGAATACCACGGGCACGAGTTCTTCAAATCGGTTTGCGAAAAATACGCGTCGCAGTCGGGATGCGAATGGAAAATCCCAATGAGGTCGAGTCCCCGCGCGCGCGCGTCACGATCGGCGGCCAGCAAATCTTCCGGATGCAGCTCGTAGCGGTCCTCCTGCGGCCCTTCATACGAATTGCGCATGGGCACGGCCAGCCGGACAAACTTCGTGCCATCGTCGCCGGTCTCGCCCACCATCGCGCCGCAACACTCGTCGGGATACGTTTTTTCGGCGTGCGCAATCATTCCGCGCCACGCTTCGGGATCGATCTTAATCATTCCAAAACGGCTCGCTGAGATACTTGTCGGCATTGTCGCAAAGCATGGTCACGATTACGGCCTCTTCGCCGCGCTCCACCACCCGCTCCGCTACCGTTCGCGCCGCCACCAGATTCGCGCCCGAAGAAATCCCTACAAGAATACCCTCTTCGCGAGCCATGCGCCGCACCATCGCGTAGGCGTCTTCCGTTTCCACCCACACATTATCGTCGGCGAGCGAAGGATCGTAGATGGCCGGCACGATCGCCGTAGGCATGTGCTTCAGGCCTTCCAGCCCGTGGAAGCCCGAGGACGGCTGCGCGGAAATACACCGCACGCCCGCGATGTCTCGTTTGAGCCGCCGCGATACACCCATGAACGTGCCGCTGGTTCCCATCGACGTCACGAAATGGGTGATGCGCCCGCCGGTCTGCTCAATGATCTCAGCGCCGGTGGTGTCGAAGTGAGCTTTCCAGTTGGCGGGGTTGCTGTACTGGTCGGGATAGAAGTAAATGTTGGGGTCGGCTTCGTAGATCTCGCGGACTTTGCGAATCGCGCCGTCGGATCCCTCGGCCGGATCGGTGAGAATCATCTCCGCGCCATAGGCCCGCAGCATCCGCTTGCGCTCTTCCGACGCGTTCCCCGGCAGGCATAGCCTCACCTTGTATCCGCGCGCCGCGCCGATCATTGCGTACGCGATGCCCGTGTTTCCGCTGGTGGAATCGAGAATGATCCGGTCCGGTCGCAGCCGGCCGGTGCGCTCACCATCCAGGATCATAGCCAGAGCGGCCCGGTCCTTCACCGATCCGCCCGGGTTGAAGTATTCGGCCTTTCCGTAGATCTCGACGCGCGGCAAATCCGCCGCAATGCGCTCCAGGCGCAGCAGCGGAGTGCCGCCAATCTGATCGAGCAGAGACGTCGCGGTGGGAGTGATGGGCGACAGCACGGGAGCGAAAGACATAATGACTTCTATATTTTAGACGAAAGCCCCCAATGCCTGTCAACAAAGGGGTAATCGACTGTCCTCCCACTGGTTGGATGCGGCTTCGCCCCGCATGGTCGCGGAAAGCGAGGGGATGCCTGGTCGAGGTTCTTGCCCGGATGGTAGGGGAGTGCGGGGTGGGGGCGCGTATGGTGAACGCGGCCTCTCCACAGGGCGGCGACGGCCCGTTAAGGCAAGTCTAAGCGTCTGTGAGCCGCCTTATCGCAGTTTGATCGGAGTCGGGTCGTCGGCGTCAGCGAGCGGCGGACAGGGATGTTCCCACCGGCTTGAACCCGCCGGGATAAGAGTTCCCGTCCGGCAGCATCGCACCGGAGCTGGCGGGATTTGTAACGACGTAATCCTTGGTCTGTCCGTTGAGTGCGAGCCGAATTACCTGGTAGGTGATGTATACGGCGCTGATGCCATAATCGTTGCCCTGGATCTCGAACTGAAGGTCGTAATTTGTCTTCACTGTTTTCGAATCCTCGAAGACTTTTTTCAGTTCGTCGTGCGAAGTTTGTTTGCTGTAGCTGATGAACCAGTAGTTTGCGGACTCGGCCTCCTTGAGGTTATACACCTCGTACAGCGCCTTATAGTCGTATGCGTCCAGGGTGCCTGTGATTCGCCCATTCGCCCAGGCGCCGGCCCCCTGTACGGAAATGCCGAAGTTGTTGGTGGCTTTGTTTCCCTGATAGCACTCTATCTGGCCGTGCTCCGCCGCTGCCGTGCGTACCTTGGGTGCGGTTACAGGGACTATTAGCGCAAATCGTTCAACGAGAATCATAAATTACTCCTTCTTTGAAAAGGCGCTCCTGTACTCAAGGAGGCCATGTTAATCGGAATCGGTTACGGGATTCTCGCATGGGGAATCCCGTCAAAGTTTTTATACACCCTCCGTGGAATCGATTCAAGACAATTGGCGACATTATTAGAGGAATAAGTAAATATCCGATGGACTATGTATTCTTGCAGATAGTTTGAATTGACAGTCCAGGTAACGGTTACTGCATTGCCCGGTCGCACGCGGCGATGTCGTCCTTCGCCTGCTGCAAGCGCCGGTGCGATTCGTCCGTCTCCGGCCGCCACGTTCGCCATCGGCCGAGGTTCTTCTGGAACATCAGCCTGGCCCATCCGTAGTGCCGGTTCGCCAGCAGCATGCGCCCATAGAGCCGGTCGAGATCCGAGGCCGCCTGGGTCGCGGGGAGGGTCGGGTGCACCGGTGAAAGCAGCCGCTCCTCCAGAGCCTGTCCGCGCAGAATTGACGCGGAAGCGGCGTCGGACTTCCCGCTGGCGAGGGAGCGCTCGGCTTCACGATTCAGATCATTGAGTTGCTGGACGGTCTGGCCGTACCAGGCTTCGCGCGTGGGATCTGTACTGGAGGGCGGATGAGCCGGACCGCACCCGGCCAGCAACACGACGGCGACAAGAGCGAGCGGACGCACTGATTCCTGGTGCACTGATCCCTAATGATACGCGGCCCCCGCTGCGCCTGCGCCAAGCGACAGACTCAATGGCAATGGACAGACGCCTCCCGGCGAAGAGGTACGCGGACACTGGTGAGAAGCTGCGCGCCGTCGCCATCGTCACGTGCCTGCTCTTCGGTCTTGCGCATGTGGTGAACCCGTATGCACTCTTCGCGGGCCAGTGGCATCCGGTCTGGTTCGCTGGTCCGCCGATGTTCTGCCTCGCGTTGCCGTTCGCTTTTCTTCGTGAGCGTACAGGCGGCGTCCTTGCGTCCGCGTTACTGCATGCCTGGCCGCAGGCAATCGTCTCAGTTCGGACGCTGTCCTGAACACTCCCTGTTGAAGAATGTCCGACTATCGTATAATAGTCCGTAGAATCGCACGTAGATTCGATCAGAGACTCACATGGATACCACCGCTGGCGATCACGGGCTCTTTGGCGACCAGGTCTTCTCCGCAACGGATCTGAACCGGCGCGCGGGCGAAGTTCTGAACAGGGCGCGGACGCATCCGGTCACGATCTCCCGCAACAACGAGCAGTTCGCTTTAGTGAGACGCGAGTACGCAGCCGGACTGGTCTCGGCGGTATCTCATCTCAGCAACGTGCTGTCGCTGACGCGGAGTGTCCATGCCGTGCTTGCCGACAAGCCCGTTGCCGAGTCGATGTCCTGGATCAAGGCCTTCGATGCCGAAGATCTCTCAGGAATGGTGGACGAGATAACCGCGGCAACCGATACCGCGCTCGATACCGGGGACTGGGAGCCGCTGGATGCGCTCATGCACGAGTGGCGCGAAAGCGCGTTCGCGATTTCCAGTGGTGTTTTGAAGGACGCGATGAATGAGCCTGCCGATCCCACGCCGATTCGCCGGCCTAACGAAGCTGAGACTGCGGCAGGGTGACACCCGATCCGCTGGATCTTACGCGACCGGTGAAATCCGAACCAGGCCGCTGGACGCTCGTCGCACACAACAAACGAGTTCTGAAGGGATGGGATCGCTTGTGTGACAACACTCCCGAACAGGCAACGCGATGCTATGACTGGCTGTCACACGACGCGATGCTGCCAATCCCCGGACGATGCTACGCACTCAAAGGGAAAGCCAACGCTGGTTGCTGGTGTTTTGAGATTGGCGCTGGAAATCGGGTCTACTATAAACCGGACAAGGGTGCCAGAACAGCGACTATTTATTACGCGGGCGAACACCCGAGCGCTGTTCCGCCGCCGCCACGCGATCTTTGAACAGTACCGGCCACCACCTGAAACCCTTCCGCCGCGTATCGATCCAACAAGCGACGCGAACAACACCACTTTCCAAACGAACAGGAGCTGCCGCTGTAATGCCAGAGAAAAAGACCATCGAAAGGGCCCAGGAAGACGAGCGCGAGGGCAAGTCTCCCTCCACCCAGGCCGGAGAATTCGTGCGCGAAGAGATGGACCATATTCGCGAGGGGAAGCACGGTGCCCGTTCCCCGGAGCAGGCCATCGCCATCGGGCTGTCGAAAGCCCGGCGAGCCGGCGTCAAGTTGCCTCCGCCTAAGAAGGGCAAGGTGCCAGAAGCAACCCGGAAGAAGGCCGCTCGAGATGAGGAAAAGGGGGCGGAGGGAGCGGAGCGTGCGCCATCCCGGAAGAGGTCCCGGGCAGTGAGCGCGGCACTAAAGCGCGAAGGCCAGGCTGCGGCATCGAAAGGCGCTCTCTCGCGTCACGCCCGTGCGAGCGCGAAGAAACGCGGACCGGCCAGCCGCAAGCAAGCGGCACAGAAAGCCGCGCGGACCAGGGCCCGGCGCGATAAGTGAATCGCCGCGGAAGGAGTATGATCGTTTCAGTGTCCGCAGCACCACCCGTACGACACGGTCCCACCGTAATCTTCGCCGACGACCATTCTCTTGTAGCAGCCGGGATCTCCAGGCTGCTGGAAGAGGAGGTCGATCTGCTCGGCACCGTCGGAGACGGGCGCGCCGCCGTTGCGCTGGTGGAGACGCACCGGCCGGATATCGTGCTCCTCGACATCTCCATGCCGCTGTTGAATGGTCTGGAGGCCGCGCGGCAGATACGCGCCATATCCCCGGATTCGAAGATCATCTTCCTCACCATGCACTCGGACCGGGCGTATGTTGTCGAGGCCTTTGCTGCCGGCGCCTCCGGCTATCTGCTCAAAGAGTCGGCCGTCTCCGAGTTGCCTGTCGCGATCCGGACCGTCCTCAACAACCAGCTGTATGTGACGCCGCTCATCGGCGATTTTGCGGCCGAGGATTTCACGCCGGAATCTGCGCCGGATGCGGAACTATCCGGGCGGCAGCGGGAAGTTCTTCAACTCCTGGCTGAAGGGCACTCTTCCAAGCAAGTGGCGGCGGCTCTACAGGTCACTACGAAGACGGTGGAGTTCCACAAAGGAAGGATCAAGCAGAAGCTGGGGCTGCGGTCGACGGCGGACCTGGTGCGCTATGCCTACCGGAATCGCATCATCGGGCCGGATGCCTGATGCGGCTAAGCCCTACTCTTGCGTACAGGCGGTTCAGGCCTCTGGCGCCACCTGCGGACGAAACAGCACTACCGCGGTTAACTCTGCGCCTCCGCCCGGCTCCGAGATAATCCTCAGGGAGCCGCCCAGAAGCCGCGCGCGCTCCTCCATGCTGCGGATTCCTAGTCCTCCCTTGGTTCTGGCGGCTGCCGGTATGAAACCCAGGCCGGTATCTTTGATGCTCAGCTGCAGAGTGGTGTCGTTGCCGCTGAGGGTCACCTGCACGGTTTGTGCCCCCGAATGCGACGCCACGTTGTGCAGGCTCTCCTGCAAAATCCGGTACAGACCGAGCGACGTGTTGGCGTCGACATGGGCGGGAGCCTTGGTGACCTGGAATTTCACGGCGATGTGCTCGCGGTCGCTGAAGGTATGGCAATACGATTCCAAAGCCGCCACCAGCCCCAGGTTTTCGAGAGAGGACGGATGAAGCTGGTACGCGACCCGGCGGAGATCATGGGAAAGCGAGCCGATCTGTTCGCGGAAGGTGCGCAACTCACTCTGTAACTCGCCCTTCGACGGAGGGGTGCGCTCCATCGTCTCCACGCTCAGCTCCAGCAGGGCGAGGCGCTGGCTGAAGTCGTCATGGAGCTCCAGCGCCAGATTATTGCGTTCCCGCTCCTGAGAGAGCAGAAGCCCGGCCGTGAAGGCGCGCAGTTCTTCGCTTCGCCGTTCGGCGAGCTCGGTGGCCGAAAGTTCGCCGGAGACCAGCGCGTTCGCCTCGATGCGTGCGGGATCGATGTCCACCAGCACCATGACCACACCATCGATCTTGTTGTCTTCGGTGCGGTAGGGGCGGATGCGAAGCGAATAGGAACGGCCACTGAAATCCTTCACTTCCAGATTCTTCGGTGTCAGCGTTTCGATGACCTCCGCGAGAACGCGGTCCAATCGGGCGATTTCCAGGTTCAGGTTGATATTACCGATCGGCCTGCCCACATCGGTGGCGATGAGATTCAATACCCGCTGGCACACCGGAGTGAACCGGCGGATTCGAAGATCGTTCCCCAGCATGACAATAGGGATGTTGACGTTGCCCAGCAGGTTGAGCAGGTCGTTTCCGGTCTGGGCGAGTTGCGCGTTTCTGGACTGCAACTCCTCATTGAGCGTATTCAGCTCTTCATTGGTGGACTGCAGTTCCTCTTTGGCGGTCTCCAGCTCCTCGTTGGTGCTCTGGAGTTCTTCGTTGCTGGACTGAATTTCCTCGTTGGCCGACTGCAGCTCTTCATTCGACGACTCGTGCTCTTCGATGAGCAACTGAAGATACTCTCTGGTGGCGGCCAGCTCCTGACGAAGCTTGGCGTTCTCCCGTCCGGTGGCATTCGCAGTGGGCCGCTTGTCGGGTTTCTTGTCGGCTGGCGCGCTGGTATCCGGCAACGCTTCTTCAAAAAGGACAAGGTAGCGGCGCTCGCGTCCGGCAGCCTTTTTGAAGGGGACCACCTCGAAATTGAGCCCTATAAACGAGGAGCCAAGCCGGGCTCGCAGACCCTCCTGCCTGATTGGGACATTCTCCCGGCGAGCCTTCTGCAGGGCGCCGCCGAGTTCAACCGACAAGCCCTGCCGCGCCATTTTCAGCACATTGAAGCTGGCCATGCCCGGAGAATGCTCCAGATAAGGACTGGTGTGGCCACGGAACTGAACCACGTTGAACTCGTCATCCACCACCACGCCTACGGGAGCATACTTTCCAAGCACGATGCGGTCGGCTTCGCGGAGCAATTCCGTCTCGCTCCAGGATTCGGCAGGCGCGGGCGCTTCCGATTCGGCGGCCTCGGCGGCCCGGGGAGTCAGGTCGACTGGAAGGATGCGCACCGCGGTGTTGCGCCGGAGATAGATCTTCGTCCTCTTGTCCTCCATCGTGAACAGATCGGAGTGACTGCCGATAGTCTCCGAGGAGCCCAGCAGGAGGAAGCCATTCGGCTTCAGACCGTAGTGAAACATGCGCAGGATGCGTTTCTGAAGGACCGGCCCCAGATAAATGAGCACGTTGCGGCAACTGATGAGGTCGAGTTTGGAAAAGGGCGGGTCTCTGGTGAGGTTCTGTTTCGCGAAAATGCACATCTCGCGAATGCGCTTGTTGATCTGATAACTGGAATTCACCTTGGTGAAGAAACGCCGCATGCGGTCGGGCGGCATGTCATGCGCGATGCTGGCCGGGTAAACCCCGGCTCGCGCTTTGTCGAGAGCGGACTCGCTGATGTCGGTTCCGAATATCTGGACGCCGGTGTCATGGCTGCGCTCCTCCAGAAACTCGATCAGAGCCATGGCGATGGAGTAGACTTCCTCGCCGCTGGAGCAGCCTGGCGCCCAGATCCGGATCGGCCCCGCCCTGTGGCTGGTGTCCATCTTCGGAAAAACCACCTTCTTCAGCCGCTCGAAGACCTCGGGGTCGCGGAAGAATTCGGTGACGTTGATGAGGATGTCGTCGTAGAGCGCGCGAACTTCGGCGGAGTCGGAGCGGAGCTTGTTCACATAGCCATTCAGATTGTCGACACGTTGCAGGGCCATCCGTCGCAGGATGCGGCGCTGGATGGTGGTGGGCTTGTAGTAAGAAAAATCCACGCCAGTCGCGTTTCGCAACAGCGCCAGAATACGGGTGATGGCGTCCTCGCTCGCGGGGTCGGATTTGTTGGGCTCCCGGGAGGCCACCGGCACAACGTAGGGATGGCGGCCAAGCCGCGCGAGCTCGCGGCCAATGTCCCTGGGTGAGAGAACGAAATCTATGCACCCCGCCGCCACGGCGCTGCGCGGCATCCCGTCGTATTTGGCCGTATCGCTGCTTTGCGCGAACGTGATGCCGCCGGACGCCTTAATGGCCATCATGCCCAGCGACCCATCGGAGGCGCTTCCGGAGAGAATCACGCCTATGGCTTTGCTCTTCTGATCGGCGGCAAGTGAGCGGAGAAACGGATCGATGGACATGTGCGGCTGCGGTGAACTGTGGCGCGGAGAGAGCGACAGGACGCCGCTATTTACGTTCATGTGCGCGTTTCTAGGAATCACGTAGACGTGGTTCGGTTCCACCTTCAGCTGGTCGGATGCCTCCAGAACGGGCATCTGGGTATGGCGTTGCAGCAGGCCGGTGAGAAGGCTGACGTGCCTGGGGTCCAGATGCTGTACGAAGACGTAGGCCATTCCAGTATCCTGAGGCAGGGCCTGAAGAAGCTCCGAGAACGCCTCCAATCCGCCGGCGGAAGCGCCGATTCCCACGATAGGGAAGAGTCCGTTGCCCGGCTGTTCGGGTTCCTCCTCAAGCGGGGCCGACTCCGCGGGTTCAGGCGCAACCGATTCTCCTCCCTGATGCGAGCGGGGGATCGGCGTTGTCTTGTGAGCGGGCCGGGCGGCCGTGCTGACTTTCGGAGCAGCCTTCTTCTTCGCCATGTACCTCTCCGCGAGAGCGGCTCAATTGTCGTGAACGCGTGCAGCCGTTGCCAACGGGCGTAGCACAACGCGCTCGGGTGAGTAATAATCGCTGGCGTTAAGCATCTTACCACTGACCCGCGTGCCCTCGCCGAGCGGTGCGGGTGCAAACGCGATGCGCCGCTTTGCCGCCGGGAAAGTGTTCATCGGTTTTTGGCCGGACTCGGCGGAAATGGGATTTCATTGCGCGATTGTGATCGAATGTGCGGTGTTACAGCGTCAAGTAACCGGAAGCTAACACTATGACTGTCAAAGGCGCCTCATTGCTGGCGCTTATAGGAATGCTGCTGCTCACCATCCTGCTGACCTGGAGCTTTATCCGCACCGTAATGGCTATTCTGGACGGCCTGCTTCCGGCGCTGGCGTTTGTGAGATCGCTGATTTACCTTTTCGCGAGTCTGGCGGTGACGGTGTTCTTCTTCGTGTTCCACCGGCGGGCGTGAAGCGGTAAGCCGCTCCCGCTGCTTCGATCGCTGTATGATTCACTCAGGATAAGGAGTGCGGCATGTTATCCCGGGGCCCGGCGAAGAAGGTAACCATTTACCTCAACGAAGACACGCAGCACCATATCGAGGCGCTGCACGAATCCATTCTCACGTTCCTGCTGCACAAGGGCGTGGCCGGGGCTACGGCGTTCCGCGCCACCGCCGGATTTGGCAGTCACCGGCTGATGCATACGCGCAAGGTGGAGGTGCTGGCGGAACACTTGCCCATCATTGTCGAATTCGTGGAGAGCGCTGAAAAGGTGGAGGAGTTGCTGCCCACGCTGTACGAAATGGTGACAGACGGGCTGGTGGAAGTGCAGGACACCAACATCGTGAAGATCGCCAGGAAGGAAAAGAAGGCGGAGCCAAAGCAACCGCACGAACGCCGCAGCGGCCCGGCGAAGCTGATGCGCGTTTTTCTGGGAGAAGCCGACCGCTGGCATGACGAGCCCCTCTACGACGCCATTGTGAAGCGGCTGCGAATGATGGAAGTCTCCGGGGCGACGGTGTACCGCGGCATTCTGGGCTACGGCGCCAAGGGGCACACGCACAAGCAGAACTTCCTGCATCTCTCCCGCGATTTGCCGGTGATGATTTCGGTGGTGGATGCGCCGGAGAAGATCACTGAGGCCGCCGCGGCCATCGAGGGGATGCTCGAAGACGGATTGATAGTCCTCTCCGATGTGGAGATGACTCGTCTGGTGCGCAGCGCGCCGGCGGAGGCGGCAACCAGCGCCGGAACACCGCCAGCCCAGCGAGAGCCTGCGCTGTGAAGAGCTACCGCAAGGAACTCTGGTTCGATATTCCATCGCGGCGGGCATTTGTCAACATTACGCCGCAGGTGGAAGAATGCCTGCGCGCGAGCGGCGTCAGGGAAGGTCTGGTGCTGGTGAACGCGATGCACATCACCGCTTCGGTGTTCATCAACGACGACGAATCCGGCCTGCACCAGGATTATGATCGCTGGCTGGAGCAACTGGCCCCGCACGAACCGGTCTCGAAATACCTGCACAACCGTACCGGCGAGGACAATGCCGACGCTCACATGAAGCGGCAGATCATGGGCCGCGAGGTGGTGGTGGCGATTTCAGACGGAAAACTCGACTTCGGCCCCTGGGAACAGATCTTCTACGGCGAGTTCGATGGCCGCCGGCGTAAGCGAGCCCTGGTCAAAATTATCGGAGATTAATCAGAAAAAGCCTTAGGGGGCACAACTTCCGGCCCTCCGCAGCCGTTTATATAAGCATGAACCCGCGCACCCTGGCAGCCTCCGTCACGGTTGCGGCCGCCCTCATCGCCGCACCATCGGCGGGCGACAGCGCGTTTCATCGGAAGCTCTCCAGGGACGAACAGATCCTGCACGCGCTGGACCGGCTGACCTATGGTCCACGGCCCGGCGACATCGCGCAGGCGGAACGCATCGGCCTGAAGAAGTGGGTGGAACAGCAACTGCATCCGGACAGCATTCGTGAAAACGCCGAACTCGCCGAGAAACTGGCGCCGCTCGAATCGCTCACGATGGACACCTACGAGCTGATGGAGCACTATCCGCCGCAGGCGTTGGTGAAGCGGATTGAAGACGGGAAGGCCGCCATGCCCGACGATCCGCTGGCGCGCGCGGCGGTGCGGAACATGATGGCGCGGTATGAGAAGCAGAAAGCCGGCGCAGCCGATAAGGCCGCAATGTCCGATCAGGACAAGATGGAGCTGGCCGAGCGCGTGAGGGACATACTTGAACCGGCGCAGATCT
>JBEKFB010000107.1:0-12431 GCA_050013535.1 Bryobacteraceae bacterium | reverse complement strand
CAGAATGGGCGGATTGTGGCCGCCGTTGGACCAGATGAGCCGGCGCGTTCGAGGATCGAATTGCGCGTAGAAGAAGGTGGCGTAGCGGTTGGCGGGAGACGCCTCATAGACGAGACGATTCACGTTGGTCATCAGACTGGCCACGTCTCCGGGGCCCTGCGACTGACCTCGCACAGAGGCCTGCAAACTGGCCATGAGGAGCGCTGCGGGGATCCCTTTGCCCGAGATGTCGGCGATGGCGAGGCCGAGTTGGCCGTCCGACAGCGCCAGGAAATCGTAATAATCTCCGCCGACGCCCTGCGCCGGGCGGCAGTGGCCTGCATAGTCGAGCGAGACGATATGCGGCAGGTTTTGCGGGAAGAGGCGCTGTTGCACCTCGCGCGCGATTTCGATCTCACGGTTGAGAAGCTCGCGCTGCGAGACTTCATGGGCGATGGCTTCAGAGAGGCGGCTGTTCTCCAGAGCCAGGCCGGTTTGTGCGGCGACGGTGAGCAGAAGCCTCGTATCGTCGGATGAATACGGCTCTTCGGAACGCTTGGGGCCAAGACTGATGAAGCCGAGCAGATCGTTCTTCGACGCCAGCGGCAGGACCAGGCGAGCATCGAGACCGGGCAACTCCGATTGCTCTTCAGCATCGGGAACCACCGGGGCGCGGGCGTCGCGCAAGTGGGAGATGACCGGGGCTTCGCTCGGAAGCGAGAAATCGATCGGGGCAGGATAACCGGTGGCGAAAGCGGGCCGGAACATCGCGCCATCGCGCAACATCACGGCGATTCGGTCCACGTGCAGCGATTCGGCAATCTTCCTCGACACCGTGTGCAGCAGCTCACCGGTATCGAGGATGGAGCGCACCTGTTCGCTCAATTCACCGAGTATGAGCTCGGCGTTATAGGCTTCGCGAAAAAAGCGGCGGTCAAGCCAGCGGCGCACACGGTCGCCGACGTCGCGGATGCGAACCACCACCAGGATTGCGGCGGTGAAGACGGCGATGCGGATGACCCGGGACACGTTTGGGGCATCGAGAAATCCAACCGAGAAATACACGATTACGACACCGACGCACAACTGAATGATACGGATTCCGCCCCGCGCGAGCGCATACTGCAGACCCTGGCGGATGACCACGCGAACATCGAGAGCCCGCTCCACAACGATGACGTAAGCCATGGTAACGGGGAGCAGAATCATGGCCATCAGCACCAGGCCGAGGAGCGTTCCGCTGTCCGGGGTACGGTGATGCACGATAAGGCTGTAGAAGAAGACGATGGAGAAAGGGGTTAGGGCGAATTGCGCGCCGCCGTTAAGCAGGCCCACGCGGCGGCGGTCGTCGGGAGTGAGCGGCGCCTGCTTGTCGTGAGACTTGCGGCCGAGCGCGAAAAAGAAAATGCTGATCGCGGTGGCCATCAGGCTGGGCAGGAACCAGCCGGTGGAGAGATTGGGTATGCGCTGACCCGCTGCGTAGTTCACCTGTTCGACGGCCAGGCGCACCCCGTCCCAGGCGCCGATGAAAGCGATCGGAACGAGCAGCAGCCACTTGACCCATGGGAAGCGCCGGTCCATTCTCCAGCGCTGCGGGAAGTAGATGCCGAACAGCATCATTCCGATGGGCCAGGCGCTCACCCCGATCCCCAGGTAGAAGTCGGAGATGGCGGTGACCGGAGCGGGCCAGCCGTTCTCCAGGTTGGTGTAGATCTGACAGATGCCGGCGAGAATGGCCAGCACGGACCAGGCGCGTACGTCGCGTGGCCGCACCGCCACCACCCACAGGCCGAGCAGAATGGAGATCCAGGGCATCAGCAGATGCCAGACGATGGTGAAAAGCAACGGCACGGTTTCCGCGCGCAACTTGACGGAAAGGTCCAGGCGGCGGTCGCCGCGATCGACCGAGACGTGCAACGGTTCGCCGGGGCGCTTCGCGCGGATTGTCTGGGCGATATCGTTCCAGCCCAGCGGCGGCTTGCCCTCGACTGCGAGGAGGCGGTCGCCACGGTAGACCGAATCGCCGTAACCGACGCCGACCACGGTCGG
The DNA here is from genome assembly GCA_050013535.1 of Bryobacteraceae bacterium. GTDB lineage: Bacteria > Acidobacteriota > Terriglobia > Bryobacterales > Bryobacteraceae > CAWACP01. Next base: position 10,403 of record JBEKFB010000107.1, on the reverse strand, counting down.
CCAGGGATCTCCGAGGTAGATGGGCGTTTCCGGATAGTCGCCGGCAAGCTGGCGAATGACGTCGAGGGTGAAGGTGGCCTGACTGGTGATGACGACAATGGCCACCAGGGCCAGCCAGAGGCGCGGTTTCACTCTGAATACAGTATCAGAGCGAACTACTCACAGCGCAGGGCGATCACCGGATCGACGCGGGTTGCGCGCCACGCGGGAAGAAAGCTGGCCGCAGCCGCGATCACCGCGAGCAGTACGGTGACGCCCGCGAAGGTGAGCGGATCGGTAGCATTCACCCCGTAGAGCAGGCTGGAGAGGAGCCGCGTTAGTGCGAAAGCGCCCGCAAGCCCGGCGGCGATCCCGATGCCGGCGAGCACCAGCCCCTGGCGAACGACCAGGCGCAGAACATCGAGCCGCTTCGCGCCGAGCGACATGCGAATGCCGAACTCGCGCGTGCGCTGACCGGCGCTATAGGCAATGATGCCGTAAATTCCAATCGCCGCCAGCAGCACCGCCACTCCCGCGAAGCAGCCCAGGAGCGTGCTGGCGAGGCGTTGGGAAGCGTGGCTGGCGGCGCGCACATTCTCCAGCGTATCGGCCTGAAAAATGGGCTGATCGATATCGAGTCTGCGCACGAGATTCCGCATGGCCGGGATCAGCGTCGCCGGATCCACCGCGGTTCGGAGGATGATCGTCATCGCGGGCATGGGCGCCTGCGGGGCGGGCAGGTAGACCTGTCCCACCTGCCCTTTGAGCAGCTTGACCAGAATGCCCTGATCTACGTCGCCGACGACACCGACAATCTGCAGGGCCGGTCGGGTTCGGCCAAGCTTCAGGCTTTTTCCCACGGGGTCCTGGCCGGGCCAGTTGTTCCGCGCGGTCCAGTCATCGATTACCACGACGGGCGTTGCGCTCATGCTGTCGGCTTCATTCAGATAGCGACCACGGATCAGGGGGATGCGCATTGTCGAGAAGTAGCCGCTCATCACCGAATTGCGAAGCACCACCTTCACGTCTTCCGGACGCGGCGCGGGACGGTCCGCAAAGAACAGGCCAGAGCCATGGAGATCGTCGCTGGCGGGCAGGTCGTCCACGGCTGAGGCGCTCACCACACCGGGCAGAGACTGAGCCTCCCGCACCACTCGTTCGAAGAAGGCGAGCTGCTTTTCGGGGATCGCGTATTGCTGGTCGGAAAGAGCCACGCGCACCGTGAGGACGTTGTGAGACCCGTAGCCGGGATTCGCAGTCTGTAATTGCACGAAACTGCGCAGCATGAGACCGGCGCCCAACAGCAGCACCAGAGTCAGCGCCACCTCACAGACCACGAAGAGGCCGCGCAAGCGGTGATGGCCGCCGCCCGTGTATGAGCGCGAGGCTTCCTTCATGGTCTCGCCCACATTGGTTTTCCATGCCTGCCACGCCGGAGCGAGGCCGAACAGAATCCCCGTGGCGAATGCAAGGACCAGATTGAAAATCAGCACTCCGGAGTTCAGCGCGATGAGATCGACGTTGCGCAGCTCGTCCAGATGGAACGAGGTGATGAAGCGAATGGCCGCGAGCGATGGTACGATGGCCACAACGCCGCCCAGCAGAGCCAGCAGAATGCTCTCGGTGAGAAGCTGCCGGCACAAGCGCCAGCGTCCCGCGCCGAGAGCCGAGCGCAGGGCCATTTCTCTTTGGCGAGCGTTGCCGCGAGCCAGCAGCAGATTGGCGATGTTGGCGCATGCGATTAACAGCACGAAGCCAACTGCGCCGAACAGGATCAGCAGCAGCGCCCGCGCATCCTCCACCGCCGCGTCCTGCGCAGGCTGCAGCGCCACGCCGTTGCCGGCATCGTCCGCATATTGTGTGCTGAGGCGGTGCTCCAAATCCGCCATGCGCTTCTGTGCCGCAGCCGGGCTGACGCCATCGCGAAGGCGGCCAACCACCTGAAAGAAGCGATCGCCGCGCTTGGCCGACTCTTCGGCGGTGAACACCAGAGGCGCGTAGATCTCCTCCTGCCCGATCGCCGGGAACGTTTTCGGCAGCACCCCGACGATGGTGTGCGGCACGCCGTCCATCACAACGCTCGATCCGACGATGGCCGGATCTGCGCCGAATCGCGAATGCCAGATCGTGTCGCTGAGGATGGCGACATCGTTGTGCCCCGGCTGCATGTCTTCGGCGCGGAAGCCTCGGCCCAGATGAACAGGGACGGCGAGAGCGCCGAAAAACTCGGGTGTCACTCTGAGCCCATTAATTCGCTCGGTGCGATTGGCGAGGCGCAGGTTGAAGCCGCCATCGGTCATCGCACCCAGGCTGGAGAAGACGCCGCTTGCTTTCCAGTCTTCGTAGTCGGGCACGGAGGCGGGAAACTGGTGCCAGTCGCGCTTCACGTTCTCGGTCCAGACCATGACCACGCGGCCTGCGTCGGGAATGGCCAGCGGAGCCAGCGCGGCCTGAATGACGCTGTAGATGGCGGTGTTCGCGCCGATGCCGAGGGCGAGCGTGAGCACCACGACCACCGTGAAGCCGGGGTTCTTGCGCAGCATGCGCGCGCCATAACGGATGTCCTGCAGCAGACGTTCGAGCGATGCCCATCCCCACATATCGCGAGTGACCTCCTTCACCAGACTCTTGTTGCCGAACTCGGCCAGCGCCGCGTAGCTGGCCTCTTCGCGCGATTGGCCGCGCTCCATGCGATCGCGAATGGCCATGCGCAGATGGGCCTCCACTTCTTCCTGAAGCTCGCGGTCGCGCCGGCGGCGGGTCACGATGGCTCTCCTTCGAGGCCCATGATGCTCGCGATGGCCCCGGAGAGTTGCGTCCAGCGCTGACTCTCGGCGGCCAATTGTTTCTTGCCGGCGGCCGTGAGGCGGTAATATTTCGCGCGTTGATTGCTTTCAGTCTGCTTCCACTCGGCGGTGAGCCAGCCCTGGCGTTCGAGCCGATGCAGGGCGGGATAGAGCGAGCCGGTCTCCACCTGAAGAACGTTACTGGAACTCGCGCGAATGGCGCTGATGATGCCGTATCCGTGCTGCGGCCCCCACTGCAGGGTCTTGAGGACGATCATGTCGAGGGTGCCCTGCAGGAGCTCAATGCGGTTTTGATAGCGGTCTTTGGCGGGCATGATGAGGCTGTAGGTATTCTACAGCGTGTGGGGGTAGGATGTCTACAGGGTGGAGGAGCCGGGGCGGGGTTGTCCGAGATTACATCAAGGACGTCACGGTACATTATCCAGCGAGACGCGTTGAAGCTCGTGATAAGAAGAACGTACCGGGGGTTCGCGGCGTTCAGAGAAACGACCCGAGCCAACATATCTGCCGCTATGACCACATAACGTTCTGGTTACGAGCCGCTCAGCAATGAGATCGGAACAAGGGCGAGCTCATTGCTGTTGGCAATGGCCAGCTGACTGCCGCCGAGCAGCTGGACGCTGTGCGGTTCGGCGAACTGCGACAGAATGTACTGTCCCGTGACCTGATACGAAGTCGCGTCGTAGCTCGTCACCTTCAGGTCCGCGCCCGAGTTCCAAAGGAGGAACATTCGATTGTGGCTAAGATCCATCAGAGGCGTGCCCCAGGCGCCCGCGTCCACGGCAGCCTGACCCACCGGCAGCAACGTGGAGGTACTTAGGATTGTGCCCGAGCCGGTGAAGCACTCGTTAGATTGACAAGCCAGGGCCCCCATGTTACCGACCGCGTTCGATTGCGAACCGTACGCGACGAAGTGGAATCCATCAGGTGCGATGCTCCATTGGCTGAGATTGCCGCCGTCATCGCTTAGGCCGTACATCGTGGTACCGTTGGGGGTGAAGCTGGGGTAGGAGACTCCGGGAACGACCGTGCTCGATTGCGACCCAGCCGTAGCGACGTTGGGTCGTTCCACACCGTCATCGTAGATCAACACGGTTCCGCCCTCCACGACCGCGATCGATTTGGGATCGGGAAGCGGGTTCAGCACCATGTCCACGTCAGTCAGCGTCGTGCCTTCGCTTTCGGTCATTGGGAAGGATTTATCGACACTGAGGTCCGGGAGGAGCAGACGCAACGTCTGATGCGATCCTCCGAGAAACACGTGCAGGTACTGGGTGTCGTTCGAAACCGCCATGGCGGCGGGTTCGGAGCCCACCCAGACTGGCGAGCCGAAGATTCCGCTGGCCACATCGAACGAGACCACGGAGTTACCGATCGGGGGAGCGCTGGAAGGAATCGACAGATACAACCGGTCGCCGGCAGGCGTGGCTGCCATGCCGGTGCTAGGCAGGGGGAATCGCCGCAGGCTGTTCGAACCGGCCTGGGCCGGGGGCAGGCTGGTTTGTGGGGGAGGAACAAAGGCCGACAGTGGATAGATGTAGACGGTTCCGGATCCATCCGTGTCGCCGGAGGTCGTAGCCAGACCGGCCGGACCGACCGAGACCAGACGTTGCGCAATGACCGGCCCAGTGCAATTGGCCGGACGGCCGACCAGGAGGAGGGTATGCGGGTCGAACGCGGCTGGCCCGCCGGCGAAGCAGATGTCGGTCCTGCCTCGCATGTAGTAGGCCAACCCGGTATCGGGGCGGAAGACGAAACTTGGGTCCTCATTCGTCGGCCAGTTGAGAACGGTCGGATCGCCCACGGGGAGACGGCCAAGCAACTGGGCGCCGGTCGAGTCCATCACAAGCCCAGTCGAGGAGATCAACCGGTCGCCGGCCTGCATCGTCGCCACGACATCGGTGTCGACGTTCTGCGGAAAGACTTGGCCCTGGCGGACACCCGTCGCATCGACCAGCCGTTGTCCCTGGTCGGTCCACAGCGATCCCGTCTCACTTGCATTCAGCCATGTCGCCCACGGTCCCACGGCCGAGCGCCGCACCATGTCGTCGATTACCACGATCGGCGGCTGATTGATGGAGTAGGCTTCCCAGGCGGTCATGGCCAACGAATGCGGCTGGCCCGGGAGAACCGCAATGTCCGGGACGAACAGGTACGGGATCAGCCAATCCAAAGCAACGCCAGCATAGATGTCAGAGGTCTTGAGAGTGAAATCGATGCTTTTGTTCATGAGCTCGATGCGCTGGATCGCATCCACCCAATAGCCGCTGGGTGCCGTGTAGTCGATGAATGCGTAGTTCCTCAGGACGACATAGAGATACTGCCCGTCATCGGACAAGGCGATTCGCGCGGGGTTGTTACCCACAGCGATCCAATTGAGAATGGATCCGCTCGACGGGTCGATCACAGCTATCTCGTTGGGACTCGATGTGGAATTGCCTGAGATCGCAGCGTAGAGCCGGTGCGTGCCAGCGTCGTAGGCGATATCGACCGCATCGAGGGGCAGCTCGAGGGTATTGGCTGGCGCGGTGGCGCCCAGATCCAAGGCCAGCGAAACATCCACCTGGCTGGACGTGCCCGCAGCCGTCAGAAGCACTTCCTGTCGTCCGGTGAGTCCGCCCGGTACCTGTAGTCGCACTTTCTCCACGCCGACTTGCGTCGGCGCCTCGGTCACGGAGAGCAGCGTGGCCGCCTGCCCGCCAATGGTCGCGGACAGACCGCCTGCCAGGTCGGTGTTGTCGCGAGGCGAAGCCAAGCTCAGGCCGGTCGCGTAAACAGTCACCACGGAACCCGGCGTCTCCGGCTGATCCACGCTGTTAGGCGTCCCATCTTGGTTGGCCGCCAACGCCTGTCCCGAGCCAGTTCCCAGAGTTGTGAACACTCCTGGCGCTGAACGGGCTACGCCGAGGGTCACCGGCTCGGACACAACGCTACCGACCTCGATCTGGAGTGTAGTCTGGCTCTTGCCCTCAACGGTGGGCGGTACCACCGCATAGATCTCATTGGAAGATGCCTGCGGGACTCGCGCCGGAACACCATCGAAAAGCGCTTGTACACCTGCCTGCGAGGCACGCGGCACCTGTGACAGAGCGAGTGCCAAATTGGACCCACTGATTGCTAACAGTTCACCTGGCGCTACCGCGCCCGCCACTCGACTGGCGGCGTTGACCACGCCGCCGGTTTGGATCACTGGAACCGTCGAGCAGGGGGCTACTGGCGATCGGGTGGTCCGAGGCGTCGGAGGGGCGAGCACGAAATCACTTGCGTTGTTGTGCTGAGCGAAGCATCCGGCATCCTGTCGGACTGCGGCAAGTGGCCCGAAATTCCAGTACAAGGCCCCTGATTGCACCGGGAAAGGCGACCCATCAGAGGAGTTGTTTGGTCCGTATCCGAATAGATCACTCGTTTCCGACGGAGCCACGAAGTCATCGGTCAACGGCTGGGTGCTCGACATAATCGCATAGGCTCGGATGTGGCCCAAACCGGACATCCCGAAAGACATCAGCGTATTGAACGAGCCGTAGGCGTCTGGGTTCAGCGAATTCGCGCCATCTACCTCAATCAGGTAGTATTGCCCTGGCTTCAGCGTGCCACCGAGCGCAATGACTCCCCAAGTCGGGGATGGCGCGGGATAGTACGCGGGACCTTCGCATTGCAGCGACCAGCCGTCAATTGAAACTGGCTGGGAGCTCCTGTTGAAAATCTCGACGAACGCGGAATGGACCTGACTGATCACCACGTTCTGAGGGGACTCCGCACAGCCTGGGAGTACGGCCCCCACCAGCACGAGAATAAGGTAATAAGGGCGACGCAAGCTTCATTAGACAACACTACGGTGCGTCCGGCAAGGAGCCTGCTAATCGGGGTTTTCGATTTTCAGATAGGGCAATCCCGATCATGCGCCTAAATTCGAGCCTTTTCCCCGGAATGTCGTGCGGACTCGCAGCGGATATAGACCGAGTTGACGACTTGCGGGTTCGGATTGAGGCCGGTTACGGTCACCTGATGGGCGACGATGGGTGTTCCGGTGTCTGCCGGTTGCATCTGGCTGAAGTCCAGTGACGCGCCCACGGAGTATCCGCAAAGGTCCGGCTGAGGCGTTTGAAGAGCGTATCGCCGAATGGCGGCCCGTAAACCAGCGTAAGCACAAGCAGCAATGGCAATTGATTAAGGCCACACGACGCGAGTAAGTTAGCACCTTCGGCCCCGGCCTGACAATCGGGTGAATCGGCACGTTGTAACGCACAGGCAGCGCCCTTGCCAATCGTCAACACATGTGTTTACAATAGCTGCGTGACCGCGAGCGAATTGCGGCGGCTGCTGAGGAAAGCGGGAGCAGAGTTCGAGGACGGCGCGCGACATACGTTGGTCACTTTGAACGGTAAGAACAGCGCGATTCCGCGTCATCCTTCGCATGAGATCAAGGGGCATCTGGTTCAGAGAATCATGAAAGACCTCGGGATCACGCTCGACGAACTGCGCCGCAGGAGGTGACACAAATGGGGTGCGGACATGCTGATCTATCCAGCCGTTTTCCGGCCCGCTGAAGAAGGCGGGTTCGTGGTGACGTTTCCCGATTTTGACTGGGGCGGGACCCAGGGAGAGACGGAGAAGGAAGCGCACGAAATGGCACAGGATTTGCTCCAGCTTCTGGTCGGGCAGTCAATCAGCAAGCATGAGGACATTCCCAGACCAGGCAGAATCCGAGGGAAGTGGGTCCGCGGCGTGGCCCTTCCGGCGCTCGCCGAGGCCAAGGTTGAGTTATATCGAATCATGCGTGAATCCGGCATTCGCAAGACGGAACTAGCGCGGCGCATGGGCCAGCCGAAGCAGCAGATTGAGCGGCTGCTCAGCCTTCAGCATGCTTCACGGCTGGACCAGATTGAGGCCGCGTTCACCGCGCTTCGCAAGCGGCTCACCATCGAGATTCGGGACGCCGCCTGAGAGGGTTGGCTCCGGAGGCTATCCCTACTGGCTCTGACACGCCAGGAACGCATTCGCGACGCTCTGGAATCCGCTCATCTCCACTTGCACCGGCTGGTTACCGGAAGCCACAGCCGGAACCGTCACGGTGAGCTGGTAGAACCCTGGACTGATAAGAGCCGCGGCGTTCACGATGGCTGCAACCCCGCCGATGGAAACGCCAGGCGAGCCGGCGAGAGGGAGCGCCTGTGAGTCACGCTGCGGGGGCGACACCGGCGGATTCGTAGGGCCGAACCCGGTTCCATAAATGTCAATCTCCTCGCCCACCAGCGCCGGCCCTCCGGCGAACCCCGCCGGTCCCACCAGCGTTCCATCGGCATGGCGCGCTTCCACGTATGACGTTCCGTTCGCGCTCCAGGAGAAGAACTCCGGCGCCAGCTTCTGTTTCACCACCGTGCCTGGGTAGCTGGCGCCCTGCACCGAGGTAACCTGCACCGGCACCGGACCCAAAATCGGATCATCCGGTGCAATCACGTCGATCCGCCCAACGCTCGTAGAGCGTACCCGCGCCGGGATGCCATCAATCGTGACGCGCACACCCGCACCCGCAGGTGACCGTGGCGAAGGAGTAAAGCCGCTTCCCAGAATCGCGACCAAGCCTCCCGACGCGATCGCTGGCTGATAACCGGCCGCGTCGACGACCGTCTGTACTGTCGACGCAGGCGCCGCCACCGGCTGCCGGCGCTGAAGCAGGATGCCGTCGGTCGCCGCCAGCGTGACCTGTGGCGCCGCCGACCCATCGTTGTAGCGCGCGGTGGAACTGATGTAGACGGCGTCAGCGATCAGCGGCCCTGAACCGGCGTTCGAGATGGTGAGGACCGGTGAGCCGGCCGCAGTGAGCGCCACACCGCTGAAGATGGTGTGCCATTGGTCGCCCCCAGTGGCGCTGGTCTGATCGAGATTCGCCGAAGCCACCACATTCCCACCGGAAACAATCTGGTAACTGGCGCTCTTTGTCCAGCCCGCCGCGCCCGGCGCATCCGGCAGCCAGACCTGAATCGTGTACTGACCATCGGCGGGAATGCTCAGGTCCCACTGCGCGGTACCCTGGGGGACGTCCAACTCGTGCAATGAATCTCCCCACGCGTTGTACCAGGGGCCCACGGCGATGAAATCCCCGGTGGAAATGTTCACGACGTTCCACGCACCGCTGCCGCTGAACCCCACACTCGAATCGTCCACGATGTATTGATACAGGGGCGCCTGGGCGCCCGTGAAACGCTGGAGGCCGGGTTCCAGCGCGACGGTCTGCCAGCCGGTAGTGCCGTTCAACACCACAACGCCGTTGCTGAAATCGCGCTGAAAAATGTCCGGCGCCTGCTGCATAAGCTGCACGCCATCGATCCACACGTTGCCGGCCACATCTCCCACGTCGAATCGCAGCACGCCGTCTCCGGCGGTCGCGCCGGAGACGAACGTGAGCGTGTTCAACCGCCACGTCGTGTCGAGCGATACCTGTGAGTCAAGGCCATAATTCGGATAGGGCGAGTTTCCGCTCACGCAATCCACCGTGATCATGCGCGGGGCGTCCGATCGCGCCCAGAACTGCACCTGATAGTTTGCGCCGGCGGTCACCGGCAGAGACGTCTGAAACAGGTTTACCTGCCAGGGGGAGCTGTCAGCGGAAGTGACGTCGATGTGCGCCGACGCGTTTCCTTCAGCCGCGACGGAGCTGTCGCTGGCCGCGGCGGCGCTGGCCTGCCCGTCGTCGTCCACGAAAAACGACCACCCCGAAAGTCCATTCTCAAACCCGGCATTGGCGAGCAAGTTCGGTCCCGTGCCGGAGCCTATGCGAACCGCCGGGCCCAGCGGCTGGCCGAGGTTGAAATCGTACTCGTCGTACCACCAGGCGGCGCAACACCCCTCATCCCCCAGATCGTAGGTGGAGAAACCGTCGTTCATCAGAGCAGAGGCGAGGCCAAAGCGCATGTTGGGATAGAACGATTCGGCGAACGCGAGGGTCGATGCGGGCAGCGTCTGGGCCGGCTGGGGTCCGTATCCGTACGAGAGGATGCTCGGCGGCGCCGACTGCACCGCCGCGATCCCCGGAGAAACGCCCTGCAGAAACCAGCTCTGGTCGTATCTCCGGAAATCGCCGAAGGACAGGTTCCCCTCACGGACGTCGACGGCATCAAACACCAGGCTGTTCCCGTTGAAGAGGCTCATAAGCTGAGGGTCGGCGGGTTCCGTGAGGTGACCGGTAAAGTAACCCGAGGGAACGAGATTACGCAGGGTGTTGAGCTCGAGGAACAGCCCGGCGCGCCACGCCGCGTCGAGAGTCGCGGGATTGTCGGCAATGCCGTTATTGGCGCTGCTGATCTGAACCGGGTTGCCGTAAAAGTCGCTGTTTAGCCAGGAAATAGTGGTAAATACGTCGTCGAGAAAAAAGCCGTCCCAGGCGAGGTTGCCCCCGACCAATTGCTGGTAAAAATAATTGGCGACGCCTTCAGCGACGTCAGGCCGCGTCATGTTCAGCATGGAGGCGCCGTCCGGGCCAACCTGAATGTTGTTCCCCTGAGTGTCCTTCAGATAATAATCGTCGGGGAATACAGCCCATGGCCCGGAATAGGTTGCGTCGTCGCTGGCGAGGATCAGCACTCCGGGATTCGCTGCACGCAACGCCGAGATCCGGTC
>JBEKFB010000106.1:0-12459 GCA_050013535.1 Bryobacteraceae bacterium | reverse complement strand
CTGCCCTCCATCAGCGTTCCCTGTGGATTCGTGAATGGTCTGCCCGTGGGCGTGCAGTTCGTCGGCCGCGTTTACGACGATCTCAAGGTAATCGCAGCGGCCCGTTTTTTCCAGCATCATACCGATTGGCATCGGCGCCGGCCAACGCTCTCGTGATGCTAACCTGAAGGTCAGAGCATGCCGTCCTTCAACGAAGCTTTTAGTGCCGCAGCCGCCATCGCCAAGGGCATGAGCATTACCTTCGGCGAAATGTTCAACTCCACCATCACCGATGCGTACCCGGACGCGCCCCCAATTCTTCAGGAGCGTTTTCGCGGGAAGCACGTGCTGCAGCGCGACGAGAACGGCCTCGAAAAGTGCGTGGCCTGTTATCTGTGCGCTGCGGCGTGCCCGGCCGACTGCATCTATATCGAAGCGGCGGAGAATACCGAGACCGAGCGAATCAGCGGCGGCGAACGCTACGCGAAGGTGTACAACATCGATTACAACCGATGCATCTTCTGCGGGTATTGCGTGGAGGCGTGTCCCACCGACGCCATCACGCACGGGCATGGCTTCGAGCTGGCCAGCTATAACACGTCGACGCTGGTGATGCGGAAAGAAGACATGTTGGCGCCGATTCCGGAGGGCGCGAAGTATCCGCTGAAGCCGGGTGAAGAGGTGTTGCCGGAAGCTGGCGCGGGTCATTGACCGGGAAAGGTCGTCACAGGTGCGTGGATTTATTATCGGTGTCGTCTTCACCATTCTGATGCTTGTGGTGGGAGGTTATCTGTTCGTGCATGGCGGAGGGGTTTCGCTGGCAACTACCGCCGCGCCCCTGCCGCTGGAGAGATCGCTTGCCCGGATGGCGTTGCACGCGAGTATTGGGAATGCGGCGGATGAGAAGGATCCACTCCCGTTCGACGATGCCAACATGGTGAGCGGCGTGGAACTGTACAAAGAGCACTGCGCTGTTTGCCACGGTACCCTCGGAAAGCCGCCTACCTCAATATCGAAAGGGATGTTCCCCCCGCCGCCTCAGCTCCTCGAAAAGGAGGGTATGGCCACCGACGATTCGGAAGGCGAAATCCATTGGAAGGTGACAAATGGGATTCGGCTTTCCGGAATGCCGGGGTTTGTAAGCACGTTGTCGGATACGCAACGCTGGCAACTCACGATGCTGGTGGCGCATGCCGACAAGCTTTCCCCCGCGGCGCAGGCGGCGTTCGGGCATTAGGCCAAGGCAGTGCTCCACGTGCCTGAAGCCCGCTCCGCAGCAGTATGCTGGTCCTTTGGTGTTTCGAAATTATCCGTTCACGTCGAGGCCCGCTCTTAGCTGTCCAATCCTGCTCGCGGCCGCGACGGCAATTGCTGTTTTATCGATGTTTCTGCCCGAGGTTTTCCTGGCAGTGCCCTTCATTCTCCGCTTCGTCGCTTACCCGATCCCGTTGGTGCTCGGCGGCCTGACTGTGTTGTTATGCCTGATGGCACGCCAGCGGACGCAGCACAAACGTTTGGTTGTTGCTTATGCGGTTTTCCTTGCACCATTTGCCTTCAGTTGGCCCGCGTGGATGGCGTACACTGCGGCCCTGTATTTTTCCGGCAAATACACCGGTCCGATGCCGTGATTGCGCACGTACAGGAAACCTGTACAATTGGAGCAGAGCCCCTGATGCCTGTCGAAACCACTTACACCAGTCTGCGCGAAAACCTGGCCAGTGTGCTGGATCGGGTGGTCGCCGACCGGGAAGTGGTGATTGTCCGCCGGAGAGGGGCCGAAGATGTCGCGCTGGTCCCCGCGGCGGAGCTGGCCGGATTGATGGAAACCGCTCACCTGTTACGCTCGCCTCGCAACGGCCGCCGGTTGTTGACAGCTTTACACCGTGCACAGTCCGGCAGGGGAAAACCCACTTCTATCGAACGATTGCGGCGGGACGCCGGGCTTGAAACGCACCGCTGAACGCTTCGCGGTATTCCACGCGGAGTCCATCGCGGATCTCCGCTATTTGGTGAAGACGGAGCGAGGCACCGCGCTCAGAGTTCTTGATCTTGTGGAGGCCACGCTGCGCGATCCGTTTCACGGCGTAGGCAAGCCCGAGCCGCTGCGGTATCTCCTGGCAGGCTGTTGGTCACGACGGATTACGCAGGAGCATCGCCTGGTCTACGCCGTCACCGACGCGCGGATCGACTTCCTTCAGGCGCGGTATCACTATTGATGGCCGATTGAAAATCGGCCGCAGGATGCAATCCTGCCCCACCCGTTCACACCGCGTGTCTTCGCGTACGGCCGAGCAATTCCTTCGCTCTTGCGATGGCTTTCGCCTCGGCCTCTTCCTTCGTCGCAGCCGTGATGCGCGCCAGTGCCGCACCGGGCGAGACGTTATCGGCTTTCGCGTGCCAGGTCTCACCCAGCCGCCAGGAACTCACGTTCACCGGCCAGCCTTCCAGTTCGAGTTGGCGCTCCGAGAAGTCTTCGGCTTTCATCACTGACCGGCCGCTTTAGCCGCTCCGCGCTCTACGGGCGCGCCTACCAGATTGCCCCACTCGGTCCACGAGCCGTCGTAGTTGCGCACGTTATCGTAGCCGAGCAAATACTTCAGCACAAACCAGGTATGGCTGGAACGCTCGCCGATGCGGCAGTACGAAATCACCGGCTTCGAGCCGTCCACGCCCTCGCCGCGGTAGAGCTGGCGGAGTTCGTCGATCGATTTGAAAGTCCCATCGTCGTTGGCAGCCTTGCCCCACGGGATGCTGCGGGCGCCGGGGATGTGACCACCACGCTGACAGGTCTCGGGCAGCCCCGGAGGGGCGAGGATTTCGCCGCTGAATTCCTGTGGGCTGCGCACGTCCACCAATGCGGCTGCGCGATTGCGCTGTGCCTCCTGCACCTGGGGAAGGAAGGCGCGCAGTGAGAGATCGGGCTCGGTGGCACGATAGCTGCTCGCGGTCCTGATCGCCGGCTTCTCCGTGGAAATCTCGCGCCCCTCGGCGAGCCATTTCTTGCGGCCGCCGTTCATCAATCGAACGTCTTTGTGGCCGTAGATCTTCGCCTGCCAGAATGCCCACGCGGCGAACCAGTTGTTGTTATCGCCGTAGAGCACCAGAGTGGTCTCGTTGGAAAGACCCGCCTCGTTCGCAAGCTTCTCGAATTGCTCTTTCGACAAAATGTCGCGAGTCAGCGTGTCGCTGAGCTGAGTGGTCCACGCCCACGCAATGGCGCCGGGCACGTGTCCTTCGTCGTAAGCTTTGGTGTCGACGTCCACCTCCACAACGCGTACGTTGGGATCGGCGGCGTGGTCGGCCACCCACTGGGTAGTCACGAGAGTCTCGGGATGAGCGTAGTCAGCCATGACCACATTGTACATCGGGAATGGGACATTTGCCGTTTCGAGTGCTAACACCTTTACCCGGCAGGCCCGTCTAAGATGGACATATGACCTGCCTGAATCGCCGTCAATTCCTGCAATCGGCCACCGTGGGCGCTGCGGCGCTCAACGCGTTCCCTTACCATCTTTTCGCTGGCACCACACGCAAAACGGTCAGCGACCGGGTCAAACTGGGGCCCCGCCAGGTGGAGGTCAGCCGTCTTGCCATGGGCACGGGGACCAACGGAGTCGGCGGCAGTTCGAACCAGGTCCGCGAGCTCGGGTTCGGCGGGATCGCCGACCTGTTCAAAGCGGCGTACGACCAGGGCATCACGTTCTGGGATTCGGCCGATCAGTACGGCTCACACCCCGCGCTTCGGCAGGGGCTCAAATCGGGCATTCCGCGCGAGAAGGTGACCATCCTCACCAAAACCGAATCGATGACGGCGAAGGATATGCGCGCCGATCTCGACCGCTTCCGCAAAGAGCTGGGCACCGATTACATCGACATTCTGCTGCTGCACTACCTGCACGACGACGAATGGCCGGAGAACAGGAAGGGTGCAATGGAAGTGATCTCCGAGGCGCAGGAGAAGGGCATCGTGCGCACCAAGGGTGTGTCATGTCACACGCTGGGCGCGCTGAAGCAGGCGGCGGCATCGCCGTGGGTGGAAGTGGACCTGGCACGGCTGAATCCGGCCGAAGTGGCCATGGATTCGGACGTCGATACCGTGCGCGGCGTCCTGCGTCAGATGAAGAAGCAGGGCAAGGGCGTCATCGGAATGAAGATCTTCGGGGCGGGTGAACTGAGCCACAAGCCCGACGAGTGCCTGCAGTTCGCCCTCGCGCAGGATTGCCTCGACTGCTTCACGATTGGCCAGGAGAGCCCGGCGCAGATGCAGGATCTGGTGCGGCGCATTCCCGCGGCCAGCGTGCGGGGTTAGGGACACGCGGCGATTAGCCGCGTTTCTCAGGATATGATGAGAGGACGCGGCGCGCGCCGCATGTCCTCACGCCACTACTGCGCAGCTCCTGCGACCCAGTAGCCGGGACGCGTGCGAATGGTGAGGCCGCCGCGATCCACCTCAACGCGGATGTTGTGGAAGCCGGGTTCGCCGAGATCGTCCGGATGATAACTCAGAAAATACTGGCTGTGCAGTTCCTCGCCAAGTTGCGTTAAAGCGTGCTCCAGAGCGTTCTGGCTGACAAAGGAGAACTCCCGCCCGCCGGTGAGACCGGTGAACGCGTCCATGGGATTCTTCGTGAATGGCCGCTTGGCCTCGTCGAAAATCTCGTGCATGGCGGGCTCCCAGTTTCCGATGTTCCAGTTCTGGTCGATGTCATTCGGCGTGGCCGTGGTGCCGTTGCCGATATGCGTGGCTTCCGGTGGGATCGGCGGCGGAGCCGACGGGACCGGATGGCCGGTGAGGTTGGCCATCACGTGCGAAATATCCACGGAATAAACGGTGACGTTGGAGAGCTGAGCGTAATTCAAAGTCTCCTTCATGCGGCCGGAGCTGGCAATGTCCCGCTTCTCACTGATCAGCAGCAGGATTCGCCTGCGATCGTCGGACCGTGTGCGAAGCATTCGGATAGCGTCACTGGTGGCGTCGATCATCCGGCTGCTGGAGCTTCCGGCGGTGATCTTCTTTAAGGCATCCGAGATTCTGCCGGAATCGGTGGTGAAATCGAGGATGGTGCGAATGCGATGATCGAAGGCGATCACCGCCACCTCGCCGGCCTGGCCGACAACGAGCGCGTCCAGCAAATTCCCCATCTTCTGGATCTTCGGCAGGATGTCCTCCACCATGTTATTCGCCTGGACCGCGACCACCAGGGAGATGGGACGGTAGGTCACATCGACAGAGATTCTCTGCGAGTGCTGATTATCGTAGAGGGAAAAGTCGCCGGGCTGCAGTCCCGAGACGAAATCGCCCACCTTGTCGGTCACCGTGGTGGGCGCAACCACAACGTTCACGGGAACTTTGATCATGTCGTCGGCTGACGGTGGTTCCTGGCTCGCGGGTGGCTCCTGCGCGGGAACGGCAACGAGAAACGCGCAGAGGAGAAGCGCGGAATAACGAAAAGTATTCAACATGGATTCAGGTATGCTCCGTTCTGCCTTCCAGAAGATCGATGATATGCGGGGCCAGTTCGGCCACCGCGGAGAGTGATTCGACAGCGCCTTTGGGCGATCCCGGCAGGTTCACGATGAGTGTCCGGCCTCGGGTACCGGCAATGCCGCGCGAGAGCACGGCGCGGGGCGTTGATCGGCGGCCTTCGGCACGCATCAGCTCAGCGAGGCCGGGGATTTCGCGCTCTACAACGGTGCGGGTGGCTTCGGGAGTGACATCGCGCGCGGCGACACCGGTGCCACCCGTGGTCAGAATCAGAGAGACGCTGCGCCGGTCGCTGAGGTCGGCGAGGAGCAGAGAAATGGACTCGCGGTCGTCCTCCACCACTTCGATTTCCGCCACCTCCCATCCGAGCTTCTCCGCGTGCTGGCGCAGGGCAGGCCCGGAACAGTCCACGCGCGTGCCGTGCGCGACAGAGTCGCTAATGGTGACGACTGCGGTGCGCATTATGTTTCCGCCCTGCTGTAATCGCCGCTTCTGCCGCCCGATTTCATAAGCAGGTAGATCTCACGAATCTCGATGGCCTTATCGAGCGCTTTAGTCATGTCGTAGATGGTGAGAGCGGCAACGGCGGCGGCGGTTAACGCTTCCATTTCGACGCCCGTCTGCGCGGTGGTTACCGCCGACGTGACTATGCGCACGCCGCCTGGTTCGAGCGACGTTTCCACGTCCACGTGGGTTAGCATCACCGGGTGGCATAGCGGGATTAGCTCCGACGTTTTCTTCGCCGCGGAGATGGCCGCGATTCGTGCGATTTCCAGAGGGTTGCCCTTGGGGTTCTCATTGAGCCGGGCGATCACGCCGGCGCTCATGGCGACGAAAGCGTGCGCGCGGGCGATGCGCTTTGTCTCGGGCTTGGCGCTGACATCCACCATCCGCGGGCTGCCTGCGGAGTCGAAGTGGGAGAGTTCGCTCATTTTAGGCGCTTCTCCGTATCACTCGAACCAACTCGCCTGCGTCGTAATGGTCGCGGTCCGGATCGGTGACCAGCCACGCGTTGGAGCGGACCATGGCCGGGATGTCACCGGAGCCGTGCCAGCCCGCGGGAGTTATGGTTGTCCCGTCGGCGCTCAGGCAGGATGGAATAAAGCGCACCAGTCCGGCGTGCTGACGAAGCTCACGGGCAAGACGCGAAAGCAGCAACGGCAATGCTGTGGAGGCCCGGCCGGAAATCAATTCGAGAGCGGCACGCGCGAGCATTTCAAAAGTCACCATCCCGGAAAGGGGATTGCCCGGCAGGCCGAAGAAAAATCTTTCTTTGACGTGGCCGAAGACCAACGGCTGTCCCGGCTGAATGAGCACACGATCAAAATAGAACTCCGCGCCGAGTTCCGTAAGAACATCCTCCACAACGTCGTACTTACCCGCGGAAACACCTCCGGATACCAGCAGCAAGTCGTGCTCCAATCCTTGTTTCAGCAGCTCGCGGGCCGCGTCGTGATTGTCGCGGGCAACGGGGAGAACAAACGGAACCGCGCCGCAGGAAAGGACCTGCGCGGCAAGCGAGTGCGAATTGGAGTTTCGGATTTGCCAGGGCTCGGGCGTCGCGCTGATGTCCACCAGTTCGTCACCTGTGGCGAGAATCGCGACATGGGGACGCGCGTAGACTGGTAAACTCGAACGGCCGACAGTTGCGGCCATACCGATCTCGGCCCAACCGATTTGCGCCCCACGCGGGATCACCGTGTTGCCGGCGCGCGCATCAACGCCCGCAGGATTGAAATTCTCGCCGGAGGTCAAAGCGCGATCAGTGGTAACGCGGCACCCGTCCCGATTCGCGTGTTCCACCATGACGACGGCGTCGGCGCCGGAAGGCATGGGCGCACCGGTCATGATCTCCACGGCTTGTCCCGGCTGAACCACACCGTCGAACGCCTCACCGGCCCGCACTTCGCCGATCACGTCGAAGGTGCCCGGAGCATCGGCTGCGCGCAGCGCAAATCCATCGCGGGTTGACCTGGCAACTGCGGGATGATCGCGGTCGGCCACAATATCCTCGGCGAGCACCCGGCCGAGGGCGTTCAACAGACTAACTTCCTCGATAGGAAGCGTGCGGCGCACCCCGGCAACCGCGCCAATCACGCACGCCCGTGCTTCTTCAAAGCTGCAGGTCGCCACTTCAACATTGTAGCCGTCTGACGTAATGTTGCGGCCTGATCCAATGCCGTGGCCTGCTGTAATGGAAGACGGATGCCACATCGTTTGACGTTGTCGGAGATGGCCGGGAAAGTCCGGGCCCGCGAACTCTCGCCCGTAGAACTCGTCGAAGCACATCTCAGGCAGATCGATAAACTCAACCCTTCGCTGAATGCATTCGTGGTCCTGCTGGCTGAAGAGGCCCGCGAACAAGCTCGGGTAGCCGAGCGGCGCCTGATGACGGGCGAAGCGCTCGGCTCCATGCATGGCGTGCCGGTGACCATTAAAGACAGCTTCGACATGGAGGGCTTGCCGACCGCCTGCGGCAGCCGGTTCTTTCGCGAGCGGCGCGCCGCTCATGACTCTGCCGCCGTCCGCCGATTTCGTGCCGCCGGAGCGATCCCGCTGGGCAAAACGAATTGTCCGGAGTTTCTGGGCAACTACGAAACGGATAACTACATCGTCGGCCGCACCAACAACCCGTGGGATCCTGAGCGGACCCCGGGAGGTTCCAGCGGCGGCGAATCCGCGGCCATCGCCAGCTTCTGTTCGCCGGGCGGGATAGGAAGCGACGGGGGCGGCTCGATACGCGTACCGGCGCACTGTACGGGAATCGCCGGCCTCAAGCCAACGCCGGGACGTGTTTCCGCGGCAGGTCACGTCCCTGAGATCGCACATCCGGGTGGGCTGCTGGGCGTGGGCGGTCCCATGGCGCGCAATGCGGGTGACCTGAAGCTGCTGTTCGAAGTGCTGGCCGGGTACGATACCGATGATCCATTCTCCGTGCCTGTGCCCTTGCGAACCCCCGATCTTCGCGAGCTGCGCATCGGGCTTATGGAACAGTTCTACGATGTTCCGGTTCAGCCGGCTATTCTCGAAACCGTGCGGCGCGCGGCGAAAGCGGCAGAGTTCATCGGCTTTCCTGTTGAACCATATCAGCCACGAGGTCTGGAACGCGCGCCCAACCTGTGGTGGTTCTTCTTCGGTCAGGTTCCCGCGCGAATGATCAAGGCGCTGATTGCGGGCCGCGAGGACGACGCGCACTGGACCGGCACCGAATTCATGAACAGAGCCCTGGAGGAGCCGGAACCAACGGCCACAAAGGTGGTGGAGAACTTAGCCGTGCGGGACAAAATGCGTGCCGCGCTGCTTCGCCAGATGGAGCAATTCCCCGTGATGCTCACTCCGGTTTGCGGAACCACTGCCTGGAAGCATCGCCAGCGGCGGTATGCCACCCCAACCAAAGACATCAGCCTGTTCGAGGCGATGATGCCGGTGACCTGGCTCAATCTGCTGGGGTTACCGGGTATTGTGATTCCGTTCGGCCAGGATGAGAGCGGACTGCCCGTGGGGATTCAGCTCGTCGGGCGGCCATACGAAGAGGAACTGCTGCTTGAAGTGGCTATCCGCCTGGAAGAAGCGCGCGGACCTTTCCCTGCCCCACCGCTCGCATAACGCGAGGGGCAGCGTCCGCGGCGCCGCCCCACTTGAATGAACTTCACAACGGCTGGTTCGGCGATCCGACGTAGTAGATCGTCAGAGTGAACGACGAGCTGTTTCCCTTTGAGTCGGTCGCGGTGATCTCAACCTCAACTGAACTGTCATAGGAAATCAGGTTGACGACCGGCGACGACGAGGTCGGGTTCGAGATGGTGTCGAAGCTGTCGCCCAGCACTTGTGTCTTGTAAGTGATGGGGTAATTACCGCCCGGGCTGGTGGTGCCGGACAGATTGATCGTGTAGTTCGGGATAGGCGTCTGTACAACGGCGTTTGGCAGATTGAAGACCGGCCCGCCGCTTCCACCCGGCGACGACCCAGAGCCAACCGTCACGGTCAGCATCTTACTCACGTAGAATCCCGCGCTGTTGAATGCGAGACACGTGTAACTGGTGGTCTGCTGTGGGGTCACCGTCAGGTTCCCGTTCTGATCGACAGAAGTGTAATCGCTGATGATCACGCCCTGCGGCCGCGCGCCAGTGGCCAGACAAGTCAGGACCACCGGGGTTCCCGGACTCGGCGAGGACGCCGGATTCGCAGTGAACGATGTGATCACCGGCAAAGGCACCGACGACGGCGGTCCGGTGGATGAGCCACCGATGGCCACGGTCACACTGGCGGACACGGTTGCGTACTGGTTCGATGCCGTCAACGTGTAAGTGGTGTTCTGCGTTGGCGAAACCGCCGAGCTTCCATTCGCCGCAACGGTGCCGAGAACCGGAGATATGGAAACGCTGGTGGCGTTATTCACCTGCCAGGTCAGCGTGGATGACTGCCCTGAGCTAATGGTCGCGGGATTCGCCGAGAACTGGATGATTTGCGGTCCGGCGTTCTGGCCACCTTGTGTGACGGTAACTCCAATGGAGCACGTGCTGGTGGCTCCGCTCGCACTACTCGCCGTCACGATGTAAGTGGTGCTCGCAGTCGGAGTAACTGTCACACTGCCGCTGTTGGCAACTGTACCCACTCCGGGAGTAATCGCGACCATGGTCGCGCCTGCGGTGGACCATGTCAGCACGGTGGATTGGCCCGGCGTCACAGTAAGTGGCTGTGCGGTGCAGAAAAGGATCTGCGCCGGGGCGCCGGTTTGCAGCGTGGTGACGACGGCGTGCGCCGACGCGCTCAATCCGGAGGTGTTAGTGACCGTCAGAGTAAACGAGTAACTCGTGGCCGGCTGCGCGCTGAAGGTTGTAACCGCGGCTGTCGGGCTGGCGAGCGATGTGTTGCCCGAATCCACGGTCCATTGGTAAGTGAGAGCTTCGCCGTTCGGGTCGTAAGAGCGCGAGCCGTTTAGCGTAATCGTGCCTGCGGGCACGCCAATCTGGTTTCCGCCGGCATCCGCGATAGGCGCTGATGCGCCCTTATGCACAATGCGCGTAGCCTGCTCCCAGTGGATTTGCGGAACATCAACGGCGATGGGTTTGTCGGTTTGGCCGTAATCGCGCGGCCGCTGCACGTTGCCGAACTGAATTCCGGCGAGGATCTGTCCCCACGAAGACGGGCCTACCATGGTGGAGTTCGCATCGCCTTCAAGAGTGAATGCGAGCCGCGTGGCGATGGGGAATACGAGACGGCCTGTGCCCCCGATATGGCCGCCCGGCTCGAGGCGGCGCAGGTAGCTGACGCTGCCTTCGAAGTAGTTCTTGCCCCACAACGCGACGGTCGCGCTGAGGCCGGCCTGATCGACAACGTGCAGATACTCCTGCACGTAAACGTTCGGCGCGGTCCTTTGAATCGTGTTTCCGAACGAGTCCGTGGTCGTGAAGACATAATTCGAAGTGTTTACAACGGGGTCGTTCAGAAACGACTTAGTGGCAAAGAGGCCCACTTTGCCCTGCGAGAAAACATAGTCAGCCGTAATAGAAGCCTGACCCAACGCTCCGCCGCTTTGGGTATTGGCAAGGCTTACTTCCTTGAAACTCGTAAACGCACCCAGCTGGAAATTGTCCAGCCGATTTACGAGGCCGAAGTCTAACTCGCCTTCTCGCCACGCGCTGTAGTAATCGTATTCGCCCTGCGCTTCGAAAGCGAAGTGTTCATCGAAGGGCGCAAAATAGCGGCCACTGGCATTGAAGGCAAAACTCTTGTTGTAAGTGTCGCCGCCGACGTTGAGACCGAGCAATGAGAAGCGCGATTCGCGATGTTCCTCGATCTTCTTTTCGACCGCGCTGGCAGTCTGTTCCGGCGTGGGCGGTTTCGGCGCGCCATTCACCTGGTTCTGAAGATCCTGCTGCTTCTGCTGCAGGTCGGCAACCTGCTGCTTCAGATTCGCGTTCTGCGCCGCGAGATCCTTCAACAGTTGTTCGATTTCGTCGAGCTTGTCGAGGCGCTTGAGAATATCGGCGCAGCAGGTACTGGGGCCCTGTTCGGGCGTCATCGCCTTGATGGCTTCCGCGGCCCCTCCGGCGCTCACCGTGCGCCCCTGTTCGTCGATCACCGTGAGGACGACACGGCGGTTCATCCAGCGCGCGACATCGGTCTTGCTGAAGTGCTGCTTGTAACCCGGTACCTTGGGATCGGTGGCGCCGCGGCTGGATACTTCCACTTGTTCCGGCTTCGCGCCGTACTTGACCAGAAAGTCGCGAACCGTGTTGGCGCGTTCCAGACCCAGTTTGTCGTTGTAGCCGGAACCTCCGAGGTTGTCGGTGTTGCCCTCGATCTTGACGTGATCTCCCGGGTGCGCGCTAAGCAGGTCCGCCAGCCTCAGCAGGCTCGGATAACCGTCGGACAAGACGGCTGAGTTAAACTCGAAATTAATCTCTTCCCAATCGTCCTTAGATGCTTTCGTATCCAAGCCCTGGGCCGACGCGAACAAGCCAACCAGGCATAGAAGTATTACGTATGTAGAAAATCCCCGGACCATTTGTCTCTCCTCTGCGGGCGACTAACCCACCACCACTGTTGTTGGTAAATGTCTGGTACGTTACAGACCGAGCTTCCGGCGTTCCAGCATATTCTACACTAGCTTGGACATAGGACGCGATTTCGGATTGTTCATTTCACTTATTCGTCGTACCGGGAACTCCTGGGCCGCGATGCGGTTGGACAACCATCTGCGATAATCGTCACGGAGCCGTGGGTGGGCAACCGCTGGCGCGTCCCGCAAGGGTGCGCGAGAGGAAAGTCCGGTCTCCACAGGGCAGCATGCCGGCTAACGGCCGGGGAGATCCGTTCAAGCGGATCTAACGGAAAGTGCCACAGAAAATATACCGCCTGGCGGCGAATAACCGTTGGGTAAGGGTGAAAAGGTGCGGCAAGAGCGCACCGCGGCCGAAGCAATCCGGCTGGCAGGGTAAACCCCATGCGGAGCAAGACCAAATAGGAGGGGAGGAGCGGCCCGCTCTGTT
>JBEKFB010000105.1:0-12784 GCA_050013535.1 Bryobacteraceae bacterium | reverse complement strand
CACGGGCGCCAATGCCAGCCCTCGCGTTTCGCCGAAACGGAAGGTTTCACCAGCGTGCATCGGCCGGATCAGCATGCCGGCACGGCGCGCGTGCGCGAGCAGCGCATCCTGCACCGGTGAGGATGGGCTTGCCCCGGTCCATAACTCTCGAGGGTGGAAATTGTCGATCACCGCGTGCAATCCAAGCACGTGGTCTTCGTGGGCGTGCGTAGCGACAATCACGTCCAGACGACGAATGGACCGGCTCCACAGCCAGGGCGAAACCACGTCTTCGCCGGTGTCGAGTTTGGATTCCGTCCACCAGCATCAGATGGCCATCGGGAAAGGCGACAAACAGGCTGTCGCCCTGGCCAACATCGATGGCCGTCAGTTCCAGCACGCCGGGAGCGACCTGCGGCGGGAACGGATGAATAACGATCAGGGAGAAGAGCACCACCACGGTGGCTGCCGCCGGCCAGCGCCAGAACCGCCCACGGCGAATGGCCCAGGAGAACGCCAGCAGAGCGGCGACGAAGGCAATATCGAGCCAGACCGGAGGGTCGGGCACACGCCAATTGGGTTCGATTTGCGCGTGCCATGCGGCGACGGCACGGGAGACTGTCAACAACCAGGCCGCAATCGCGGCCGGGACACTCCATCCCGTGAACACTGCCAGGAAGCCGATGGGCACAACCGCCGCCAGCAGCGGGACCACAATAATATTCGCCGAAAACCCGGAAAACGAGATGCGGTGGAAGCAGATGGCCATTGGCAGAGCCACCCCTATCTGGACCACGGTGGAAATCACGGCCATCTCCCACGCGAAATAAATGATGCGCAGAAATAACGCCATCGTGGCTTGCAGATATCGTTGTGAGATGCGCGTGTAGTAAGACAGAGTTTCCGCAAGCAACCGCAGTTCCACGTGGAACTGCGCGACGCGCGGGGCGAGATGAAGATCGCGGCCGGAGTCATTGATGTCGCGAATCGCGCGTATGTATGGTGTCGATGTGCGATCCCGCAGTGGAGTGGCCAGAATCGCAATCGTGGCCACGGCCAGAAAGGTCAGTTCGAAACTGGCGTCGAACATTTCGGCTGGATCGGTCAGGAGAAATGCGATCGCGATTGCCCCCAGCAGATTCAGCACGCGCCCGCGCCGGTGAAAATAGCGCGCGATGAGAAACAGAGTCAGACCGCTCGCCGCGCGCACCGCCGGAGCGCCGAATCCCGAAACAAACGTGTAAAGCCATGTGGCAGCGCAGGTAGCCACTAGCGCGGGTAGTTCAGGCAGGAAGCAGACTCGTAGCAGAAACAGGAACAACGCCGCCAGCACGGTAACATGCAGCCCGGAAATCACCAGCGTGTGGTAAGTCCCGGTACGGCGAAAATCGTCCGTCCACATCTTTTCGATTTTCGTGTTATCGCCGATCAGGACGCCCTGCATCAGGCCCCGCGCTTTGTCGTCGTTTCGATATAGCCCCTCGATTCGCCGGAGCGCGGCCGTGCGCAGCCAGTGGACCATCGCATAGAAGCGCGAACCGCATTGGCCGGGGAGTATCCGAGGGCGGTCGCCCGCGTGCATGACCGCGTTCCAGTAGAGGTTTCTGCGCGCGGCCCAGATCGCGAAATCGAACGACCCGGGATTGTGATAGCCGCGAATCCTGTGCACCCGCGCCTCGATCTCCACTCGCTGGCCGTAACTCAACTCGGGCGGCGTTTCACCGTCGCGGAGCGTGAGGCTCACGCGCGCATCGGAGTGCGGAGCAAGCTCCATGGTGAATTGGTCGCGGTCCTCGTAGAAGACCGTTGGTTCCACCACGCATCCGGTGAGGACCACGGTCTCATCCGCGGTAGCGTCGATCACGGGCGCCGGAGCGGGGCGATGCCAGGCATCAGTGGCGATCCCGGCGAAGACGAGCGCAATCAGGACCGCGGCGATCGCGATGCGGCGTGAGCGTCGCACGGCCACCACGGCAAGCAGGGCCAGCAACGCGCCGGCGAGCAGCGTGTGGCGCAGATCGAACCAGATCAGGTGCGAGAGGCCAATGCCCAGAGCCACGGCGATCAACGGGGCCACCAGCGGATCTTTCATTCATGAGGTAGTGGCGTCCGCGAGCGCAGAATCGCAGAAATCGAGCGAGGTCCGGGCCGCTATAATCGACGCATGCTTCAGATCGTAGCTCTGGCCGAGGTTATCCTCTGCTGGATCGTGTGGTCGTTTGCGTTCATGAAACCGCGCAAGGAGGCGGCAGGGCAGAAGGAGGTTATGCGGGCACCCGTGTCCAGGTGGGGCATTGGTTTGGTGATGCTCAGTTTTGCGCTGGTCTGGATGTATGTCCGGCCGCGGGGTTTCGAAAAATCGCGGGCCCCGCTGATCGCCTCCATGATTCTTGCACCTCCTTCGGTCGCTCTGGGCTGGGCCGCCGCTCACCAACTCGGCAAGTACTGGCGCTATCAGGCGGCACTGAGTGAGGACCACGAACTAGTCCGGACCGGCCCATACCGTCTGGTGCGGCATCCGATCTACGCGTCGATGCTCGGCATGTACCTAAGTACCGCACTGGCATGGACGTGGTGGCCACTGGGACTCTCGGGATTGATCGCCTTAATTGCGGGGACTGAGATTCGGGTGCGTGCCGAAGACCGCCTGCTGGCCGAGCGTTTCGGGGAATCGTTTATCACGTACCGGTCGCGTGTGAGCGCCTATGTCCCGTTCATCCGCTGATCGGATCTTTCATTCAGGAGGTAGTGTGGCGAGGTCCCGGAGAATCTTACCTGTAAACGTCAGAACGATGGCGCACACGCACGACGGTGATTTCCTCCGGAGCCACTGAAAGGATCACACGATAGTCGCCTACCCGAAGCCGAGTGAATCCAAGCCATTCTCCGGCAAGCGTCCTAACGTCACCTTCGCCCGACTCCCCGTATCGAGTCAACGCTGCCGAATCCGCCTTGCGGCTTCACGATCGATGCTGCGCAATTCGGAGCGTACGGACTCCGGCCACACGAATCGCATCAAGCCCCGAATTCGCGCAGTATATCTTCGTGGGAAACGATTCGATTAGCCGCCAGATCCGCTTGTGCACGGCTAATTGATTCGGCGTCGCCCTCTGTCACCGGTTCGTCGTCGGGTGGCGCGGCAAGGGCAGCACGCCACGCGGCGCCACTTGCCAGATACTCCAGGAAACGCCGAGCTGCGGAGATCTCCGCCTCGGGAATTCGATCGATCAACTGGTGTAGTGTTTCGCGAGCCATGTGCTTCTCTGCCTCAGCGTACCTCAGTTAATAGCCGAAGTGATGAAGAGCGGCGACCGCGGCGGCGGCAACTAGGCAATAGATGCCGAACAGGTACCAGCGGCCAACCTCCAGCCAACGGCTCAGCCATTTGAGGGCGAGCAGCCCGGCGAGGAATGCGAAACACGCGCCCAGAAGACAGGGAAGTGCTGCCGATCCCAGCCCGCCGTGCGGCGCTCTGTGCAGCCGGAGGGCTTCGCGGGCGATGGCGGGAGGGGTCAGGATCACCGCCAGGGCGAAGCTGAAGTACTCCGCGCGCTCACGCGAAACCCCGGCCAGCATGCCGGTGGATATGGTCGCGCCCGAGCGGGAGAATCCGCGAAAGGGTAAACACAGAGCCTGCACCGCTCCGATGAGCGAGGCCTGTTTCCAGCCCACGTCGCCGGACCCCCGGCGGTCAAAAAAGCTGGCGGCAAGAATCAGCAGTCCGGCGGCGGCCAGCGCCGGGGCGATCAGATCGAGACGCCCGAACAACTGCTCGGCTTCGGCGTGGGTCCACTTCTCCAGTACCTTGATCAGAACCTCGCCGATGACGCCGGTAATCGCCGATGCAAGAATGATGAGCAGCCACGAGCCCAGGAAATACGCGTCGCGCCATCGACGCCAAAAGTAGGCGATCACCGCGATCATCGTGCCGGTATGCAGCATCACCAGCAGCAGGGTCATTTGCGGAGAGGTTGGATCGAGACCCATCAGCTTCTCCGCCACCACGACGTGCGCTGAACTCGAGACCGGCAGCAGCTCGGCGAACCCCTGCACGATGGAAAGCACAATCACCTGCCAGACAGACATGTCAGCTCCACAGATCCTTGAATGAAATTGCGATCAGGGCCACGGTGAGGCCGATCATGAGGACAACCGAAAGCCATGTGATGGCATTGTACAGGGCCGAATTCGTCCACTCTTTCATCAGACGCTTGTTGTTCACCAGTCTCATCATGTAAATCAGCACGAAGGGCAACAGAACGCCGTTGATGGCCTGCGAGAACAGGGTCATCCAGATGAGCGAGAAGCCAGGGGTCAGGATGACCGCGGCGCCGGCTACCAGCAGGACCGTGTAGAGCCAGTAGAAGACCTTCGCCTCATTGAAACGGCGGTCGATGCCGGATTCGAAGCCCATGCCCTCGCAAACCGTGTACACGGTGGAGAGCGGCAGGATGCATGCGGCAAAGAATGAGGCATTGAACAGTCCCGCGCTGAAAAGGAACCAGGCCCACTGCCCGAACGGTTTGAGCGCGAGTGCGGCGTCGGCGGCCGTTTCGATGTCGCGCGGCTTGAATTTCCAGATGGTGCCCGCGCAGGCCACGATGATGAAGAAGGCCACCACGTCGGTCATGATGCAGCCGATGATCACTTCCAGGCGCGACTGGACGTACTCTTTCGCGGTGATCCCTTTCTCCACTACCGCCGATTGCAAATAGAACTGCATCCACGGTGCGATGGATGTGCCCACCATACCGATGAGCATATACAGGTAGGGGGTGTCGAAAGCCAAACTCGGCTTCACGCTGTAGATGAGCGCCTGTTTCCAGTCCGGGCGCACCAGAATGCCGGAAATGATGTATGTGACGTACAGGGTGCAAGCCAGCAGGAACACTTTCTCCACGCTCCGGTAATTGCCCTTCACCACCAGCCACCACACGGCGACGGCACAAATGGGCACCGACACGTAACGCGAGACGCCGAACAGCTCGAGCGAAATGGCGATTCCGGAGAACTCGGCGATGATGTTGGTGAAGTTGGCGATCACCAGCGCCGCCATCATGAAAAACGTGGTACGCAGGCCGAACTCTTCACGGATGAGATCGGAGAGACCCTTGCCGGTGACCGCGCCCATGCGTGAGCACATTTCCTGGGTGACGATGAGCAGGACGGTGATGGGGATCAGCGTCCACAGCGGAAGGTAGCCCCACCTCGCGCCAGCCTGCGAATAGGTGAGAATGCCGCCCGCGTCGTTATCGACGTTGGCGGTGATGAGGCCCGGACCGAGGACGGCCAGAAAGATCAGGAACTGATTTCGGAACTTTTTCATCACCCTCCGGGTCTCTCATGGTTGTCCTCACTTTTGTCTCAGCACGGAGATGATCTCATCCGCGGTAATCACGCCGGAGAGCTTCCCGTTTTCATCCACCACCGGCAGCGCCAGCAGATTGTACTTGTCAAACAGTTCGGTAATGCGGTCCTCGTCCTCGCCGTCATGCACCTTGATCAGCGTTTCGGCGGCCAGATCCTTCAATGGCGTGGTTCCGGAGGCGCGGAACAAACGGGCCAACGGCACGGTGGCGCTCAGGCGCTCCTCGCCATCCACAAGGAAAATCGTGTTCAGCGTTTCGAGCAGCTCTTCCTCACCGGCGAGGGCGGTCATCGCATCGGCGACAGTGGCGGTTTCGGGCAGCGCCACGTAGTGCGTGTTCATCATGCCGCCGGCTTCATCCTCTTCAAATTCGAGCAGCTCTTCCACTTCAGTCTTTGGTTCCGGCTCCATCTCTTCGAGGATCTCTTCGGAGGTTTCCTCCTCGAGCTCGCTGAGAACGTCGGCGGCTTCGTGCGGTTCCATCTCCTCAACGATGTCCGCGGCTTTTTCCGTATCCAGCGACTCGAGAATGCTGCTCTGGATGTTGTGGTCCACCTCAGTGAGCGTCTCAGCCGCGGCCTCGCTGTCCATCGACGCGAAAATGGCCCCGCGATCCTCGGGGCTGAGTTCTTCGACGAGGTCGGCCAGATCCGCCGGGTGCATGTTCTCCAGCCGCCGGGTGCTGATGTTCAGGCGCAGGCGCCGCTGGGGGTCTGGCTCGAGAATGTTCACGAATTCCCAGCGGATGGAATTGTGCGGGATCCGCGTCTGCAATCGGCGAATCCACGGCCGCGGCAGAACTCCCTGCGTCAGCCGCCGCAGGATGCTGCGCATGCCGACATCGATATCGAGCACCTGCAGGACATCGCCGTCCGTTTGGTGGAGAATCTCAAAGGTGACGTCGGTGACCCGCACCACTTTGCGGCCATGCGAATCGATGATCTGCTGGTCCAGCAGGTCGCGCATGAGCCGCAGCATGTACTCGTCGGAATGATAGGGAGTGAGTTGCTCGTCCTTGAGCCAGATGCCGGTCAGATCGAGCCGGCTGACCTGATCGTGCCGGACGGTAAGCCAGGACCAGCCGCCACCGACGAGGAAGCGGTCGACGCGAACCGGGTCAACCAGCGGCACGATGGCGGCATCGCGTACGACACCAAGCCTGCGGCCTTTAAGGTCGTAGACGGTAAGGCCGTAGAGTTCGGTGAGGTACAAAAAGTCCAGCATCGAGTATCTTCCGGTCCCATATCTGGGGCTCGCAAAGCGGCCCGGCTAAACCATGATGACGCACGGTTGTGCGGGGAGGCAACCCCAAAATCATGCGGTCGCGGACGCGTTGGCCGGGGCGCTCGTTGAGGCGCTCGCTGCGACAATTGCATCGAGCTGGCGGAGGTGGTTGAGGTCGTGGCCGGCCATGGTTTCCACCAGTACCTGGAAGGTCATGCTGCCTCTCTCTGGATGGGTGAGCGTTCGTGAAAACGCGTCCGGCGGAAGTGATCGGATGAAGGTGAGGTTCCAGGCGCGCACCGTGGTGAAAGTCTCGAGCGCGGACTGGATGTCATATGGCGAGTAGTTGGCGGCCCAGTTGTCCTGATCGAAAGGCTGAATTACGTGGTTCTCCTCTGCGATTGCCTGGCGCAAGCGGAAGGCAAAGACCAACTCGGTGTCGGCGAGATGGCAGATGATTTCGCGGGCGCTCCACTTGTTCCGGGCGGGTTTGCGCTCGACGCCTTCGCGGCCCAGGGCAGCGGCGATGTCGGCCAGGCGGCCGGCTGTGCCGGTTATGACTTCAACTGGTTTGCGACCGCCAAGGAAGCTCGCGTAGGGATTCATACGGGGAGGTTAGCACGGAGGCGATTCGGCAGCGGCCGTTTTGCGTGCGGTTCTCACTTACTTCCTTCTTCGAGCGCAATAAGCGCGGCGAGACCCGGATTGATCTATTCGTACCGTAGTGCGACCAAGGGATCCACCCGCATCGCTCGCCTCGCCGGAATGTAGCAGGCCGCCAGCGCCACAACCGTCAGTACCAGGGTCACCCCCGCGAAGGTGAGAGGGTCGGTGGGCCGGATACCGTAGAGCAGCCCGGCCATGAGGCGTGACGCGATCAGCGCGCCAACCAGCCCCACTGCGGCGCCGCTGACTGCAAGGCCGAACCCCTGGCGCAGAACCATCCCGAGGATCTCGCCCCTTTGCGCCCCCAGCGCGAGCCGGACGCCAATCTCGCGTGTGCGCTCGCTGACCACATACGAGATGGTTCCGTAGATTCCCAAACCGGCCAGCAGCAACGCGGTCACGGCGAACAGCGCAACCATTTCCATCGAGAACCGCCTCTCGGAGAGAGACGATGACAGCGCGTCATCGAGCGTCTTCGCTCCGAAAACGGGCAGTTCCGGGTTCACGGACTGCACCTGCGCGCGCACCTCCGCCGGAATGGTAGCGGCATCGAGCTGACCCCGCAGAAAGATTACCAGCTCCTTAGGCGTTGTCTGATACCCGTTCAGATAGATTTGCGGAACGCTCTCCTTCGCCAGCGATTCGGTCCGAGCATCCGCCACGACGCCAACCAACGTGATCCACACCGGCTTCGCCGGGTTCACTTTGATTCGTTTGCCCAGGGGATCTTGGTTTGGCCAGTAAGTACGCGCCAGCGCCTCATTGATCACCGCGACCTGAGGGGCTTTCTCGTCGTCCATCTCACTAAACAAACGGCCACGCACCAAGGGAATTTCGAGCAAATGAAAATAGTCCGGCAATACGTCGGACTGCTCCACCATAGGCGGGTCTTTGCTGCGAATATCGCGTCCTTCCAGGATCAACGGCGACAGGTTTCGAATGTGATCCAGTGGAATGGACGCGTTGCTTCCAAGCGCTGCTTCCCGCACTCCCGGCAGCGACCTGCCGCGGCGAAGCAATTCGCGAAGAAAGGGCGCCTCCTGCGCAGCGCTTCCATAGATGTCGGTTTTGGGGTCGTTGGGTATAGGTAACCACAGACGCACCGCCATGACATTCCGCGGATTGAATCCCAACGGCACGTTATACAAATCCCAGAAACTGCGCAACAGAAGGCCAGCGGCAATCATGAGCACCAGGGACAGCGCAAACTCCGTCACGACGAGTATGCGGCGCGTTTGGGTTTGTTCGGCGGAACCTTTCGACCCGCGCCCCTCCAGCTTGAGCATGTGTGTCAAATCGAGCCGGCCCGTCTGCAAAGCAGGAGCCAGCCCGAAAACGGTACCGGCTACAACAGAAGCAGCCAAGGCGAAAAGCAAAACGCTCCAGCTGATCGATATGTCGTTGAGGCGGGGCAGGCTCTCCGGCACCATTTGCAGGAGGAACCCTTTGGCACCGAGCAGGATCGTCAAACCGGCTACTCCACCGAGCAGGGAAAGGACCAGACTTTCTGTGAGCAACTGCCGAACGAGACGCTTCCGTGCCGCCCCAAGCGCCTGGCGAACAGCCATCTCGCGCCCTCTCGCGCTGGCCCGTGCGAGCAGCAGGTTCGCCACATTCGCGCAGCCGATGAGCAGGACCAGACCCACCGCGCCGAGCAGCAGTATCAGCGACTGGCGGACATTGCCGACAACGCTTTCCTTCAGAGGCACCAATCGCACCGTCCATGCGCTTTGCAGCGGATAATCGTTGGGGAATTGTTTCTGTAAAGCCGCCACCAGCGCGTCCACCCGGCTTTGCGCCGCCGCAAGGGTCAGTCCCGACTTCAGCCGTCCGACGCCGTCCGTAATACGCGCGGTGCGTGCCGACGCAGGCGCGGGCGCCGCGGAAAACCCCGCCGCGGCCCAAAGTGCCGTATTCCTTTGCTCCGTTGTTCGACCCGGATCATGGAAACCGGGCGGCATCACGCCAATGACACGGTACAAATCGTTGTCGAGCCGCAAACTTCTGCCCAGAATCCGAGGGTCGGCTCCAAAGGACTGCTTCCACAATCCATCGCTGAGGAGAACATCCAGCGTGAACCCGGGCGTTTGATCCGCGGGATCAAACCAGCGGCCCAGTTCCGGCTTCACTCCCAGCAGGGCAAGATAGTTCGGCGTGACCGCCAGGAAAGGGATCCGCGCAGGTTGCGACGATCCGGTCAGGTTCACGGACCCGCCCCCCACCATCGAAACATATTGGAAAATGCCGGAACGCTCAAGATCCTTCAACTCGGGCTGGGACATGCCCACATCGTGGGCGCCCACGCCAGGAAGGTCGTCCTCAACGCGCACCAGTTGCTCCGGCTGCGGATAGGTAAACGGGTGGATAAGCGTCACGTCGACGATGCTGAAAACCGCCGTGGTCGCGCCGATGCCCAGGGCCATCGTCAGGATAGCGACGGCGGCGAAACCGGGGGATTTTGCTAATTGCCGCAGCGCATAGCGCACATCGTGCACCAGATTGTCGATGAACGGCAGCCCCTGCTCGTCATGGCAGTCTTCCCGGATCGCCTGCACCGCGCCAAACTTCAGGACTGCCTGCCGGCGAGCCTCGGAGGGCGGCATGCCGGCGCGAAGATTCTCGGCCGTTTGCAGGGCAATATGCTCTTCCATCTCTTCCCGAAGCCGCTGGTCCACGCCTCGCCCTGTGGCGAAGTTGCCGAGACGCGCCAGAAAGCGTCTGAGGAGTCTCATGACAGATCCTCCGCTTTCGCATCGAAGAACCGTGCGATGATCGCCGCCGTTTGCTCCCAGTCCCGCGTCTCAGCCGCCAGCACGCCGCGCCCGGCCTTTGTCAGGCGATAAAAGCGCGCCTTGCGGTTGTTTTCGGAGGCTCCCCATTCGGAGGCGATCGCGCCCTCCTGTTCCAGCTTCAGCAGCACGGGATACAGGGTGCCCTGGTTCACGGCCAGCACATCTCCGCTGATCTGCTCGATGCGCCGGGCGATCCCGTAGCCGTGCAGCGGGCCCAGCACATCCAGAGTCCTGAGGACCATCAGCGCCAGTGTGCCCTGCCGTACATCCGTTTTCTCTTTCATCGCCGCCATTTTGGTTCCCAACAGGAAGCATGCCATACTTCCTTTGGGAAAGCAACAGGTAACTCACCGGAGCCGGCAAACGTGGACGCCCCTTCAGCGCTGTTTCCTGTCCCGGCATGGACCCGCACGTCAGGGTATACTGAACGCTATTCGGCCTCACCGACACGGTCCAGCTTGATTTCCGAACAAGACACTCAAACCAGGCAGAGCGAGTTTCGCAAGGAACTGGGGCTTCGCGACCTGGTAATGGGCCAGATCCTGAACATTGTGGGTCTGTTCTGGGTGGGAACCGCCGCCAGGCTGGGGCCTTCGCACGTGGCATTCTGGCTGCTGGCGATAGTTCTGTTCTACCTGCCTTCGGCTGCGGTAGTGATCTATCTGAACCGCGCACACGCTTTGGAGGGCGGCCTCTACGAATGGGCGCGGCTCGGATTCAACGAGTTTACGGGCTTCCTGGTGGGTTGGAACCTGTGGCTTAACGCCGTCGCCATTCTTTCGTACGCGGGAATCCAGGCCACCACCATGCTCGCCTATGTGCTGGGGCCACGCGCGGCGTGGATTGCCGAAAGCAAGTGGGCGATGGGCATGGTCACTACCGCCGTTCTGGGGAGTCTGATCCTGATCGCGTTCATCGGGCTGGGGCTGGGAAAGTGGATTCAGGATTTGGGCGGAGTGGTTATGGTGGCCGTGTTCGTGGCCCTGATCGCGTTGCCGTTTCGCAACCACCTGATCGGCCGCTCCACCGAATACCCGCCCTTAACGCTGTCCTTGCCCGCCATCTCGCTGCTCAGTTTGAACCTGCTGGGGAAGATGAGCTTCGGTGCGTTTAGTGGTTTCGATTCAATGGCCGTCTTTGCGGGCGAGTGCCGCGACGCCGCGAAGTCCATCGGATGGTCCGTCATGATTGCCACACCGATCATCGCCGCGATGTTCGTGCTGGGGACCAGCTCTGTCGTGGCCCTGGTTCCCAGGGACAAGATCGACCTGGTCAGTCCGATCTCCCAGGCGCTGACGCTGGGCACGCGCCCCGGCGATACCGGGGCGGCGCTGATTCCCCTGGTGATCGCCGCGCTGCTGTTCTCCTTCATCGCTCAGCAGGCGCTGACGTTCGCCATCACCACCCGGCTGCCACTGGTGGCCGGCTGGGACAAACTGCTTCCGGATTGGTTCGGCCGCCTGCATCCGCGGCGCAAGACTCCCACGAACTCGATTCTGTTCGTCGGGGGCGTGGCCCTCGCCATGGCCATCGCGGGCGTGGCCGGCGCCGGGCAGCAGGAAGCGTTTCAGTTGTTGCAGAACGCGTCAGGGATCTTCTACGCGCTCTCCTATCTGGCCATGTTCGCGCTGCCTCTGCTGGGGAGGCAACGGGAGATCCTCAAACCAGCGCCGTGGTTACAAGCAGCCGCCGTTTCGGGTTTCACGATGACCTCAATGTATCTTGTTCTGGCGTTGTTCCCCATCATCGACGTGCCCCGA
Organism: Bryobacteraceae bacterium; assembly: GCA_050013535.1. Classification (GTDB taxonomy): domain Bacteria; phylum Acidobacteriota; class Terriglobia; order Bryobacterales; family Bryobacteraceae; genus CAWACP01. Next base: position 995 of record JBEKFB010000105.1, on the reverse strand, counting down.
CCGCTGCTGTTCGCCGCGAAGATCGGCGGGTTCACGCTGGCGTGCCAGTTGGCGGCCGCGGGCCTGTTCTATTCCTACCGGCGGAGAAGCAGCAGGACGGCTTAGGACATTCTCAGCAAGAAGCCTTCGGGAATACCCCGCTAGGGGATCATCTCGCGGCCCGTGGCCATGTTCAACTGTGCGGCGGCGGTGAGGTACGATGCCACAAGATTGATGTAGGCAACCTGCGTGGCGCGATAGTCTCGTTGGGCATCCAGGTAATCGACCAGCGCGGCCTGGCCACGCTGATATGCGAAGGACATGGTGTCGCGAATGCGTGTCGCGGTTTCCAGATAACCGTCCGAGCTCTTATAGGGGAGCAACAGATTCACTGAACTCACCAGAGTATAGTAGGCCGAATCGACATCGCCGAAAACCTGGGCTTCGGCGGCATCCTTCTCGCGGCCGGCGTGGCCGATGTCGATTTCCGTGCGCGCTTTTTCGCCCTGATTGCGGTCAAAGATGCGCAGCGGGATGCTTATGCCGACTCCGAAGTATACCGGAACCGGCGGATTGCGCCCGAAATCCAGGCTGAACGTCGGATCAGTGGAGCCATTGGCGACCGCCAGATCGTGGTCGGTCCGGGCTTTTTCGATGGCCTGCAAGGCTGCCTTCAAATCGGGTCTTGCCGCAACGGCGGCGGTGTGAAACTCCTCCAGGGGCATGATTTGTTCCTGGAACTCGAAGGGCCCGGTGACATCGAACTTGTCCACCGGGGTCCGGTCATTGAGCAACATCAGAAGCGTGATCCGGGCGGTCCGGGCGTTGACGATGGCGGTCTGATAGTCGGATTCGTACTGCGCGCGCTGCAGGACCAGCCGGTCCAGATCCACACGGGCGATATCGCCGGACTTGAAACGGTCGCGATCGATGGACAACTCTTTCTGGTAGTAATCCAGGTTCTCCTTGGCATTGGCCAGCAGAGCTTTGGCCTCCAGGGCCAGCACAAAGGCGCT
>JBEKFB010000104.1:0-13319 GCA_050013535.1 Bryobacteraceae bacterium | reverse complement strand
CGGCCGCCGGACCAAATTGCCTCGACCATACAATTTTCCCGTCCGACACCAGGACTGGCCAGTCTCGCCGCCTCCACAATGGGATACGAGCTTCCTGGAACATTTGTTTGATTTTCAACTCGCGATGGAGACCGGCCGATTGATAGCAATCGCCCGGGGTCCAGTTGCGCAAATCGAGGGTTCCTCCGGGCCAGTCGAGTTCATCATCCAATTTATCACAAACGCAACCGTTGTCTCTTATTTCGAAGGAGATAGACCCACCCCGCGGCCACTCGATAGTGCACGGCGGGTCCACCGAATATGAAAAGCGCGGACGAGGCTCACTTTCGGCCCGAAGCGGGCGGAAACGGATCCAATCGAATGAGCGGAGGATGTCGACGCCGGGAACCTGCAATCGGCCGCTGCCTTCCGTGGATTCGGCCAGCTCCAGGATGGCTCCCACATGGGCGAAATCGATTTGGCGAAGGTCACCCTTCACCTGTTCGATGACCCGGCGGACCATCCGGCGGGCCAGTGCCGGGGGTGCCGTCGAGAGCCGTTTGACTTCAAACGTAAGCGGCATCTCGCCGATCTGCCCTTCCCAGTATTGTTCGTCTTCAGCCGATAAGGTGGCCATTCGCGCCAGCGTTTCGTCGATGCGCGGGTTGTATTCGGCTCGCATCAGAGGCAGAAGCTGATGGCGGATGCGGTTGCGGTCATAGCAGGGGTCGGCGTTGGTCTCGTCGTTGCGCCAAGCAATATTTCGTTCGCCCAGCCAGGCCTCCACCTCCCTTCGCCAGGTCGTCAGCAACGGCCGCACCAGGCCATCGGAGGTCACCGCGCGAATGCCCGCAAGACCGGAAACGCCGGATCCCCGCAGAATGCGATAAAGCACGGTCTCCGCCTGGTCGTTACGGGTGTGGCCGGTGGCAATTCGATCCACTACGCCGGTGCCGACCAGCTCCCGATAGAACTCATGCCGGACGCCACGGGCGGCTTGTTCCAAATTGTCGCGGTTCTCCTGGGCCACAGCCGGTACATCGGCCGTACGGTAAAGAAACGGTAGGCCCAGGCTGGCCGCCAGATCCCTTACAAATGCTGCATCGGCGCGCGAAGCCTCACCCCGGATGCCGTGTTCAACGTGAATCAAACTAAGGTGAAGATTCCAGCGCGGGGCCAGCTCGAAGAGGGCATGGAGCAGGCAAACCGAATCGGCGCCGCCCGAAACCGCCACGCCGCAACGGGAACCGGCGGGGAACATGTTATAACGAGAGATGTTCCCGGCAATACGCTCCAGCATGTCTCAGGATAGCCGGGCGAGCTCTGTTCCGGCGCAATCTTAGCCGTTCGCACAATCAAACAATGGCTTCCATAAATGATCTGGCCGCGCGGGTGCGGCTGCTGCTGATGGACGTGGACGGCGTGCTCACCGACGGCCGGCTCTATAACGTACCTGACGCCAGCGGCAGGATGGTGGAGACCAAGGGGTTCGATTCACAGGACGGCATCGCCCTGCAGTGGCTGAGCTGGATGGGCATCAAAACCGGGGTGATCAGCGGGCGCGAATCGCCGGCTACCGCCACCCGCGCCGCGCAATGCAAGATGAGCTACGTCTACCAGGGGCACATCGAGAAGATTCCGATCCTTGAGGAGATCCTGGCGGACGCGAAAATCTCGGCCGATCAAGTGGCCTACGTCGGCGACGACCTTACCGATGTGGTGGTGATGAATCGCGTGGGCCTGGGCATTGCTACCGCCAACGCGCGCCCTGAAGTGAAGGGCTGCGCAAAGCACATCACCAGCGCGGAGGGAGGCAGCGGGGCCATCCGCGAAGTATGCGAGCTGCTGCTGAAGGCGCAGGGCCGCTGGGATGAGCTGCTGAAGAAGTACGAAGCGATTCGATAGCACCGGAGTGATGATGCGGCGCATCGGGCTGGAAGTGGAAACCGTGGCGGGAACCGGCGTGCTGCACCAGCTCACCGGCGTGATCGCGCGGCACAACGGCAATATCGATTCGGTGGAGATCATCGAGGAGGTTCGACTCTACTTCGAAGTGGACCTCCCCGGCGAAGAACAACCTTTGCTGAACGATCTGCTGGCGCTGCCCGTGGTGAAGACCGTGCTGGTGGTTGAGACGCTGCAGAAGATTTACGGCAAGCGGATCATCATCATCGGCGGCGGGGCGCAGGTGGGACAGGTGGCCATTGGCGCGATCTCCGAAGCGGACCGTCACAACATTCGCGGTGAGCACATCTCTGTCGACACGATTCCGCTGGTGGGCGAGCAACCCATTGCCGATGCGGTGCGGGCGGTGGCGCGTTTGCCGCGCGCGAAAGCCGTGGTGCTGGCCGGATCGCTGATGGGCGGCGATATCGAGAAAGCGGTGCGCGAGGTGCGCGCCCAGGGCTTGCTGGTAGTGAGCCTGAACATGGCCGGCAGCGTCCCCGACGCCGCGGATCTGGTGGTGTCCGATCCCGTTCAGGCCGGCGTGATGACGGTGATGGCCGTGGCCGATACGGCGAAGTTCACGGTGGAGAAGTTGACCAGACGGGTGTTTTGAAGGGAGCGGATTCGGGCAGTGTACCTGGTGGGCCATGTTCCGATAAACCCACATTTCGTCCGTTGACTCGATTCCGCTCCTAACCAGTGCGTTTGGCGATTCTCACGCTGGCGTGAACAGATCGGTGATGCCACACTGGCCGATGGCATCCTCGACCGGCTTGTTAAGAACATGCCGAGTACCGGGCGGGAACTGGCCAACGGTGGGCTGTCCGCGCGGTGATCACACCGAGGACATAACCATTCTTATCGATGGCACCACCCATGGAAGTGCGCCTATCACAACAGCCGGATGTGCTTCGAAGATGACGGAGCGCCTGGGCCTAAAGCGACCGCATCCGGCCTTACTTTCTCAGCAAACGAATCGGCTTAATCACTACCGGCGCATCCAGAATTGTCAGCTCGGCCTGCCCGTCACCAACCAGTTTCATCGCGAACTTCAAGACATCATCCTCTTCCTTGATTTCAAAGGTCAACGTGCTTTCATGAAGTTTCGCGTTAAGGATGGGTGACGGCGGCTTGCCCGCATCGTCGCTTGATTCCGGCTCCTGAAGGTTGCCGTTGGCGTCAACGTTGATGTCGCAGGCCACGGTCTCGCCGGAAATCGAATCCCCCGCACGCAACCGAATGGTGCAGATCACTTTGTCCTTGAAGTTCGCCTCCCATGTCCCAGCGAATTTCTTCGGTATATCGGCATCCTGTGCCAAGAGGCACAGGCACGCGACCGGGCTCAGAAAAAACACTACGAAGCTCCGCATGACCCGACGTAAGCAAATTGGTGACCGTTCGCAAACCGACTCATGGGAAACGGATTCCCGGACTCGACCCGTGCATCCGGTGCACACGTGTGATTGAAATACTCACACGCGACTGAAATCGACGAAGCCCAGTCTGCGGATCCGTCGATGCAACTCAGATCTTTCCATTTCGCGCACTCTTTACCAGGCTCTGGCCTGCCGCGTTATCAGCGGCAACCAGCGACGGTTAGAGCCCCCGCCCTGGCTCCGATCCGTCGATCCTCTTCTCCAGCTCCTCCATTCGACATGACCGCACATCTCGATGTGTGGAGAGTCTATCAAAACCCAGTGGGTAAGTGCGTCGGTTCCGTGGTGTTGGACGCAATTCAGTAAGCGACCGAGTCACTGCGCGAAAAACGGGATTCCCGTACATTGACCCTCCCGCAGCGACGCCCGAAGGCGGTTTCCAGGAAACCCACTTTCGTCCACCGACCCACCTCAAGCCCAGGCGAACCGGATTCGTAGACCCTACGCCGTTTTGCGGGACGAACCGGTCGTTAGTCGAAATCGACGCGACGTTCAAACAACCGCGAGCTAGGTTAATAGCTTAGTGAAAACAGCGGAGGTCTTTGTCTGTCGGTACCCCTCGCGCAAATAAAAGCGGTGAGCGGCCTCGCGCGCGATCTGTGATCGAACGATTACGCTACTCACCCGTTGTTGCAAGGCCCACTGTTCGGCATGGGCGACCAATTCACGTCCGATTCCCCGGCTGCGAGCCCTGCTTCCAACAACAAGTCCGCCAATTTCGGCACGCGGTTCTACTTGCAAGTGACGAACAACGGCGACATGTATCCAACCGACCAGCTCTTTATCGGCAATCGCCGCGTACACCGCATGGTCGTCGAGACGCGCAAGCGCTTCAATGCGCCGCCGCATCACATCCGTGGGGGCAGGATAACCTAATTCCTCGCTCAATTTGCAAATATCTGTCGTGTCAGCCAAGCTCACTTCACGGATCACAAGACCATCCATGAAAACTAGGATATCGCTGGCAAGAGCTACCATCGGCGTTGGGCGTAAACAGCTATCGAGATGGCCTTCCCGACGTTCCGGTGATCCTCTCGGTCGATTACATCTGCAAAATCGCGCAGCGTTTAAGAATGCCTCGCGGACGTGGTTTCGCCACGAGGCCGAAAAACGGGATTATCGGAAAACTGCCCGAGCTATGGGTTGGCCCCCCTCGGCGGCCACGACGGGAAGTTTGGGATACCGCCGGGCCGACGCTCTGAAGTTACAATTCCATGACTTGACACCGGTTGTACACTGAGCCAATGGAAGAGCTCAAGATCACCGCGGCCGATGGGCAGAACGGCGCTCGCATTCTGCGCCTGGATGGGCCGCTCACGCTGCGCACCATCTTCGATTTCCAGACTCTGGCCCGGCGGGAAGGCAACGCACCCATGATCATCGACCTCAGCGGCGTCCCCTACATGGACTCGGCCGGGCTGGGCTCGATTCTGGGTCTGTTCGCATCGGCGCAGCGGAAGCAGATCGGGTTCGCAGTCGCGGGCGCGGCGGATCGAATCGTGACGCTCTTCAAGGTGACGCACGTCGAGGACGTTCTTCCGTCGCATCTCACTGTGGCCGATGCCGAAACATCGCTCGCTAAGGCGGCCAGCGCCTGATCGGCTGATCAGTTACGCCTGCAGCAGCGTGACGCAATCCTCCAGCCGGCTCTCGCCTCCATCATTCACGGCGAAGCGAGGCTTCCCCCGATTCCACAACGACGCCCCGGCATATTGACCATCGCGGCGCAGCGCGTAGAAGCGGATATCGAACAGCGCCAGGCGCGCGCGATCATTCCCGAAGTTGTGAGAAATCCGCTTGAGCACATCGAGACAGGCTTCGCGCGGCGTCATGCCTCGGCGCATGTTCTCCACGATGGTGTGCCCCCCGGCGACGCGGATGTTCTCTTCGCCGCGTCCCGTTGATCCGGCGCCGCCCACTTCCTGATCCACATAGAGACCCGCGCCGATGATGGGCGAATCGCCCACGCGTCCGGGGATTTTCCACGCGAGCCCGCTGGTGGTGGTGACGCCGGACATCTCGCCTTTCGAGTTCAGCCCGAGGCAGTTGATAGTGCCGGTGGGCGGGTGCAGTGCAACGTGCTCGGCCCACGCGAGCTTGGCTTCATCGGCATCGGGAAACGCATCGCGCAGCCATGCGGACGGCTTGCCCGCTTCCACTTCGCTGGACCAATTGGTGTGGCCGGCGGGATCGCGCAGAGATTTCTTCCACACCAGCCAGGCGAGGCGGGCGTCATCGGTGAGCAGATCCACCCGCGGGAAGCCCATCTCTCGCGCGAAGCGCGTGGCGCCATCGCCGACAATCATGACGTGGTCGGTTTCGGTCATTACCGCCTTCGCCACTTTCGAGGGAGTTTTCACATCGCGAATCGAAGCAACAGACCCGCACCTCCGCGTGGGCCCGTGCATCACACTCGCGTCCAGCTCCACCACGCCATCCTCGTTGGGCAGGCCACCATAGCCCACGGAATGATCCGCAGGATCCTCTTCATTGAGGTTCACGCCGGCGATCACGGCATCCAGCGTGTCCCCGCCGGACTTCAGCATCTCCATCGCACGGGCGCAGGCGCGCAGGCCGTTCTGGCTGGAGATGACGATGTTGGTGGGCGTGACGGCGTCGGCCTGTGCGAGGCCCGTGGTCGAAAGTACGGCGGCGCTGCCGATGAGTTCGCGTCTGCTGATCATGAAGGGCCCCCTGTCGAGGTTCGGTACACTAGCGGTTTCCATGGTTGAGCATATCTCTCCGGCACGCGCGCTGAGCGGCAACGTGGTCCTGCCCGGCGATAAATCCATTTCGCACCGCTACGCGATGCTGGCTTCGCTGGCCGAAGGCACGTCGAAGATTCGTAATTATTCCACGGGCGCGGATTGCCAATCCACTCTGGGATGCATGCGCGCGCTGGGGATTGAGATTGACGCCGGCGAGGAGATGGCGATTCACGGGAAGGGGCTCGACGGATTGAGTGAGCCGGCGGCAATGCTGGACGCGGGCAACTCGGGTTCAACCATTCGCATGCTAGCTGGTATCGTGGCCGCGCAGCCGTTCGTGAGCCGCATTGGTGGAGACGAATCGCTTTCACGCCGCCCTATGCAGCGCATCATGACGCCGCTTGCCGAGATGGGCGCGCGTATTCAAGCACGCGATGGCAAATATCCGCCACTGACCATAGCCGGCGGGCCGCTTCACGCGATCAATTACACACTACCAATGGCCAGCGCGCAGGTGAAGACGTGCGTGCTGTTCGCGGGATTGTTCGCGCCGGGCCGCACCAGTGTAGTGGAACCGATGCGCACGCGCGATCACAGCGAGCTGGCCCTGCGAGAGTTCGGCGTTGAGGTGACTTGCAGCGGCGGTGTGATTTCCGTCGAAGGCCGCGCTTATTTGAATCCGCTGGATCTCTATGTGCCCGGCGATTTGTCATCGGCGGCATTCTTCCTGGTGGCGGCGCAGATGGTGAAAGAATCCGACGTGACCATCCTGGGAGTGGGCCTGAATCCCACGCGGTCGTCGCTGCTGGATTTTCTCGCGGGCGCAGGCGTGAACATCAAAATCCTTGACGTTCAGCAGACCAATGGCGAGTTGATCGGCAGCCTTCGCGTGCGCAAGTCGCGTGTCCGCGGAGGACGAATTGATGGCGCGCTCGCGGCCGCGCTGATCGATGAAATCCCCGTGCTGGCCGTGCTGGGCGCGATGAGCGAAGAAGGGCTCTCCGTTCACGATGCCTCCGAGCTGCGCATCAAAGAGACCGATCGCATCGCGAGCATCGAGGAAAACTTCCGCCGCATGGGCGTGAACATCGAGACGCGGCCGGACGGTTTCGATGTTCCCGGCCGCCAGCAATTCCATGCGGCCGAGCTGAGTTCTTTTGGCGATCATCGCATCGCCATGGCATTTGCGGTAGCCGCTCTTGCCGCCGACGGACCATGCTCCATTCAGGACGCGGACGCGGCCTCCGTATCGTTCCCCGATTTTTTCGGTACACTACAACGGATCGCCGCGTAACCGCATGGACACCGAAGATCTAACCATCGAAGGCCTGGTGCACGACCTCAACAATGTGTTCCAGACCATTGGCGAAGCAGCCGAGCTTCTGGAAAGCGACCCGCAATGGAAGAAACTCGCGGGTACGCTTGAACGCAGCGTGGACCGCGGCCGGCGAATCGTCTGGAGCATTATGGAGACCAGCCGCTCACAGGCCGAACTGGGGCCGGTGGTGGAAAGCGCCATTGCCTTCGCTCAGGATTATCTCGAATGTGTGCACGCGCCGAGTGTCGAATTCACTCACTCAATTGCCGCTAGTCCGCCGATTGCCGGGCATGCCGCGGCGTGGGAGCGCGTGCTGGTGAATCTGCTGTTGAATGCGGCGCAAGCTGGCGCAGGACGAGTTGAGATCAGCACTGGCGACGGTGCAATCTTTATCCGCGACGACGGCGCCGGGATTTCCGAACAGGTACTGCCGCGCATTTTCGAGCCGCACGTCTCCACGCGATCGGCGCTGCACGGGCTGGGACTGTCGATCGTCCGGTCGATTGTGGAGCGTAACGGTGGCACGGTATCGGCGAGCAACCGGCCTTCCGGTGGCGCGGAGTTTGTGATTCGAATGGAAGCCCGCGCAGTCGCCATAACTTCGCACGAATAGGCGTTCATTCCGCGCGCAGGAAATCTGCCGCTACATCGTGTAATGGCCGGTGCTCTCCTGTCACCTCGTAATTGAGCCGGCGCATTGTATCGGCGCTGATTTTTCCGGAGAGCTCGACGAGAGCCGCGTCAAGCCCGGGGTGTTGGCGCAGCGAATCATACCGAACCACGATGCTCGCCTGATATGGTGGGAATGCCTTACGGTCGTCCTGCAATACTTTCACGTCGAGAATGGAAAGCAGACCATCCGTGCTGTTGGCGGCGCCCATAGTCACCTGACCCTGATCGAGCGCCCGGTACAACAACCCGAGATCCATCGTTTTCGGCGCACCGGCCCAGCGCAGGTGCGGGTATGTTGCCATCAGCGTTCGGTAGCCATCGGCTCGAGTGAGAAACTCGTAGCCGACGCCGAGCGACCAGGGATCGGGCCGCCGTTCGGCATCGCTCAGCGTGACGAGGTGGCCGGCGCGCGCGTCGACGCCGCGAACGATCATCGCGAAGGAATCGTCAAACCCAAGCGGATCGCACCATTTCAGGCCTTTTGTCGCATACTCGGCTCTCACACGACCAAGCACCATCGACGGATCCAAAAGCGGCTTGTGTTTGAGGATCGCGGTGAAGGCGGTTCCGGTGTACTCGGGATAAAGATCGATCTCGTTCGCCAGCAGCGCCTGATGCGCCAGCATGGACCCGGCGAGATCAAACCTGCGGATCACAGTCTGATGCAGCCGCCTCTCCACCTGCTGCGCGACGATCTCGGCGAGCACCAGTTGTTCGGTGAAGTTCTTCGATCCGATAACGACGTGCCGCGGACCCGAACAACCTGAAAGCATCGAAAGACCGCACGCGACCGCCACAAAGTGCTTAGACCGGAGCTTCATGCAGAGACCATCATCGGCTATCCTGAGGAGCGATGAAAGCAATGCCAGCACCACGGCGCGAGTATCTGGAGTTTCTGTCGGCTTACGAGCCGGGAATCACCGCGCTGGCGTTAGCTGTACGCGCGGTGGTGCTCACCGAAGCTCCGGACGCCGTCGAGTTACTTTACGATGCCTACAGCGCGGTGAGCGCCGGTTATTCATTCACCGGCCGGCCCAGCGACGCGTTCATCCACATCGCCGCGTATGCGCAGTGGGTGAATCTGGGTTTCAACCATGGAGCGGATCTGGACGATCCCGATGGCTCGCTTCAGGGCAGTGGCCGACAGGTTCGGCACATTCGAATTGCGGGCATCGCGGATCTCCGAAAGCCTGCGGTGCGCGCTTTAGTGAAGGATGCGATTCGCCGCGCTCGGCGTCCTGAAGTGAAAACCGCTGCTTCCGGGACGAGCGTGGTGCGCGCAATTTATGCGAAGCGGCGCAGGCCGAAATAGCCTCAGCTCTTCTTCGCCCGGCGCTTGGCCACCCAACCTTCTTTGTTCACCTGATGACCGCGCCCGATGGCCAGCGCGCCCTCGGGCACCGGCCCGGTGATCACCGAGCCCGCGCCGATGTAGCTGTCTTTGCCGATCTGGACCGGCGCTACCAGCGTGGAATTACTCCCGACGAATGCGTTGTCGCCGATCTGCGTGCGATGCTTCTTCACGCCATCGTAGTTGCAGGTGATGGTCCCCGCGCCGATGTTTGCCTTCGCGCCGATTTCCGAGTCGCCAAGATACGCGAGATGATTCGCCTTTGCCCCCGCGCCAAGATTCGTCTTCTTCAATTCGACGAAGTTGCCGATATGCGCGCCTGCGCCGACTTCGTTCTCGAGACGCAGCCGCGAAAACGGCCCAAGGTGCGCATCACGGCCCACGTGGGAAGTCGCGATCAATGTGTACGGAGCGATCTGCACGCCGTTCTCGATCCGGGACGATTCGATGACGCACCCAGCCCCGATCTGGCAGTCTTCGCCGATTTCCGTTCGCCCGAGAATATGCGCGAAAGGGCCAACAACGGTATCCACGCCGATGCTCACAGGCATGTCGATGGTCACCGTTTCGGGCTTCTCGATAGTCACTCCGCCCAGCATCAGCTCGCGGCACTTGCGGGCGCGGAAGATGCGATCAACCTCGGCCAGTTCGATACGCGTGTTGATGCCCAGCAGCTCGCTCGCGTCGGGGCTTTCCATGGCCGCCACAGTGTGTCCGGCGCGTGTCAGGATCTCCACCATGTCGGTGAGATAGTACTCGTGGGCGGGGTTATTCGTGCCAATTTCGCCAATGTGCTTCCACAATAAATCTGACCGAAAGCAGTACATGCCCGGATTGATGAGGTTGATAGCCAGTTGTTCCGACGATGCGGCCTTCTGTTCGACTATGGCCTTTACGTTGCCACCTTCGTCGAGAATGATTCGGCCATAGCCGGTGGGATCGGACAGGCGCGTAGTGATCAGCGTCGCCCCGGCATCGCTTGCCACCTGTTTTTCGATCAAGCGCCGCACTGTCGCGGCCGCGAGCAGCGGACAATCGCCGTAGAGAACCACGAGGAGGCCAGTGTGATCCAGCAGGTCCCGGCATGCCTTTACAGCGTCACCCGTGCCACGCTGCTCCTTTTGTAAAGCAAAGTGCACACGTCGATGCGCCAGCGCCGCTTTAACTTGCTCCGCCTGATGCCCCACTACAACGACGATGTTCTCTTCGCCCGTGAGCTCGCTGGCGGTGTTGAGCACGTGCTCCACCAGAGGAAGACCCCCGGCGCGATGCAGCACTTTCGCGCGCTTCGATTTCATGCGGGTGCCTTCTCCCGCGGCGAGGACCACCACGCTGATGCGCGGGTTCATTGTGCTTGTCTCCTTCTGCGGCCCCTCCGCGCGAGTTCCATCGCGATGGCCGCGGCTGCCGTCGAGTTGTGGCGAATCTTGTCGTCCTGGCACAGCAGGTTCGCGCCGAGCACCTTCACACCGAGCTTGCTGATGCGGTCCACATCGTTCATTACGGGATGCGCGCGCTGCGCTGCGTATTTGTCGGCCATCTCTTCGCTGATTTCGCCGGTGTTGAGTACGGCGACATCCGTGAGCCGCCCTCCGGCATGATCCTGAATGGCCGCTATATGGTCGGCTGCGGTCAGGCCGTTGGTCTCGCCGGGCTGCGACATCAAATTAATGTACGTCGCCTTTATGGCAGGCGACTGCCGGATGGCCTCAGCCAGACCATCCACCAACAGATTCGGGATGATGCTGGTGTAGAGCGACCCCGGGCCCAGCGTGATCAGATCCGCGCGAGCGATAGCTTCCAGGGTCTGCGGCAGGGGCTCGCAATGCTCCGGGTTCAGGCGGATTCGGCGGATCCGGGAACGGCTGCGGCTGATGCGGGTTTCGCCGGCCACCACCCTGCCCGATTCGAGTTCGGCGACCAGAGTCACGTTACGGGCCGTAGCCGGATAAATTCGTCCTCGGCTGGCGAGAATTTCCGAGGAAGTGCGCACGGCTAGAGAAAAATCCCCCATAACGTGGGTTAAAGCCATAAGAAATAGATTTCCGAAACTGTGGCCCTTCAATCCACGGCCTGCGCCGAAGCGATACTCGAACAGGCGCGAGAGTACGCCTTCATCTTCGGCCAGCGCCACCATGCAACTGCGAATGTCGCCCGGCGGAAGCACATCGAAATCGCGGCGCAATCGCCCGGAGCTGCCGCCATCGTCGGTAACGGTAACAACAGCCGTGATTTCCACCTGCCGGGTTTCACCCGCGTAGTCCTTCAGCCCGTGCAACAGCGCGGACAGGCCGGTGCCGCCCCCGATACAAACAATATGCAGAGGTTCCATGCTCAGACTTCAGGATCGCAAATCGGCCGCACACCAATCGCGGGTGTGTGCGCTGGCCTTGGGAAGCAGACACAAAGGGCGGGTCAGGCGGATTGCTCTTCGTCGTCGTACACGGGAACCTTTTCCAGATCCTCGGCTTCGAAAACCTGGTCACAGTCGAGGCAACGGACGTAATCCACCCCGTCTCGCCTCGCCAGCATCTCGGTACGTTGGTGCTCGCAAAACATAGGGAACGAGAATAACCTTATTCTAAGCGGACCGGAGGACCTGTCAAGCCCCCTCTTTGCACCTTGGTACTGGGATCATTGCCCCAGCAGCTAATGAGGACGCTCGGTGATGGTGACGGCCTGTTGCAGGCGGAAGCTGATGCGGGTTTCGGTTGGAAGAGAGGCGGTCCGTCCGCGGGTGAGCAGGATTCCTCCGGCCCCCGCCGCGCCGCCCGCGGCCGCACCAATTCCGGCGCCCTTTCCCCCGCCCGCCATCGCGCCAATCACCGCGCCGAGCACCGCTCCGCCGCCCACCTTCGCGGCGTTTTCGCCAGCGGCGGAGTCCCCGGTCTTATCGAAGGCTGTGGTCTCTATCGCCACCTCCTGCCCGTCCGAAGGGGGTTCCGCCTCTCGCGCCACGCACCACATCCAAAATCTTGCCTTCCACGCGCGCTCCCCGCTCGGCGATGACGAAACCATCGGCGGCCAGAGGCTGGTCGAGCGTAGCGAAGAACGAGTCGCCTTTCTCGTTCTTGTCGCTCGAAAGCGCTTCTGAGAGGCGCACTGCGATCACCGTGCCGGGCTGAAGCGTGACGTGATTGAGCGGGGGCGGCGTGGGCGCGGGGGCCGAAACTTCGATGCCCGGTTCGGGTGCGGGAGCCTGTTCGGGGGCTGGCACTGGTTCGGCAGCCGGAGTGGGGGACGGGGGTTCCATCTGCTGCGGTGCTGGCACCGGATCCTCTCGCACCGACGCGGGCACTTCGTCATCGGCGGGCGGTGTCGCGCGCGATACCTGGACGGGCGGCTTGATGTACTTCGGGGCCTTTACCGCAGGCGCCGCTTCGTGAACAACCTTAGGGTGGTCGGGCTTTGCCGGGGACTCTTCCGGTGCAGCAGCGGGCGCAGGAGGTAATGCGGGTTCCTCAGCCGCAACCGGAGCCGGCGTTGAGGGCGATGGACCTGGCGGGACGGAAGCGGCGGCAGCCACGCGCAGCGGCCTCACCGACGGCTTGAGCGCGACATACACGATGCCCGACGCCAACAGCGCACCGGCCGCGAAGGACAGGGCAATCTTCGAATTCGCAATCATCTCTCATCCATATAAACGCGGGCCGGGACTTCCAGGTTGCGCTGCTAGAATTAACAAAAGATGAAGGAATTTCCGAGCGGGTTTGTGATCGGTTCAGTGCCCATAGCTCCGGCCACGGTGCTGGCCCCCATGGCGGGCGTCACCGACACCGTCTTTCGGCGGCTGATTCGCGCGCAGGGCGGCTGCGGTTTGCTGATGACCGAATTCACCAGCTCCCACGGCGTGGTGAACATGGTTCGAGCCCGCAAACGCACCCGCGCCTTCCGCTATTTGCTGTTCG
>JBEKFB010000103.1:0-12541 GCA_050013535.1 Bryobacteraceae bacterium | reverse complement strand
CTGGCTGAAAATGCCAACGCGGCGGCTATCCAGGCGTACATGCAGGGGGTGGTCACGGCGGCTTGCGCCACCTGCACGGTCGTCGTTACCGGAGCCTACGCGGATCAGACTTACGGCAACAGTGCGGTGAACAATCACGTGGTCGGTCCGAGTGGCAAAGCGCTGACCCTCGGCACCAGCGACGGAGCGACGAGCAACTCGAGTACGACGCCGAACAGCACCTACGACACGTTCCTCGGCACCGTGAACGACGCCGATAATTCCAGCGACAACGAAATCACGCTGGTGTTTACAGGGCTGTCGGTGTCGAATGCGGCTTTCGACTACGAGATCTTCCCGGATGCGTCGGACACTGGCGCCTTTACGCTCACGGCCGGAAACAACGGCGGCACGCAATCGACGGTTTTCACGCAGGCTGGGCTTAAGCCGGTCGCGTCAGGAGGTAGCGACGGCACCTCCACCAAGTCCCCCGCCAGCAACCCTGAGACAATCGTGCAGTACATCGGAACCGGGTCCTGGGCCATCGCGAACGACAACGACATCGACTTCGTAGACTGGCCGGAAGCGATCGGTATCGACAATCTGGTTCTCACGTACAGCAAGACTCCCGTGCCGGAGCCCAGTTCGATCCTGCTGCTCGCTTCAGTTGGCGCGTTTCTCCTCTACAAGGCGCGGCGCAGCTTCTCGGCTCGCGGAAGGAATCAGCAGCCTCTGGTTTAAGTGAATCACCGGGCGGCGTCCTTTGCTGAGGAACGCCGCCCGTCTCCGCTCCTTCCTCTCATTTCTCACAGACGGCCAGAGTTTAGTGCGAGTCCTATCCTACCGCCGGATCCGTTCCCGATCTGACGGCCATTCTGCCCCCAGTGCGGCTGAAGCTCGCAAGGACGGTCACTAATACTGCCGCCGGAATTGCCCGTTTTCTGCAACTCCATTCCTGAACCAAGGTCGTGCATCGTCACGCCGTCCACTGAAAGATACCGGCAAAGAGCAAACCACGCGGGTGCCTAAATATTAGGATATATATTGGCTATTTGGTCCGGGCCTTAGTCCCAAGCAATTGATATCGGGTAGTCATATATTTGGAATAAGACTTGCATTCCTCAGGGGACGGAGGGAAAGTTCGCGTTTGGGGGTCGGGCCGCCATGTAGTCCCTTGATGGGATCCCTGTGAGGCCGCCGCTGCGCTTACGAAACAAGGATGATCCATCGTTTAAAGAACAACCTGATAACGGCCATTTTGGCGTTCGGGTCCATGGGCGCCGTTGCGCACGCGGGCGCGATTACCACCACTTTTACATTCAACTCGCTCAGTGCGAATGCCACTGCCGCGCAGATTGCGGCCTACATGACCAGCCAACTCGTCACCGCCGGATGCACGGGCTGCTCGGTGACAGTCTCGGGAGCGGTGGTAGACACGACCTATAATGGCGAGGGCCATGTCGCCGGACCCGGCGGGACGTCACTCACGCTCGGCAATAGCAACGGCGCCACCAGCAACAGCGACTCATCTGCTGAGCACTCCGGCCCGGACGATTCCTTCATTGCCACGACGAACGACAACAGTCAGCAGATCTCTACCCAGATTGATCTGGTCTTCAAGGGTCTCTCCATCACGAATCTCGGTTTCGATTTCGAGATTTTCCCTGAGGCAGGGAGCAACCCGGATTTTGAACTTAAGGCTGGGAACGGCGGCATTCTTTCCCCGGTTTCGAGCTTCGGTACGGGCGGCTTCGTATACGGCGTGGACCCCGGAACCACCAACGGCAGCTCAAAACAATCGCCGCATAGTGGCACCTGCAAGTCGTGCAAGGAAACGTCCCCGCAGTACATCGGGACCTGGTCTAAATCGGTGGGCGGAGTTGATGATATCGATTTCGTAGACTGGCCGGCCACAATCGGCGTCGACAATCTGAGCATCACGTTTGATCCGACAAATCCGGTTCCTGAGCCCAGTTCGATCTTCCTGCTCGGCTCCGTTGGCATTCTGCTCTTCAAATTCCGCCGGAGCTTCGCTGCTCGTCTGAAGTAATCAGTCCAGGTTTGAACGCATCGCGGGGCGGTTTTCGCAAGCGCGGCCATACCGCCCCGCAAATCCTGAAGAAGGCGCCTCGATGCGTGATCCCGCGACAACTCCTCCAGGTTCTTACGCTCCGCGCTAACAGTAAGGCGTCCACGAGCTTTTCCGCAGGCCCTCACCTGCAGCGGATCCGATCCAACAGAGAGGGAGAGAAGTATGCCGTTCACCCGGGGACTGCCGGGCTTGAGACTTGCATTTCGCAGGAAGCGGGCCTGAGCTTATATAGGAACGAGGTGTTCTCGCGACGGACGAGGGCGCCTCAAATCCAGCCACGGAGCCGGTACCATAGAAGGCCAACGGCTTCGTGCAACGTGCTCTCGTTGCTCTGAATAGCCTTCCAACTCGGTAGCAGTTCCTCGCGCGGCGTTCGCCAAATCCGATAGCCCGAGACCGCAGGGTCAACCTCGATGCCGAGCTTACGCAGGCAGGCGCTGGCTCGGAGCATGCACCTGGCATCCACCACCAGCGCCACGCGCGAGACTCCGTGCTGCCGCAGAATCGATGCGCTGTATAGAGCGTTCTGATGCGTGGTTCCCGAACGCCCCTCCACCCACACGTTGCTTGCGTCGACGCCATTCCGGACGAGGATGTCTTGCATGGTGAGAGCTTCCGCAGGAAATCCCGGTGCGGATGGCCCGCCGGAGACGACCACCGGCAGCGGCCCGTACCGGCGGTAAATCCACGCGGCATACAGGCATCGTTCGTAGGTGTCCGCGCCGGCTATCGCATATGGCCGTGCGAAGTTCGCGGATCGGACCAGGCCGGAGAATACGACGATCGCCTGCAGCCCGGGTTGCGCCTCAAATGGTCGAATACCATAGCGGGCCTCCAGCGGGCGTGACAGAAGCCAGTCGGCGGGCGGCCATGAGATAAGGAAGAGTCCAGCGAGTCCGGCTATCGCCAGAAGCTTGCGCCGCCTGCCCGGGCCCCCCAGAAATGCAGCCAGAGTCAGCAGCAGGAAAATCGTCAGGAGTGGTTGCGTGTAAGTCACGCGAAGAATGTGGTCAGGCCTTCGCCGCGGCGACGTGAGGTTCGGCGGCGTCGGGCTCGCCCGGTCGAGCGCCGATGCCCAGCTTCTTCATTTTGTATAGCAGCGCCTTGTAATCGATGTTCAGAAGCACGGCCGCCTGCTTGCGGTTCCACAGGGTGGAATTGAGCGCGGAGAGAATCGCTTCCGCTTCCGCCGCTTTTCTCGCGCTGTCCACTTTTTCGAGGATCGACACGGGCAAACTCCCGCTGACTGGCGCCTGATACACGGGAGTGGACTCGGGCGTGTTCACGGGGTACGCCTCCGCAGCCGGGTGCACGCTGGCGGCTTCGCCGAAAACGGTGATTTCGCCGCCGTCTTCGGTCTCCGGCTCGGAGCGGCGGGGGTTTACGCTCTCACGTTCCGGAGGGACCGGCGCAAAAACAGGGCGCGTGGCGATTCCGGGGTGGCGCCTGCGCATTTTGCGATGCAGCTCAGTGACCAGCAATTCCGCATCGCGCACCACGAGGAACCGGCGCATTACATTTTCGAGTTCGCGAATATTCCCTGGCCAGTCATGCTCAAGAAGGGCGCGCTTCAGAGACGATGAGAGCTCCGGCGGCGGCGCGCCGATGGTCCCATGCTTCGTCAGAAAGTATTCGGCCAGCGGGATCACCTCGTCCAACCGGTGACGCAGTGCCGGAATATGCACGTCGATGATGTTCAGGCGATAGTAGAGGTCCTCACGGAAACGGCCCTCGGCGATGGCCTTTTCCAGGTCGCAATGCGTGGCGGCCATGACGCGAACGTCTACCTTCGAGGTTTCTTTTGCGCCGAGGCGCATGAATTCGCGATCCTGCAAAACCTGCAGGAGCTTGGCCTGCAGCTTGAAATCCATGTCGCCGATTTCGTCGAGCAGGATGGTGCCGCCGTTGGCCATCTCGAATTTGCCCCGAGTGTTCTTAAACGCGCCCGTGAAGGCGCCTCGCTCGTAACCGAACAGCTCGCTTTCCACCAGTTCCGACGGCAGCGCCGCGCAATTCAATTTCAGGAACGGCCGGCCGGCGCGAGGCGATCGCGCATGCAGTCTGCGCGCAAGCACTTCCTTACCGACACCGGTTTCTCCGAGAAGGAGAACGGGCACGTCGGACGATCCGACGGTCTGGATCAGCAGCTCGATTTTCCGGGTCCACGCGCCGGATGCGGGAGCGCAGTCCTCATCCGTTACCGCGAGCGGGCTGCGCGATCCACCCAGTCTCGGCGAGGTCATGGGCAGGGCACGTTCGATGGCGCCGCGGAGATCGTCATGGCTGACCGGCTTGGGAATGAAATCGCGAGCGCCGTTCTTCATCGCGGCGACGATATTCGCGGGCGAGGGCGCGCCGGAGAGCATAATCACCGGCATGTCCGGACAGATGCGGCGGATGTCGCTGAGTGTTTCGAGCCCGTCCTTGCAGGGCATCACGATGTCCAACAGCAGGAGGGAAATGTCAGACTGGCCGGGGGTGGAGAGATAGCTCATGACTTCTTCGCCGTTTTGGGCGAATTCGACATTATAGCCCTGGCAACTCAGCGCGAGGCCGAGATAATTTCTGACTTCGGGTTCGTCTTCGGCAACAAGTATAGTGTGCATGTTCTTTCTACTTAAGGTCTGGCGGACTTAGACCGCCTTTGCCACCCGCGTTGGGAAACGTTCACTCTCGGGCCGGTGGCGGGACTCGGCCACCGGAGGTTCAAAGGGAAGCACGAAGGAGAACAGAGCGCCGTCCTCAATGGACTCAGCCCAGATCCGTCCGCCGTGCGAAGTGACAATCAACTTGCAGATGGCGAGCCCAAGGCCGCCGCCGGACCGGTCAAGCGACCCTGCGTACGAGGTGTATTGCTGGAAAATCTCGGTGAGGTGTTCCGGCGAGATTCCCGGACCGGAGTCGCGAATGTCCACGCGATATGCGGTCGCATCGGATAAGTCGATGGGCGGCGCGGCGCGATCGAGCGAGCAGGCGTAGCCGCGAATATCGATGAAGCCATGCTTCGGCGTGAACTTGCACGCGTTCTCGATAAGGTTGACCAGCACCTGCTGCACCTGTTCCGGTTCGAAGAAGAACGGGTGGGGCGCGGGGTCCAACTGGGCGGTGACCGCCAGTTGCTTCTCCTGGACAAAAGCGTTGAGGTCGTGAAGGGCCTGGCTGACACAGTCCTCAAGATCGCCCTCCTCAAGCTGCAGGCTGCGGGAAACGCGGCCTTCGACGCTGAGCTCGAACATGCCCGAGGTGAGGCGCGACAGACGCCTGGTGCTGTGCTGCATGCGCTCCAGCAGGTCCTTCTGCTGGCGGTTGACTGCGCCCAGCTGGCCCTCTACAAGCAGGCCACAGTAGCCGTAGAGCGCGGTGAGGGGCGCGCGGAGGTCATGCAGCGCGCGAGCAAGGAAGTTGGTGCGGTCCTGATCGTATTCCTGAAGACGGAGATTGGCCTGCAGTACGTACTGCAGAAGGGCGTCGCGGTCGGTGCGCAGCGTGTCCACCTGGGAGTGTTGCCGCCATTCCGCTTCGGCCAGTTCCACGAACGCTTGCAGCGTAGAAAGGCTAATTGGTTTCAGCAAGATGCAGACGGAACCGAGACGATCCTCATCAGCTACCGCGGACAACATCGTCCGCTCCAGCAAAACGAGGTGCTTCTCGTGCCCGTCGCATTCCAGCGCGTCGATCGCGAGGCCAGGTTCAAAATCCCAGATAAACAGGTCAGCGCGGCCAGGTGACTTTCCCGGCTCGATAGTTTTGACCACCGCTGCCGTAAGCGCGGCGAGCGTGGTCCGAAGAGCGTCGTCTCTGGATACGAGACAGATCTGCATTCTGATGCATCCCCCGAAAAAAGTACAACAATTTTGCCTTGCTGCGGTTTTGGCCCTACGGTCGTGCACTGCAGCAAATCCAATCAATTTGCCTGTCAGTCTAAAATTGCAGAAACTTTGCCAATGAAGAAGGGGGGCTTTGGGCAACCCCCCAAGCCACCGGTTCTGGTCTCCGTGGAAATCTTAGGTTCTGGTACTCTCGGTGGCGCGGCGAGCGTATTCGACGGCAGCGTTGCGGTCGGACACACCAATTTTAGAATATAGGCTGCGAAGATGCCAGCGAACGGTTTCGCGGCTAATGAACAAATAGTCCGCAATCTGCTGGTTGCGGTAGTTCCTGCCAAGTAATCGTAGAATCTCATTCTCTCGCGGAGTCAGGCGGCGGGGGCTGTCGGCAAGAAGCGATTCGCGGGCAAGCTGGGAGAGGACCAGCCGCGGCGCCCACATCTGGCCCACACCAACGCTCAGAACGGCGCGGCGGAGCATGTCCGGTGCGATGCCCTCTTCGATGACTCCGGCGCAGCCGCTCCTAAGGAGATTAACGTAGTCGTCACCCAGCACCTCGGGGACAAGGGCTAAGACTTGTAAACGGCCCGAGCGGGAAAGCTCGAGCAATTCGTCGCTGTCAAACTGCCGGATGAAATCGCGCTCGGCGATGAGAACAGAGGGCCCAAGGCGGCTGCACAAAGACAGAACGTCCGCGGCGACGGCGGGGCAGCGCAGGAGGGTCAGGCCGGGAAGCTCCTGAAGCGCCTGCTGCATCCGGGTCCACGATTCCGGCGGCAAATCGGCACAGACGACCATCGTGGGACGCTGGCCTTGAGCAGTTTCCATGGGCGGACTTTGGGCGCGCACCTCGCGCGATCAGACCCAGCGTAACTGAAATCGAAGTGGAACGTGAAGGGGCGGGAAGTTCCTCAATTTACCAGCGAGTGCGCGCTATCTCCGGCAAGGATGGCGAGAGCGATATGAATGTTCTCGTCATCAACGCCGGAAGCTTGAGCCTGAAGTTCCAGGCTATCGCCAGATTCGCGAATACGCTTTAGATGTGCGCGGTGCCTTATCACCTCTACCGGCATCCGGTGGACACTTCGATGGGTATGACGCCATTGGAGGCTTGTGGCATTCCGAGATTGGTATAATCCGACTGCATGATTCGGGCGTCTGAGACCGGGCACGTTTTCGAAGCTAGTGTACATGGGGCGCATGTCTCGACTGACCGCCGGCGGCGCCTCCCAGGTAGTTCCCCGCGTGCGATCTGGCAGGAATACAATCCCTCCCGGCCGTAACTGCAAAGCATGGCGCGAGAGCGGGTCCTGATCATCACATATCTGTTTCCGCCCAGCGGCGGAGTGGGCGTGCAGCGCTTCGTGTCTTACACGCGCTATTTGCCTCGGCACAATTGCGACGCGCTGGTCCTGACCGTCCGCAATGCCGTAACTCCGTTACGCGATTACGATCTTGCCCGGAGGGTTCCCGCCGACACGAAGGTTTATCGAGCCTTCAACCCGGAAGTTCCATACGACCTGCGCGACCGCTTCTGGAAGAAAGTGATCGCGCGTCAACCCGCAGCCTCTCCGTCGTCTGCTTCATCGAGAGGCGGGGGCGGCTGGAAAGCCATCGCACGGCACGCGATTCAACGGGTGTTTAACCCGGACGTCCAGATCGTGTGGGTGCCTTTCGCGATTCGCGCGGCGCGCCGCATCATCAGGCGCGAGCGAATTACAAGCGTGCTCCTGAACCTCCCGCCCTACTCCTGCCTGAACATTGGTGTCTCAGTGAAGCGCCACTTTCCCGGGGTGAAACTCATCCTGGATTTCCGGGACGAGTGGATCGAGAACTACCTCCAGGAGTTCGATACGGCGGCAACCGACCAGAAGCTTCGATTAGCCCGGAAACTGGAACGGAGTGCGGTAGAGTGCGCGGATTTCGTCACTATGGTGACGCGCAGCCAGCTCGCACAGATTCGTGGCCGCTATCCCGAGCAGCCCGATGAAAAGTTCGTGTACGCGCCGAACGGATTCGATCCGGATGTCTACGAGAATTTCCACCCGCGACGCTCGGCGGACTCCAAAATGGTGGTGACATACTTCGGAACCGTGTATGTTAATCCGGCCTACCAGCCGATCTTCAAATACCTCGACGCGGTGGATAGCTTACCCGAGCACCTGCGGTCGAGAATAGAAACGCGGTTCATTGGCCGCGTGTCGCGTGAGGCGGCCGAATACCTCCAATCGCGGCGTCACACGGTGCGTCAGTTGGGGTTCATGAGCAGAGAGGCCGCCATCCCATATCTCGAGGAAACCGATTACAACATGGTCCCGAGCGCGAATCCAACCACCCATGCCGGAAAACTGTTCGACTACCTGGGGATGGGCAAACCGATTCTGGCTCTCTCTCCCCCGGAAGGCGAAATCGGGCAACTCATACGCGAGACTTCCAGCGGATGGTGTGTGGATCCGAACGACGCGCCGGGAATTTCCGCGCTGCTGATTTCCGCGATGGAGCGCCTGGATCAGAACTGCGAGTGGCACCCCAACCGGGATGCGATTCGCCAGTACGAATGGCCGAATCTGGTTGCCCGCATGGTGGAACGAATGGGGTTGGGCGCAGCGACACCGTAACCGATCACCTTTTAAGGAGAAAGAGGATTCCAGGTGCGGACCGGAAGACGTCCTGTTATCGCGCAGCGATGGCCCTGACAATTCCTTCGCGTGTGTCAGCCACGTGCTTTGATCCCGCGAGAAACGTGAGCGCGGTGACGGACGGCCCGGGCGAGACGCCGGCATCCCGGAGGAGTTTATCCATCGCCGCTGCCCTCAGGAATCCGGAGGTCACCTGTTCAGCGACTTCGCCGGTGTTGAATTGCGTGACGCCGCCATCGAGAACAGTCGGGGCGAAGTACGGGTGCGCCACGCCGAGACGGCTGGCCTCGCTATAAAGGATCTCTCCGGCCAGTTCCATCCGTTGCGGGGAGAAGGTCTCCGAATCGCCCAGCCCGATAATCAGCAGTTTTCGCGCGCCCAGGCTTCCGGCGGGCGGAGCCATCAGGAGTGTTTCGCCCGGTTCGCCACTGAACAAATCGGGTTTGCGGATACGATCGAGCAGGCCTTTCAACTTTTTGTTCATCTCCACGAGCGAACCGTGCAGCGCGTTCACCGGAGATGAGCGAAAAAGGCAAATCACCTGGAGGTCCGTGGTGGTGTCCGCGGGGCTTTGCACGAGAATCCGGATGGGAACAGGGGCGCTGGCGACATCGATAGCCGCCGGCGGCGACTGAGCATCGAGCGTTGGCCAGGAACAAGCTGCAAGCGCGAGCAGCAGGGACGATATGAGTACCGATTTCATTCGGCTCGAATCGCCCGCCCCGAATTCTTCATCGCAGCGCGAATCCCAATCACTACGAAGACCAGCAAGCCAGCGAGCTGCGCTATTTGAAAAGGCGGCTCCGATTGAGTGGGCGCCAGAGCCGTGAGCGCGGGAACCTTGCGAAAAAGCTGGACGATCAGGACGAACACGTTGAAGTAGAGCGCGATCACGGCCGTAATCGCGTAGGTCCTGCTCCAGCCCCCGGCGAGATGGTAACGATAGACGGCCAGAAAGGCAAACAACAGCACGATCAGCGAAAGGATGCCGACGGCCTGGCCAGGAGTGAAGCCATGAAACGGGAAGAGGAAGCCGGTGACGCTGGTCGCCGCCGTGGTTATCAGGAAGAGCTTCGTCACACCGGCGGACACCTTCGACGCCAGCAAGCCGTAGGCCACAACAAACCCTGAGCCAATGGCAACGAGACTCAGGACGACATGAAAGACGGTAAATGCTGTCAGGATCATGATATCCTCGCTGGCTCCTTTCTGGTTCGGAAAGCCAGATCGAGCGATCCTACCACAATGCGGTGGAGCGAACGTGAGGATCCAGGAGTCTGCTGAAACCTCGCAAAGCTCGCCTGAACTCGGGGCTTGACTCTGAAAGGCGGCGTGCCATACGATTCCTCTGAAAGCGTTTGCACTCAGGAGGTGTCTTCGGTGATCGCCATGACGCGAACATTCCGCGCGGCCTTGTCGCTTGCCGCGGCAGTTGTGATTGCCGCCGCGCAGCAGCCCCAAGCCCGGATCAAGATCGACACGGATCGAATCGTGGGCGAAGTGGACCCGCACCTCTTCGGCAATTTCACGGAGCATCTGGGGCGTTGCATTTACGGTGGCATCTACGACGAGGGCAACCCGCTCTCCGATGCCGACGGCTTTCGCAAGGATGTGATGGAGGCCGTTCGCGATCTCAACGTTTCCCTGCTCCGCTGGCCCGGCGGCAATTTCGTCTCCGGCTATCACTGGGAAGATGGCATTGGACCGAAAGACAAAAGGCCGGTTCGCCGCGACGATGCCTGGGGCGCGGTTGAGACGAATCGCTTCGGCACCGACGAATTTCTGAAGTACTGCGAGCGTGTGGGAACAGAGCCTTACATTTGTATCAACGCAGGCCTTGGCACCATCGACGAAGCGCGCCACTGGGTGGAATACACGAATGAACCCGCGCACACCGCATACGCCGATATGCGGCGCGCTAACGGACACGACAAACCGTACAACGTGAAGATCTGGGGACTTGGCAACGAAATCGATGGGCCATGGCAGCTCGGCCATCGCAGCGCTGAGGATTATGCGAAGTTCGCCCTCGAGGCCGCCAAGGCCATGCGCAGAGCTGACGAATCCATAAAGCTGATCGCCAGCGGCTCCTCCGACTTCCGCCCGGGACATGACTGGATCGGCTGGAATCGCACCGTTCTTGAATACCTGAAGAACGACATCGATTATATTTCCCTGCACACGTACATCGGGAATCCGGAAAATAATTTGGAACAATTCCTCGCCGAAAGCTCCAACATCGATCAGCGCATTGCCGTGGTGGGCGGCCTCATCAAAGCCGCGCAGGTTACGCAGACCACGCCCCGGCCCATCTACATCGCGTTCGACGAGTGGAACGTCTGGTACAGAACGCTGGGAAGGACGGAGTTCGAGATCGGCAGGAAGGGTCTGGAGGAGCGCTACAATTTCGAGGACGCGCTGGCCACCGGCATGTTCCTGAATGCCTTTTTTCGCCGCGCGGACATCGTGAAGCTGGCCGACCTCGCCCAGCTTGTGAACGTGATCGCACCCATCGTCACCAACAAAGACGGCATCTTCCTGCAGACCATCTATTGGCCGATATTCGAGTACGGGAAACAACGCGGCAATCTCTCGCTTGATGTGCTGACGAAATCGCCAACGTATGAGTATAACGGCCACCCGGTCGGCTACCTGGACGTCTCCACGACGTACGATCCGAAGACGCGCCAGTTGTTCGTGAATGCGCTTAACCGTAGCCCGGCGTCGGATATCGCGGCGCGCATCGATAATGTGGATGGGCAACTCTCCTCTGACGTGGATGTGTGGGAGATGAATAACTCCGACCTGAAGGCGGTGGACTCATTCGCGGACGACCACAAGGTGCGTCCCGCTACGCGAAATGTAAACGTGAACCTCGATCGTAACGGGTTCACCTACACATTCCCGAAACACTCGCTGACCATTTTGCGCCTGAAACTGAGCTGAGGGAGACGACTATGCTGTCGGATCGACGAGAATTCTTCAAAGGGCTGGCGGTTTATGGATTAGCCGCGGCCGGGATCGCGGCGCGGTCGCAGACAGTGGCGGCGCAGTCGGCTGCTCACATCGAGATTCTGCCGGACGAGCCGATCGGCACGATCGCGCCGGAGATCTATGGCCACTTCATTGAGCATCTCGGAGGCGTGATCTATGACGGCGTCTGGGTGGGGCCGGATTCGAAGGTCCCAAACGAAGGCGGCATTCGCCGCGCGGTGATCGATGCGTTGAAGGCGATCCATGCGCCGGTAGTTCGCTGGCCTGGAGGTTGCTTCGCCGACAGCTATAACTGGCGGGACGGGATAGGCGCAGAGACCGAGCGCAAGCCGCGCACGAATTTCTGGGGCGGAACGGACAGCAACGCCTTCGGCACTCAGGAATTTCTGCGTTTCTGCACGCTCACAGGAGCAAAGCCGTATCTCGCCGCCAACCTCCGTGGGCTGCCGGCGTGGAATTTCAATCAGTGGGTGGAATACTGCAATTCACCGGCGGGCAGCGGCGAAGGATCCAAAGAGCGCGCCGCACAGGGTCATCCGGAGCCTTACGACGTCCGCTATTGGGGCGTTGGCAACGAATCGTGGGGCTGCGGCGGCAACTTCACGCCGGAAGAGTATGCCGCCGAATTTCGACGCTTCACAGCGTGGGTGCCGCGCTACGGACAGCCGCTGGATCTCGTCGCGTCCGGTCCTAACAGCGGCGAAGTGGACTGGACGCGCCGTCTGCTGCACGCACTCGCGGACAGGCAAGACATTCCCGGCGTTTATGGGTTGTCCCTTCACAACTACACGTGGAATCTCAGCGCCGGCGCCAGCACCGACTGGAACCTTGCGAAGGGCGACGCGGTCAGGTTTAATGAGCTGGAGTGGTATGAACTGCTCGCGCAGGGCAGTGTAATGGATACACTGATCCGTGATCATTGGGCGGTGATGGAGGAATCGGACCCCCGTCATCACATCAAGCTGATCGTGGATGAATGGGGCGCCTGGTATAAACCCGGCACGGAGATT
>JBEKFB010000102.1:0-12612 GCA_050013535.1 Bryobacteraceae bacterium | reverse complement strand
TTGAGCTGCTCAACAGCGACGGCTCGGTTCTGAGCACCAATCAGTTCTCCACTGGTTTCTCGCCAGATCCCGACAATTCCACCATCGTCGTGGCCGACTTCAACGGCGACCACAAACTCGACGTGGCCGTGAGCAATCCGGCAACCGACGGATCGGGACCCGGCAGTGTCGCTATTCTGCTCGGCAACGGCGACGGGACATTCCAGACTGCCACCTCGATCCAGGCGGGCGCGAATCCCGGATCGCTGGCGGCAGCCGATTTCAACGGCGATGACAAGGCCGACCTCGCCGCCGCAAGCCAGACCTCGGCCATGATTACAGTCCTGCCCGGCAACGGAAATGGCACGTTCGGCACGCCGGTCTTATACGCCACCGGAGGCGACAGCCAGAGCATCCCGTCGTCAATTCTCGCGGTTGATCTCAATAACGATGGGCATCCCGACCTCGCCGTGGCCAATCGCGGATACGTCTCCGTGGCCAACAGCAGCATCTCCGCGCTGCTCAACACCGGCGGCAGCTTTAGCCAGTCGTCCGTTACCCCGCTCCCGCTTCCTCTGCTTCCCGACTATCTGGCGGCCGCCGACCTGAATCATGATAGCAACCTCGACCTGATCGCGGTCTCGCAAAACGCCAGCGGCATGATCGTTCTCTCCGGCAAAGGCAATGGCACGTTTCAACCGCTGTCCGCCTATGCAACCGGAAACTCTCCCGCGTCGATCGCCGTGCAGCAATTGCCGGATGGCAATTCGCTCCTGATTGTTCCCGACCAGATCACGGACAGCTTCTGGTTCAGCATCGTGTCGCCGGAAGGCGCCGTTGGCGCGCCACCGCTCAATTTGGTCGGCGGAGCGCCGGAGGGAATTGCCATTGCCGATCTGAACGGCGACGGGGAGCCGGATGCCGTTGTCACGGGCGGGTCACAAGAGGTCGCTGTTCTGCTGTCGAACGGAAAGGCGTTGCAGGCGCCCGTGGCTTACTCGCCTGGCGTCAACGCGCAGGCCGTCGCTATAGGCGATGTGACCGGACACGGAGATTTGGATGTTGTGGCGGCTGGTTCCGGCATCAGTGTCCTGCCCGGCAATGGACACGGCGCGCTGAAATCCGGCATCAACACACCGTTGACGCAAACCGCGGAAAGCATCGCGCTGGCGGATTTCAATCGCGATGGAAAGCTGGACGTGGTGGTCGCACTGAACCAGGGTTTCGGTTCCGGCCCCGGCCAGGTCGAAGTCCTGCTCGGCAACGGCAATGGGACCTTTCAGACGCCGGTGACGTTGACGGTTTCCGGCATGTATCCGGAAGCGGTTGCCACAGGCGACTTGAACGGCGATGGAATTCCCGACGTGGCCGGGGTGATGGTCAGCGGCATCGGCGCGTCCACCACGCTGGCCGTTTTTCTCAGCAAGAGCGACGGCACATTCCAGAATGCGCGGACGTTCGCCATGCAATCGGTGGCCGGCGCGCAAAGCAGCCTTGTGATTGCCGATTTCAATCACGACGGCAAACCCGATATCGCAGCGGTGAGCGACGGAACTTCCCAAACCATCGATGTCCTGTTGGGTGATGGCAGGGGCAACTTCACGGAAGCCCCCGTTCTGCCGGTCACCGAAGAGAATCTGCCAGTCTCTCTTGCGGCGGAGGATGTGAATGGAGACGGCAACCCCGTTCTGTTCGTCGCCCACTGTTGCGGGCAGACCGACGTCACATACTTCCAGAGCAATGGCGATGGCACGTTCCAGGCGGAACAGCAACTCGCCTCCGGATCCTCGCCCATGGCTATCGCGGCCACCAGGTCTGGCGCCCTCACCACGATCTTCTCCGCGGATAACGTGGGCGCGGTGACGGCGGTCTCGCTGGTCGCGCAGTGCACATGGCCGTCTTCGCCCGCCTTGTCATTCGGCATAGAACCACAACACGCGGTCAGCGCCTGCCCGCCGCCACATCTGCGCTAAAGACTCAAAAACGCAGAAAAGCCCCGGACCTTTTTCAGGCGCGGGGCTTCTGTCTTAAAAAGAAAGGGACAGCGCCGCTGACACGCGGCGCGCCCTGCGTCAGGTTGGTCTCCAGCTCAGAATGTAGCTCGCAGATGCATCTGGAGGCTGCGCGCAGGTTGTTGGCCCGTAGCTTGTCCAAAGGTGCCGGAGCTCAGGTCCCCATTGACCCCGGTGAGGTTAGTCCGATTGAAGAGGTTGAATACCTCGCCTCTCGCCTCGATCTTGAACCTCTCGCGAATCGCGAACACTCTGCCAAAAGTCAGGTTGACGTTGTCGTAGCCTTCGTTGTTATAGGTGTTCCGGCCGAGATCACCTTCCTGCCCGAGCCCGGGAACCGGAAATGCGGAAGCCGGAAACAGACCCTTCAGGTAGTTGTTTTCCCCGGTGCTGACATTGGTACCGAACGAGGGCGCGTTCGGTACGTCGAAATTGCTTCCATCGGCGTTGTAATCGCCACCTTTGTTTCCGATCACTTGACCGGCAGCGTTGTACACGGGTACAAAGCCCTGGCTCGTGAATACCGTGAAAGGCAGCCCGCTTTGCAGCAGCCACAGCCCGCTGAATTGCCAGTCGCCCAGCAAGGCTCTTTCCCACTGCGCGCTATACCTCTTCGGCGTGGTCCAACTGAAGTCGAATGCAAACTGTTGGCGAATATCAAAATCGGCAGGGCCGCGCTGAGCAGCCAGGTTGTAATTTGAGATTACCTCGTCCGCGCCATTGGCTCCCGGGCCTGTAGCTGCCGCTCCGCTATCCAACGAAGCCGAACCGGTGAAGTCGTCCAGCGCCTTTCCATACGTGTAGACGGCGCCAAACGTCAGTCCGCGCGAGAATCGGCGGCGCAACTTGACCGAGCCGTAGTTACCGAACGAATTGCCGTCGGAGGTGGCGTACTGTACGGTAGAGAAGTTGGGGTTCAGACGACCCAACGTGCCATTGTTGATGATCAGACTGTCTGTGTAGCGATTGACGTCCTGATTGAAGATGGGCAAGTGGTGCGCCTCGGTCGCTGAATAGTTAACCTCCAGGACAAGACCCTTCATCAGTTCCTGCTGCAGGCTCAAACTCCATGCGTCCACCTGTGTCAGTTTGTAGTTCGGGGCGATGCCACCGATTCCCGCCGGTGCCAGGGTACCGTTGACGTAAAGCGCCCCGGTCGCCGGATTGATGGTGACGTTGTTGGTAGGCAGCACCGGGCACGATATGGTGAAGCCACTGGGTGGCTGGCACAGCTGAAAGTTAATATTTTGTCCCTGACTTACGGCGAGAGACGGGAAGTAGTAGTTCGGCAGGTTGGTCGCGGTCTCATCCGTGATGTGCAGGTACGGCGGCTGGTCCGAGAACATGCCGAAACCGCCCCTCAGCGCGGTCTTGCCTGTGCCGAAGACATCCCAGGCGAATCCCACACGTGGAGTAAGTCCCCAGATATTGTGGTCGAGTACGTGGGCGTTCGGGTTGAGCCCGACCGTCCCGTCCGCGACCTGGCTGAGCAACGACGACCCTGGTCCCAGATCGAAGTTGCTCAACTGAGGACTATAGATAGAGAAAAAGTTACTCATCATGTCGTAGCGAACGCCAAGATTCAGCGTGAAACGAGGGGCCACCTTCCAGTCATCCTGAATGAAGGCTCCGGTGATGAGCGCACGATACTTGCGGTAATAGGGCGCTTCCTGGTGGGTCAAGAGATTGACCGGAGTTCCGCTCTCCGTTACCGCGTCGTCCTGGATAAAGTCGAGCAGACTGTTGAAGTTATAGGTCGGCCGGTCAAAGGCTCCGGCCTGATCGTCGTATTCGCGGACGTTGTTCTGCTCAAAACCGACTTTGAGCGTGTGGCTCTTAACCATCGCCGATAAGACATCGCGCCAGCCAACTGTCTGCTGGGTGAAGTTGCCGGGGCCCCAGTTGCCGAAGCCCGAAATTCCGCTGACGTTAATATTGGGTACCGCGAATGCGTCACTGGCGCCATTCTGTCCGTACGGGCGGATGATGTTCGCGCCAGCCTCGTTCAACACGTGCGGACCGAAGGTGTGGGTCCAATCCGCGTTCGCAAACGTAGAATGGTTCGCGCTGGGCGCGGCGAATGCCGGTCTGACATTTGTGCTCGCCGAGGTGTCGGAGGTCCGGATGGCGTCGACATAGAAGCGGTCCTTGTCGCTCATGTAGTAGTCAGCGCGAGCGCTCCACTGATAGCCGTCTTTTGGCGCCACGTTGGAGTAGGTGATGTTGCCGTACGCGTCAAGACTCGCGGGAATTCCCGCGGGAAGGGGAAAGTAACTCCCCGTGATCTGGCCCACGGTTACGACGCCGGGGCTGCTGGCGCTGGCGTATGCGATTGGTGGCGCCGCCATAAGGGCCTGTAGGGCGACCGTATTGGGGAGATTCGCCTTTGCCCAGTTGACAAAATCCTGCGTTTCCACCGTGGCGCTGCCGGGGCTGTTCACGGTCGACCGGAGAACATCAATGGCTCCGAACCAGAACAGCTTGTTCTTTATGGCTGGACCGCCCAGCGTTGCGCTTACTTCGTCCCGGTGGGACGAAGGCAGTACCCCCGGATCGAACTTCTCTCTGGCGGACAGGTCGTTGTTCGTAAAGTAATAGTCGACGCTTCCGTGAAGTTCATTGCTGCCGGAGCGCGTAAAGACGTCTACGATCGCACCGCCATTTCTTCCCTTTGATGCATCGAAGTCATTGGTTCGCACCTCGACGGATTCGACAATCGCCGGATTGGGGGAAATAGAGGTACCGCCCCCGCGGGACGGAGTGTTGGTTTGGGCGCCATCGATAGCGTACCCGTTCTCCTCCTGCCTTAGTCCGGCGGCATTGATGTTAATGGCGTATTCGTTCGTGAAATTGTCGGTACCCCTGGCCGTAACGGCGTTGCCGGTTAGGCCTGGCGTCAAAGTCGTCAGTCCGTAGACGTTTTGTCCCACCAGGGGCGTTTCCTCGACCGTTGATTGCTGAATCACCGACCCGGTGTCGGCCTTGACCAGATTCACGGCGACCTCTGCCGCCTCGGCGGTCACGGCGACCTTTTCTTCCTGCGAAGCCACATCCAGCGTAGGCGTGACCGTTCGAGTTTCGCCTACAGGAATCTCGAGATCCTTCAGTTCCCAAATCCTAAAGCCGGACTTCTCAATTCGGATAGCATACGTCGAGGCCGCAATACTATCGATTCGGAAATAGCCACCATCGTTGGTTATGGTGCTCTTCGACACCTGGAGGCGGCTGTCCGTTATGGTCACCTTCGCGCCAGGTACCGAAGCGCCGCTTTTGTCGCGCACTTCCCCGTCGACACCGCTCAGGAACTGACCGAAAGCGGTAAGCGATACGAAACAAAACACCCATGTGAGTACAAGTGAACGTCTCATCCTTGGAATCTCTCCTCTTAGGGCGCATTCGCCGCGAAGAATTCTTGAGAACCGCTCGTCGTGACGAGGCACCACCCAAATGCCTCGGACGAGCAATCATCCGTTCCCTGGTATTTTCGTGCTGGATTGAAATGTAGGCGTTGACGTAAGGGTAGTATAAGTAATGAACAGTCTTTGTACAGTAAGGAAGCTCCTGGTAGTAACATGCCGGGCAGGGGAATAGGAATCTCCATACAAGAAAGCGGATTGGCCGTGAATCGCTCTATGGAAATCGGGAGCGAAACTGCGCGGGCGCAAGGCCCAGTGTTGTGGCACGCCCGCTGGTCAGCCCGGCAGATGTCACTTCGTCGATGAATCCGAGGCCGACACAGCGGTGCGTACGTGCGTAGATGATAGCGAGGCACTACGCGTCGCGGGACATAGGGAACTGTCCGCGACAGATTGTAACTTCACTGAAACCCGCCACTCCGGGTCGAAATCCCTTTATAATAGCCAACGGAGCGTACTGAGAGGCGAGCAAACAACTCCTTACGGCCAGAACGCGTTAGATGCGCAATTGCCCCATGGGCACCACGAGGACAAGCTGAGATGGCGTTTGGCAACGCAGTTCCGGTTGAGCTCGGCAAGCGTGAGGCGGTACTCCGGGAGCTGAATCAGATCCTGGAGAGCCGTTTCTTTCGCAAGGCTGCACGATCTAAGCAGTTCCTTCGCTATGTGGTTGAATACGCTTTGGATAAGGCCGAGCCAATCAAGGAACGAACAATCGGTGTCGAATTGTTCGAGCGTCGCCGCGACTACGCCACGGGCGATGACCCGGTGGTTCGCGTCCAGGCGGCAGAAGTCCGTCGAAGGCTTGACCAGTACTATCAAACACTCGCGACCGCGCCGGCGATCCGCATTCAACTCCCCGTTGGCTCCTATTCCGCAGTCTTCACCGAGGTGTCGGTGGAGTCGCCACTCAGTCCGGTTCCGCAGGGATTATCCCAGCCCCCCGATGCCGGCCCGCCTGATCGCCTCGCCAGACCATCGAGATACCGGGCCATCGCCTCGATCTGTGTGATCCTGCTGGTCGCTGGCGCCGTTGCGCTCGGGGTTCGAGGATCGCGCGCGGCCCAAAAGGCAGCGATTGATCAGTTCTGGGAGCCGATATTTGCGACCCCGCAACCAATGCTCGTCTGCCTGGCCATGCCCGCGGTGTACCGGCCGACCAACGCGCTGTACGACAGGTACGCGCGAATGCATCCCGGAACTTTCCAGACTCAGATTGAAAGACTCGGCGCCCTGCCCATGGATCCGAGCCAGAAGATCTCCTGGGGCGAGATGTCGAAAACACCGGATTACGGAGTCGCGCGAGGTGACACATACGCTGCTGTCACTCTCGCAACTCTCATGGGCAGGATTAGCAAGCCGGTCCAGGTCCGGATTGGCTCGGACTATTCATTCGGCGACCTGAAGAACTCACCATCAGTTATCCTGGGCGCCTTCAACAATCGCTGGACATTGCAAATCGCCTCGAATCTGCACTTTGCTTTCGTCACCGAAGGCGGCCATTATGGGATTCGCGAACAGGGTGTCAACGGACGCTACTGGGAAAACCACTACGGAAAGAACCTGGAACATGTCGACGATACTGCGCTGGTGGCCCGGCTGCTGGACTCCGCTACGGGACAGTTTACGATGATCGTAGCCGGCATCGGCACGGAAGGCACCCAGGCGGCGAGCGAGTTTGTTACCCGTCCACAGTTGCTGGAGCAGGCAGTGCGGGTGCTTCCCACGGGTTGGCAGAAGAAGAACGTCGAGGTCGTTCTGAAAACACGCGTGACTGATTTCGTTCCTGGTCCCCCTAGTGTAGCCGCCGTGTACGTCTGGTAAGGACGATGCAGCCTGGCCAGGTGTACCATCCATGTAGTGGCGTGCGCGAAGTCGCTTTGTGCGGAGCAGTTGCTTAGACATCTATTCAGGGGATTCACACCAGACCGTATGCTCTTTGGCCGACGTCACTTTCTTTCGTTCTCACTCGCAGGACTGGCTGAATACGTGACACCGCGGTGCTTTGCGCAAGGCATGGGCGGCCATGTCGCGGTCGCCCAAAAGAACCCTCAGGCATCCGGCCGGCCCTTCACCGCATACTTCACCGATGTGGCCGCTTCGGCGGGTCTGACGAAGACCATGGTCTACGGTGGCATAGATCATAAGGAATACATTATCGAGGCAAATGGCTGCGGATGCGCTTTTCTCGATTTCGACAACGACGGTTGGCTTGACATCTTTCTCCTCAGCGGAACTCGACTGGAAGGCGCTCCTCCTGGGGCTTCGAATCGCCTTTACAAGAACAATCGTGACGGAACGTTCACGGATGTGACTGCGCAAGCGGGTCTCGAAGCAGCCGGCTGGGCGAATGGCGTCTGTATCGGCGACTATAACAACGACGGATACGAAGACATCTTTTGCACCTACTGGGGACAGAATCGCCTGTATCGCAATCTCGGCAACGGAACGTTCAGGGACGTGACCAAAGAAGCCGGGCTGGCCAGTCCCGAGGTCAGATGGGGGGCAGGCTGTACTTTCGTCGACTATAACCGCGATGGCCACCTCGATCTGTTCGTTTCGAACTACCTGAAGTTCGATCTCGAGCACGTGCCAAGGCCTGGTGCTTCGGTGAATTGCAACTGGAAAGGCATACCGGTCAACTGTGGTCCGCGGGGCCTTCCTTTCGGAGTGCATTCGTTGTACCGGAACAACGGCGACGGCACCTTTACAGATGTGAGCGTTGAAGCTGGAATTGCCAAGCCGTGGCCAAGCTATGGGATGACAGTCGTAGCCGCAGACTTCGACGAAGATGGCTGGCCCGACATTTACGTCGCGTGCGATTCCACTCCCAGCCTCCTCTTCATGAACCAGCATGACGGAACTTTCGTGGAAGACGCCATTGCGCGCGGTGTTGCGTTGAGCAACGACGGAGCCGAACAGGCCGGCATGGGTATTGGGGTTGGGGATTACAACACGGACGGGCATCTCGACATTTTCAAAACCCACTTTGTCAATGACAACGACGTCCTCTATCGCAATGACGGTAAGGCTAACTTCGACGATGCCACCTTCGCCGCTAAGCTCGGCGTCGAAACCCGTTTCGCCAGTTGGGGGACAGGCATCTGCGATCTGGATAACGATGGGTGGCCGGACATCTTCTTTGTAACCGGCAGCGTATATCCCGAGGTGGAAAAGCTTCTCCCGCAAAACCCCGACAAGTCTCCCCGGATTCTCTTCCGGAATCTGGGAAACGGAACGTTTGAGGAGATCGAAACCGCGGGTCCGGGCGTCTCGACTCCGCATTCGAGTCGCGGCTGCGCTTTCGGAGATTTTGACAACGACGGCGACACGGACATCCTGATTTTCAACATGAACGAGCCGCCGTCGCTATTGCGGAACGACTTAAAGGGGAACCACCATTGGTTGAAGGTCAAACTGGTTGGGACGAAGTCAAACCGCAGTGGCATCGGCGCGCGCGTGCTGGTTCGCTACGGCGGGCGCACTCAGGCGCAGGAAGTTCTGAGCCAGTCGAGTTACTATTCTTGCAGCGATTCCCGCCTTCATTTTGGCTTGGGAGAAGCTACGGCCGCGGATGTAACAATCCATTGGCCAAGCGGTGCAACCGAAGCCTATCCGTCTGTAAAGTGCGATCAGCTTATTACGATTCGTGAAGGCAAAGGTATTGTTCCCAACTTCGGTTGGGCACGGTCCTAGGAGTGCGCGCCGGCAGCTATGAGGAGACCATTTCATCTTTGGTGCCTGGCGCTGTTGGGCGTCTCGTGTGTCGTCGCAGATGGACCGCAACGCCCGGCGCCCGTCGCGTCCATAGAGTCCCTCATCCGCAGCGGCCAACTAGATCAAGCGCTGCGGCTAACGCGCTCCACTTTGGGTGAGAGCCCGGGCGACGTGCGCGTTTGGACGCTGCAGGGCATAGCCTTTTCACTCCAGAAGAACGATCGGGAAGCTTTGGCTGCATTCGACGAAGCTCTTCGCCTGTCGCCGAAGTCGATTCCCGCACTGAAGGGCAAGGCCCAGCTCCTGTATCGCACTGAGGACGAACGCGCGGTGCCAACACTTCGGACTCTGGTGGAGCTCGATCCGGCGGATGAGGTTGCGCACGAAATGCTGGCCGTGCTGGAGG
The DNA here is from genome assembly GCA_050013535.1 of Bryobacteraceae bacterium. GTDB lineage: Bacteria > Acidobacteriota > Terriglobia > Bryobacterales > Bryobacteraceae > CAWACP01. The sequence continues at coordinate 3,082 of JBEKFB010000102.1, read as the reverse complement.
CCAGAAAAGGAAGCTGCAAAACCGCGATCGGCGATTTTGAATCGAGCGCGAGGGGCGTTGCCGGCCACGCCGTCTCACTTGAGCTTTACGGATCCTGTTTACAGCAGACGGGGCAAATGCAGAAGGCAGTGGCGGCGTTCCAGCAACTGGCTTCGCTTGTTCCTGAACAAGACTCTGCAAAGTACGATCTCGCTGTCCTGCTGGTGGACGCGAAGCGATATGCCGAGGCGCTCATCGCCCTTAAACCATTGCTGCGTCCTGATCAGACAGATCCTGACATCTTCAGCCTCGCAGCGGAAGCCTACGAAGCGACGGGGGATACTCCCAATGCCGTGTCTCATCTGCGGCAGGCGATTCTTCTGAATCCTAAGAACGCAGCATACTACACTGCCTTCGCTCTTCTCTGCCTTGATCATGAGTCCTTCGAAGTAGGCGTCAAGATGCTCACATTGGGAGTTAATCTGATCCCCGCGGATCCTTCGCTCTACGTGTCCCGCGGACTGCTGTACGCTCAACTCGCCGTGTACGACAAGGCTGAAGCCGATTTCAAGATGGCCGAGCACCTCGATCCCGAGCAGAGCATCAGTTCGTACGCCATGGACCTGGCGGAAGTGGAGCAGGATCGTCCCGATTTGGCGCTGGAGAAGGTGCGTGCGCAGTTGCACTCTCATCCGGACAGCGCACAGCTCAACTTCCTGCTTGCAGAGCTGCTTGAGCAAGACGCGGCGGCTGGTAATGCCCAGAGCTCGCAAGAGGCGATTGCGGCTGCGTTAAAGGTGGTCGAGCTGCGACCTACTTTCGTAGCAGCGCGGAACCTTCTTGCGAGTCTATATCTGGGCTCTGAACAGTACCAGGCTGCAAGACAACAATCTGAGCTGGCACTGAAGGATGATCCTCTGGATCGAGCAGCTATTTACCACTTGATCGTGGCTTTGCGGCATTCCAGCTCCGCCGCTGATCGTGAGGAGCTACAGAAGTGCGTGAAGCGGCTCGCTCAAGCGCAACAGGCCGGCCGTGAGCACGACCTCAGGAACAAGTCATTCAAGCTTGTGGAGGAACCGCCGGACCAGGAATTGAAGTGAGTGGCCGTGGCTGTGCCGCACCACCTGCCCGGAGAATCGTGAATTCGAGATGTTCTCCGATTACGGATGGTTTCGCGTTTCCAACGCCCTTACGTATTCGGGACCGGAACTGGCGGAACCGGCCCATCAGCCGCCACGTGCTCCGCGAGGCACCCCGATTGCGGCGATGTATGCGGGCGGACGGGGACCGGCGAGAACCGATCCTTGAGCGCCAAAAAAGGCCTCTCCACGATCACGTATGATCCCGTCGCCAGCAGGATCGCGAACGCTACTTCGACTGGCACCGTGCGGATAGCAGGGGGCAGATGGATTACGAAGGGGTGATACAGGTAAAGGGAATAGGAGATTATCCCGAGCGCGCGCATGGGCCGGAACTCGAGCCAACTGTACCAGCGCGACTGGCTGTGAGCAATCGACCGGATGATCAGCACCGCACAGGCCAGTGGGATGATCGCCCATGCGTATCGTGGCTGGTTTAGATTGATGGCGGAACAGAAGCAAATGATTGCCAGAGCAACTCCCCCGACCCACTTCCAATCGATCAGCCAGCGCGGAATTCGATTCTCATGATTTGCGATGGCAACAAGACACCCAACGGCCAACGCATCCGCGCGCGTCTCAAAAGCGTAGAGGATATAGTTGTCATTGAGGTTCAGGGACAGTACCACCCAGCGATACGTCCATACCGCAACAATTGCAACAATCAGACCCTTCATTAGCTTCCCTCGTTTGAGCGCAAAGGCGGCGAAAATGAACGGCCAGAGCAGGTAGAACTGTTCCTCGATGGCAAGCGACCAGGTATGTCCCATCGTGGGGATCCGAGGACCGCTGAACAGGGGCAGGAGCGGGGTGAAGTTTGCCGTGTAGGTGACTCGGCCAAGGACAAAAAGCCAGTCCACGGGATACTTGTCGATCAGCCTGAGTATGACGTAAACCGCCGCATAACAATAAAACGCGGGAAGAATTCGGAGGGTGCGGCGCAAATAGAATCGCCGGAGGGAGACATCACCTGTTTTATCGCGTTCGCTTAACAAAAGGTGAGTGATGAGAAAACCCGAGAGGACAAAGAAACAAATAACCGCGTATGGGCCGTTCGACGCCGACACGCCGATGTGGGACAAAACCACCGCCAGGGCCGCAACACCACGGATCCCGTAGAGGGAAGGAATCTCCTTGCCGGGCCAGGAGAGGCTGCGGTTTCGACCAGAGCTCTCATCGGCGATTTCTACACCGGCGGGGTCTGCCACGGTTCCCCAATGGTAACAAATCCCCGCGAACACAGACCCCGCACAAAAAGCAGAAAAACCCCGGAGCCTTTTACAAGGTCCGGGGCTTCTGTTTTAATTGGGCGACTTCCTACTCTCCCACACACTCGCGCGTGCAGTACCATCGGGGCTGTGGGGCTTAACTTCCGTGTTCGGGATGGGAACGGGTGGGACCCCCACGCTAGGATCACCCAAAGCTTGTGTTACTAAACTCGCTTTGGCTGAATATTGATGGGCTATTCACAAATCAATGAGACTGACCTCGTTCCTATGGTCGCCGCACAACGCGTTTTCCGCGGTGCGGCGGGCGGTGTCGAGGGTAAATTTTATGGTCAAGCCGAACGGGCTATTAGTAACGGTAAGCTCAACATATTACTATGCTTACACCTCCGTCCTATCAACGTCGTAGTCTTCGACGGCCCTTATTAGGGAGTTACCCCTTGGGAGATCTCATCTCGAGGAAGGTTTCGCGCTTATATGCATTCAGCGCTTATCCTGACCGAACTTCGCTACCCAGCGATGCCACTGGCGTGACAACTGGATCACAAGAGGTTCGTCCATCCCGGTCCTCTCGTACTAAGGACAGCACCCCTCAAATCTCCTGCGCCCACCACAGATAGGGACCGAACTGTCTCGCGACGTTCTGAACCCAGTTCACGTACCGCTTTAATAGGCGAACAGCCTAACCCTTGGGAGCTTCTACACCCCCAGGATGCGATGAACCGACATCGAGGT
>JBEKFB010000101.1:0-12623 GCA_050013535.1 Bryobacteraceae bacterium | reverse complement strand
CGAAGGCGCTCGAAGTTGCCTGGCTCGTTGTCGCGAACCCACAGCAATTTGGGCAGGGTGAAACCGGTGAGGACGGGATTGGCGGTGCAGCGCAGCACGGTATCGGCGCCCACCTTCGCGTTGATCCAATCTACCTGCGCCTGGCTCCGCTGATCGCACCAGATGAGCGCTGGGCGAATTACGCGATTGGCCTCATCCAGCATGGTGAGGCCGTGCATCTGGCCGGAAAGGCCGATGCCGCGAATGTCCTTGCCGGTCGCGCCCGATTCCTTCAACACGCCGCGAATGGCCTGCTGCGCCGCGTCCCACCAGTTCTCCGGACGCTGTTCGGCCCACAGCGGCCTCTCCATACGGAAGTCTTCGTGTGCCGCGCTGACCGCGTGCTTGACGCGCCCCTGCTCATCCACCAGCAGCGCGCGGGAGCTGCCGGTGCCGATATCGATTCCCAGCCAGAACATTACTTTTTCCGTTCAAGGATGGGCAGGTAGGCTGCGCCGAAGAGGCCGGCTTCGTTGCCGAGAATCGCTTTCTCCACCCGCGTCTCAGCGTGGCGGAAAGTGAACGAGCGCCAGCGTGCTTCTTCGAGCATTGCCGGAGCGAAGAAATCCCACGCCGGAAGTGGACCGCCGCTGAGCACATACAACGGGAAGTTGAAAATGTTCACCAGCGTGGCCAGCGCTACACCCAGGTACCGGCCCATCGCGTCGAACACGCGCTTTGCTTTCTCATCCCCGCCAACGGCCAGATTATAGACTTGTTCCGAAGTGAGGTCCGCGCCGAGGCCGATCACCTTAGCCATGGCCGCGACAGCCGGCGCAGCGGCGTGCTTCTCCAGACAACCGCGATTGCCGCACCCACAGGGGTTGCCGTCGGTGACCACGGTCATGTGCCCCAGTTCGCCGGCCATGCCAACATGTCCGTGCAGCACTCGGCCACCGGAAATGATGCCGCCGCCGATGCCTGTGCCCAGCGTGAGCAGGACCATGTCATCCACGTCCTTCCCCACCCCGATCCACTTCTCGCCCAGAGCCGCGGCGTTCGCGTCGTTCTCCAGCACCACGGTGGTGCCAAGCTGGCGTTCCATGTCATCACGCAACGCGTAGCCTTCAAACGCGGGCAGGTTGTTCGACCCGACAATGATGCCCTTCTCGATGAGGATGAACCCGGGGACGCCCATGCCGATGCCGACGAGCCCCGAGCCGGTTTGGTCGCGCAGCTTCACGATCGCATTGACCATGTCGCTGATCACCGCGTCGCGTCCCGCGGAAAGCTGGGCACGCCCGGAAATGCTGGATAATATCTGGCCGCTGGTGCTGATGGCCGCGGCACGAAGATTGGTGCCGCCGAGATCGATTCCTATGGAGTATTCAGACATGACAGGTGCATCATATCAATACCCGAGAGCCCGGCGCGGACGCTTCCGCCTGTGATAATGTACGACTACGCATATGGCATCCTCCACCCCTGTCGCTGGCAAACCGCAGTATGGCCTGGCTACCGTAGTCGGCTTTGCGGTGTTCTTTATCATCGGGCTCATCACCGTTTCGAAGGACCCGCTGATCCCGCATTTGAAGGGAATCTTCCAGCTCAATTATTTCCAGAGCAACCTGATCCCGTTCATGTTTTTCATGGCTTATCCGATCATGGCGCTGCCCTCGGCGAAGGCAATCGCGCGCTTCGGATATCAGGGCGGCATGGTGCTTGGCTTGGCGGTGACCGGCCTGGGCTCGCTGCTTTTCGTGCCCTCGGCGATGGCCGCTTCCTACACGATGTTCCTGGTAGCGCTGTTCATTCTGGCCTCGGGAATTACATTGCTGCAGGTCGCGGTGAATCCATATGTCGCCTCGCTGGGGACGCCGGAACACGCCAGCAGCCGGCTGAATCTGGGACAGGCGATTAATTCCATCGCGACAACAGTTGGACCGTACCTGGCTAGTGTGCTGATCCTTTCGGTCGCCGTCCTGACGCCGGAAGAATTGAGCAAGCGTGGCGCTGATGCATTGCAGGCTTATCGCACGGAAGTGCTCAGGTCGGTCAAGCTGCCTTACGTCGTAGTCGCTGTGGTGATTTTTGTTCTCGCGTTCATGATCTCGCGGATCCGCCTGCCAAGGCTGTCGATTGAGAAGACCGACCGAGCCCCTGAACCGCCGTTGACAGAAGTGTTTCACTACCGTCATGCGGTGCTGGGCGCGATTGGCATCTTCGCTTACGTCGGCGCCGAAGTTGCCATTGGCGGCAATTTGTACAAGTTCCTCACCCTGCCGGAGATCGGCATTTCCACTAACCAGGCGGCCGCGGGCCTGGTGTCGTTTTACTGGATGGGGGCGATGATCGGGCGGTTCATCGGATCGGCTGCGTTGCGCAAGATATCGCCGTCGAAGGCGCTGACGGCGGTGTCCGTGGCCGCGATCCTGGCGGTATTAGCAGCCATGTTCACAACGGGTCCGGTGGCCATGTGGACTCTCATTGGCGTGGGCCTGTTCAACGCCATCATGTTCCCCACCATCTTCGCGCTGGGCATCGTGGGCATGGGACCGCTAACCGGCAAGACTTCCGCATTGATCAGCATGGCGATTGTGGGCGGCGCGATTGTACCGATTGTTTTGGGCGCGGTCGCCGATGTGCCTTGGATCGGCCTGCAGAAGGCCTTCTTCGTGGCGGCGATTTGCTACGCGTATATCGCCTACTACGGGGCGAGCGGGTACAGGCCGGTTAAGACCGTGGTGCCGGTTTAGCGAGCGGCTCGGTCCAGAACAACTCGGCGTCAGAGCGGCGGACGTAATTGGCATCCAGAAGCGCGGGATCGCCGGTCTCACCTTGTTGCAGCCGTTGCCAGGCGATCTTCGCGATGGCTCCCGCGAGAATGCGAGGGGCGTTGCTGCGCGAAGCGGCGGCGAATCTTGTCTCCGCGAACGAAGCCTCGAAGCGATCCATTTCGGTTGAGATGAACTCGACCTCACCCGGTAAACTCTCCAGCCACGTCTCGAACTTGATCACCACCTCCGGCTGGACAACTTCGAGCGAACTGCTATAGACCGCGCCAAAGATATCGCCACGTCGGGCGTCCAGCAAGACGGCGCGCAACGGCAATTCACCAAATGCGGATAAGGCCTGTAGATTCGACACCGCGATAGCCGGTTTTCCAGTGGCCTCCGCCAATCCTTTTACGGCAGCCAGGCCGACGCGCACTCCGGTGAACGAGCCCGGTCCGGCGGCCGAGACGAAGCCGGTAATGTCCGCGAGCGTCAGCCGATGGTCATCCAGAAAACTCGTCAGGTAACCATAGAGCAAGTGCGAGAATCCATCGGGCGAGTGCATGGGCATCTCGCCGACAACACCGCCGGCATCCACCAAAGCGAGGCTGCCGAACTCCGAAGTTGTATCGATTGCCAGAATCACTGGTTGAGCTGGTAGATCTTGTCCAGAAGATACGCCTTGCCGTTGGCGTTGATCGCCGTGACGCGCACCGTCAGCACTCCGGCGTTATCCGCGCGCGCGAGCACCTGTGGCACTCTAACCGTACCCTGGGCACCGGTTCCGAGGACGCGAAAGCCTTCCGGCCCGCCCGCGATTTCACCCGTCCAGAGATACATCATGATGCGCGTGGCGCGGGTGGCCCGCTTGATCTTCACTCCGTAGGGAATGGGAACTCGGGGAGCAAGATTATCACCCGAAGGTTCGACGATGTCATAGGGGATCTTTTCGAGCGCCTGCTCCACCTCCTGCATCAGCAGCGCGCGCGAGTCGAAATAATACGAGTGCAGCATGCTCTCCTTGCGCCCCTCGCGCGAAATGTGCAAAACCCATGGATGGGCCGTGTCCGGCGGCGTGGAGGTGAAGTGTTCGCCGTGGTATTTCTTCTCCGCGATCTCTTCGCCGGTGAGCGGATTGAACCACGAGACGTCGTAGTTGTGTTTTTCGATGTCCACCTCAATCGGCGGACCGGGCTTCTCCACCAGCACTATGTACTCGACGCCTTCGAGCGCCACGGCGCGGCCGCCATCGACATTGAAGAAGGGCTCCAGCTCCCAGTGGCGCGTGTCGGTGATGAAATCGAACCAGTGCTTCGCTTCGAATTCGTTTGAACCTTCAAACGAGACGTACTGCCCGTCCATGACGCTGTTCCATAACCGCGCGGCCGTAGTGATGCCCACGAACGGCACCGGATAAAGCTGGTGCTCCACCGACCCCATCTGGTCATCGCCCTCTTCCGTGCTGCGGCTGATGACGAAATTCATCCAGCCATCCGCGAGTAATGGCGTTGACGTGAAGCGCGCGTTGGTGGATCGCGGGTGCAGGTATGGATCAGTCTTCTTCAGCTCAAGGCCGATTTCCTTGAGCAAAGCGCGCGAGCCGGGGTAATCTTCGAACTCGCCCACACCCTCCCAGGTGATGTTCATAGGCGCGTACCGCGCGACGAGGAATCGGATCAGGTTCCGGCGCGATTGCCAATCGGGAAACAGCGACGTGATCACGTCGGGATTCGCGGCGAGAATCAGGTCGGCGACGATGCCGCGTTTATTAACCTCGCGGATGCGCCGGTCGAGTTCGGCAAAATACGATTCATCGGGCCGGCCTTTTGGGAAGACTCGGTGCGCGTCGGCGGGATTTCCCAGGATGGACAACCGCAGATGAGTGAATTTGTTCTGCACCGTGGTTTGCAGCTTCGCGTCGAAATCGGCCTCGGACATAAATGCCAGACGATCCGCGACATCGCCGAACCATAGATGCGGTTGTTTGTTCTCCGTGGCCCAATGATGTGTGTTGGCGGGTATCACAAAGCCAGGTGAATCCGATGCAGCCGCGGTGAAGCTGCCTTCCTTGTCTCCAAGCCCGGCGATACTGCTGGTGATCTTGTAGACCCACGGGCCGGCCTCGGTTGGCGCGAACCTGACCACCAGTTGCCGGCCGTCATAAAAGCCGGGCATCAGATACGTCTTGAAGTGTGGCGAGCGGAATTCGATTTCGATTAATGAGGACACGTAAGCGTCGGGCGAGCCTGTTGGAAGATCGAAACGCAGATCGCAGGGGGAATACGCGGGAGTTCCGTCACAGCCGGTTTGCGCGTGCAGGAGGACCGCTGAAGCGAGCGCGGCGGCCATCGCGGCCCCGCGGACAAAGCCGACGAGCATTCCTTTCCAGTATCAACCATGCTGTGCGACACTGGATGGCAAATGAACGGCAGGGCGATTATCGTCTTATTTATGGCTGTTTCGATGGGCGCCGGGGACGCGGCATACGTTCAACAGATAGAACAATGGCGCGCTCAGCGCGAGGAGCGCCTGAAGGCCGACGACGGATGGCTCACCGTGGCCGGGTTGTTCTGGTTGAACGATGGCGATAACACGGTGGGAACGGCGGCAGGTAGCGATATCCGGCTGCCGGCAGGATCGGCTCCCGAGCGCGTGGGAGTCTTCCATTTTCACGATGCCAAGGCCGGATTTGAGGCAACCGCCGGAGCAGCCATCACTGTGAATGGCAAGCCGGCACAGACCGCCGCGCTGAAGTCCGATGCCGACAAGGACGGTCCCGACGTTGTTGCTATCAACTCTCTGAGCATGTTCGTGATCAAGCGCGGCGACAAGTACGGCATTCGCATGAAGGATCGTAACAGCGAATATCGGCGCAACTTCACCGGGCTGCACTGGTATCCGGTGCGTCCGGAATATCGGGTGACGGCGAAGTTCGTGGCGTATCCCGAGCCGAAGACGATACCGATCGAGAACATTCTCGGCCAGACCGAACAGACTCCTTCAGCCGGATATTTGGAGTTCACATTGAATGGAGTTCCGGCGCGGCTGGACTCGGTTCCCGAAGGCGACACTCTGTTCCTGATTTTCCGTGACAAAACGGCGGGCAAAACCACCTACGGCGCGGGCCGCTTCCTGAATACGGAAATGCCAAAGGATGGCGCCGTGGTGCTGGACTTCAACCAGGCGTACAATCCGCCCTGCGCCTTCACGCCGTACGCGACTTGCCCGCTCCCTCCGCCCCAGAACCGGCTGGCGGTGCCCATAGAGGCGGGCGAGTTGAAGTACGGCGACCACTGAGGCCCGAGGCATAACGGCACGGACGACCCGGGACCATCCGCCGGTTGGACGCGCCTCATACGGCCGCAATCCGGGAAAATGCGAATTTCGGTGCAAGGTGTTACTGTTTCCTGGTATGAGAACAGCGTTGTACGGGCGGATCGTCTTTGGCGCGTCTGCGGTGCTGTTCGGCGTCATCGCACTGATGTGGCACGACTCTGACACCTGGCAAACCCTGAGTCAGATCTGGAGCCTGCCTTTTGGAACCATCGTCGGCGGGTGTCTCATGATCGCTCAAATTGCCGGTGGGATTGGGATGCAGTACCCGGGGACCACGCGTTTGGCGTCGATCTTTCTCGGCGTCGTCTATTTGCTTTTCTCCCTGGCCTGCATCCCTGACATCGTTGCCGCACCCGTCATATATGAGCATTACGGGAGCTTCTTCGAACAGTTTTCCTTACTCTGCGGTGCGATTGCCCTGTACGCTGCAACCGAGGCAAATGCAGCACGGGCGGCAGCGTTCGGCATAGTGGCGCGCCTTGGACTCGGAGTCTGCGCGATTTCATTTACGCTAAGTCAGATAGTGTATCTTCCACTGACAGCCGACCTGGTTCCAAAGTGGATTCCGCCAAACCAGACTTTTTGGGCGATAGTCACGACGATCGCTTTCGCACTCGCGGCGATTTCCATTCTCATCAATCGCCTGGCACGGCTTGCGATTCGCCTGATGACCCTCATGCTGGCACTCTTTGGCGTGTTGGTTTGGGTTCCGCGCCTGATCGCTCACCCGGAAGCCCATCTGAACTGGTCCGAATTCGGCTTGACTTTCCTCATTACCGGGGCCGTCTGGATGGTCAGTGATTTGACGTCTTTCTGATTCAGGCGTGTTTGCGCGCTGCTTAATCGCGTTCGGCCGCGGGTGTCGCCGATGGGTCGCTCCATCGCATAACTTGCCGACAACAAGGTGTAAGTCCAGGATTTGCAGCGCGGCCGCGTGCGGTCCCGCAGTTCGCCGCAGGGTGCGGCGAGCGAAATCAGGCTATGATGAACCAGCAAGTCCACGAGCACGACTGAGCCGCCGGTTTCCACGTTGAATGTCCCAATTAACGAAGGAGCGAAATGCAGATCCGGCTCGGTTATGAACTCGTTTACAACTTTCCGCAGCCCACGCCAATGATTCTGGCGTTGAACATCCACTACTCGCGAGCATCGGACATCATCATTCCGGATTTCCTGACCACCGATCCTTCCGCGCCGATTGGCGGGTATCGCGACGGCTTCGGCAACTGGTGCACCCGGGTGGTGGCGCCTGCGGGACGCTTCCGGATTAGGACCGATGCGCTCATTCGCGATTCCGGCCAACCCGACGCGGTTTTTCCCGACGCCCAGGAGCATGCGGTACAAGATCTGCCCGAAGAAACTCTGGTGTTCCTGCTGGGCAGCCGTTACTGCGAGACGGATCTCCTGTCGCAGGCAGCGTGGAATCTCTTTGGGCAATCGCAGCCGGGTTGGGCGCGCGTGCAGGCGATTTGCAACCATGTCCACAACCGCATCGCATTCGATTATCAGCAGGCGAGCGTGACCCGCACCGCCTGGCAAGCCTTCAACGAGGGAATCGGGGTCTGCCGCGACTACGCGCACCTGGCGATCGCCTTCTGCCGCTGCATGAACATTCCGGCGCGCTATTGCACGGGCTACCTGGGCGATATGGGGACGCCGCCGCCGTATGCCGTGGGCGATTTTGCCGCGTGGATGGAAGTGTACCTCGGGGGCGCCTGGCGCATCTTCGACCCCCGCAACAACGTGCCGCGCATAGGACGGGTTCTGCTGGCGCGGGGGCGTGACGCTTCGGACGTCGCGATCGCCACAACCTTCGGCCCGAACACGCTGGAAAGCTTTCTGGTGTGGGCCGACGAGGCGACGGAGAACTCCTAAACATGTCCCTTTGGACGGTGCGCCACCTTACGGTTTATCGATACTCCGAGCCCGTGGAGCCTGGCGAGCACCGGATGATGTTCCGGCCGAGAGAAAGCCACGACCTCCGGCTGCTTGGATCGAGCCTGGAAATCACTCCGCGGCCAGCTTCTGTTCGCTGGCTTCACGACGCTTTCGATAACTCGGTGGCTGTGGCGACCTTCGATGGTCCCACAGCGGAGCTTCGTTTCGACAGCAGCGTGACGCTGGAACATTTTGAAGACCCGATGCCGGAGTACCCGCTGGAGGAATATGCGAGGACCTGGCCTTTTTGTTATTCCCATGAGGAACTGCCCAACCTGGCGCCGGCACTGGTCAATCAATACTCGAAGGAAGGTGTTTTCGACTGGGTGAGCCAGTTTCCGGAACCTTCGGGGGTAACCGGAACAATGGATCTTCTGCGGGCGATGACGCTGGGAATCCGCCGGGACTTCCTTTATAAGCGGCGCACGGAAAAAGGCGTGCAGAGCCCGGGTGAAACGTTGCGGCGCCGTTCCGGAAGCTGCCGGGATTTTGCGGTGCTGATGATCGAGGCGGCGCGGTCGATCGGCCTGGCCGCGCGCTTCGTGAGCGGATACATCTTCGTCCCGGGCGCGGATTCCGGCATAACAAACGGCGCCGGTTCCACGCACGCATGGATGCAGGTGTATTTGCCGGGCGCGGGCTGGATCGACTTCGATCCGACGAACAGCATTGTCGGGAACCGCAACCTCATCCGCGTGGCCGTGGCCTGGGATCAACGGCAGGTTCTTCCGTTATGGGGCACGTACGCCGGCGAGGCTTCCTCGTTTCTCGGTATGGAGGTGACTGTGTCCGTCCGCGAGACCGCGCAGTGACCCGGATACTTCGCCCGCGGGGAAGAGGCCGATTCGTCATCTTTTGCGATCACGCCAGCAACCATATTCCGGAGGAGCTGGAAAACCTGGGCTTACCGCCATCGGAACTGGCGCGCCACATTGCCTGGGATCTCGGGGCTGCCGGAGTGAGCGCCGAGCTGTCGGATATCTTTGACGCCCCGGCTATTCTATGCGGCACGTCCCGCCTGGTCATCGATATTAATCGTCAACTCGACCACCGCGATCTGATTCCCGAAGTAGCCGATGGCACCGCAATTCCCGGCAATCGGGATCTCAGTGACGCCGCCAGGCAGTTCCGCATCGAACGATGGTTTAAGCCCTACCACGAGGCCGTTGAAACGGTGATCGCGGATCGCGAGGCGCGAGGGCAAACTTCCATTGCGCTCTCCATTCACTCGATGACCGCATGTCTGGCCGGAAAGGTCCGGCCCTGGCAGATCGCCCTTTCCAGCCACGACGACCGCACGCTGGCGGAACCAATACTGGAGGCTTTGCGCGGCGGCGATATCGTAGTGGGGGACAACCAACCGTACAATCTGGATCCGGCCGTGGATTTCAGCACTCCGTTTCACGCAATTCGGCGAGGCATGCCCTATCTTCAGGTTGAGTTCCGCCAGGACGAAGTCGCTGACACGATGGGACAGATCAAGTGGGCCCGATGTCTTGCCGCGGCATTAGCACGTTTAGCAGCACTCCCCGTGCGCGCGCTTACTAACGAATGAATGTAGCGGCGCGCGCAGCAGCGTGCAGCCATCGAACCAGCGTTACCTGGTGATATCGGATAGGCCAAGTTCGTACCTTTGTCCGGTCTCCGGGCGTTCGGGCAGGCGCACGAAATCCGTCCACTTCAGGAAAGAACACGCGAGAATGCTTATCGCCTCGTTCGGCCTATACCAGCGGAAGCAGAGGCCTTATGCGTCCAATGGAAAAAATCGATTGGCGGCGGGGCCGCCCGTTCATTTAGATTGGTGAGTGCACCCGTAGTGTGGGCCAAGAAACGCAAATGCAAACGCCACAGGCCGTGAGGGATGACCTCTTTCGCGGTTATCAGACCGGAGCCTTCTTTGACGAGATGTTCGCCGGGGAGGGCGAACTGCGCCCCCATTACGCGCCCCTGCACGAAGAACTTGCCAACATGCTTCCGGCTGAGTTCGAAGAACGCCGCCGCCTGGCCGATTCGGCATTCCTTCTGCAGGGCATCACCTTCACGGTTTACAACGACGGACAAGGCACGGAGCGGCTGTTCCCCTTCGATCTGGTGCCGCGCATTCTGCCGTGGCACGAGTGGGATGTCATCGAGCGCGGTTTGTCGCAGCGGGTGATGGCGCTGAATCTATTCCTGCAGGACGTCTACGGAGCGCAGCGCATCCTGAAGGACCGCGCCATTCCGAGGTCGCTGGTGTATTCGTGCCGGCATTTCCGCCGCGAAATGATCGGCGTGGAAGTGCCGCGCGGCATCTACACGCACGTCGCCGGCATCGATCTGATTCGCGACTCGCGCACCGGCGACTTCCTTGTTCTTGAAGATAACGTGCGTACGCCCAGCGGCGTTTCTTACGTGCTCGAGAACCGTCTGGTGATGACCCGCATGTTCCCGCGAGCCTTCCAGGTTTATGAAGTGATGCCGGTGGATCACTATCCGCTGGAGCTGGCGCAGATTCTGCGCTCGCTTTCTTCGAGGCCATATGATCCGGTGGTGGTGGTGCTCACGCCCGGCATTTACAACAGCGCGTATTTCGAGCACAGCTTTCTGGCGCGGCAGATGGGCGTCGAACTGGTGGAGGGGCGCGATCTCATCGTCGACGGCGACATCGTTTACATGAAAACCATCCGCGGCCTGACGCGCGTGGACGTGATCTACCGCCGGCTCGACGACGAATTCCTGGACCCACTGGCGTTTCGGTCCGAATCTCTGCTGGGCGTGCCGGGCCTGATGGGCGCATACCGGGCGGGCAACGTCGCGCTGGCCAACGCGATTGGCAATGGCGTGGCCGACGACAAGGCCATCTACGCCTACGTGCCCGATTTCATTCGCTACTATCTGGGCGAAGATCCCATCCTTCAGAACGTCGAGACGCGTATTTGTTCGCGGCCTGACGACCTCGCTTACGTGCTGGAACATCTGGAGGAGCTGGTGGTGAAGGCGGTCGGCGAATCAGGCGGCTACGGCATGCTGCTGGGGCCTTATTCTACCAGCGCGATGATCGAGGATTTCCGCAAGCGACTGATTGCCGATCCGCGCAATTACATCGCCCAGCCGGTGATCTCGCTCTCGCGTGTTCCCGCTTACGACGCACCCGCTTCGAAGATGGCCGGCCGGCACGTGGATCTGCGTCCTTACTGCCTGTTCGACGGTGAGAAAGTGATCATCGTGCCCGGCGGACTAACGCGCGTCGCGCTGAAGCCTGGCTCGCTGGTGGTGAACTCATCGCAGGGCGGCGGCAGTAAGGATACGTGGGTGCTTCGAAGGGGCAGCGGAGAATAACCATGCTATCGCGTATTGCCGAATCGCTGTTCTGGATGGCCCGCTACATGGAGCGAGCCGAAGATACCGCCCGTCTGCTCGACGTCCACTACCACATGCTGCTGGAGCACTCGCCGCAATCGTACCAATTGCGCTGGGAAGCGATTATCGCCATCAGCGGGGAGACCGATCGCTTTTTCAAGGTTTATCATGAGGCGACTCCGCACAATGTCTTCGAATTTCTCGGCTTTCGCGATGACAATCCAAACTCCGTCCTCACCTGCATCAATCACGTGCGGGAAAATGCGCGGACCATTCGGGACCGCATCTCGCGCGAGATGTGGGAAGACATCAACAGCCTGTATCATCGATTGCGCGGATTCCGGCCCGAGACCGAGATCGCCGTCGGACCGCATCGTTTCTGTAACGAGATCAAGTTCGGCAGCTTTCGTTTCCACGGGGTGACCGACGACACTTTGCCGCATGACGAAGGCTGGCAGTTTCTGAAAGCGGGACGCTCACTCGAACGCGCCGAAACGACAGCACATATTGTCGACGCCGAATACCATCAGCTTCTCACCAGCCCCTCTTCGGAGGCGGATGTGAACAACCACCAGTGGATGGCGGTGTTGCGGTCGGTGGCCGCTTATGAGATTTACCGCCGCGAATATCATGGGCGCATCGAACCGGAAAAGGTCGCCGAACTGCTCCTGCTTCATGCGCGCCATCCACGATCCGTCCGCTTCAATATCTCCACACTGCACACGGCTCTGCAGGCCATCAGCGGATCGGGTCCGGACAGCTACGCCACGGAAGCCGAACGCCTCACCGGCAAGATGCACGAGAGCCTGCTCTACGACCGCATCGAAGACGTGTTCGCACGCGGCCTGCATTCGTTCCTCACGGATCTCGAAAAGACCTGCCGTGTTATCGGGGAGCAGATTGCCCGGAGTTATTTCTACTATGCGGTGGTCGCCTGAATGAACCGCTACCGGCTGGTCCACGTAACCGAGTTTCAATACGACGGCGTCGTATCGGAAAGCTATAACGAGCTGCACCTGCGCCCGCGACAGGATGACGGGCAGAGTTGTCTTTCGTTCCGGCTGACGACGGAGCCTGCCGCGTCAACTTCGTATCACGTCGATTACTTTGGCAACTGGGTTCATCGCTTCAATGTATCGGGCCAGCACTCGCACCTGCATATCGAAGCGGATTCCGTGGTCCTGGTTCATCAGCCGAATGTTCTGCCCGAGAAAAGCCTCTCTCTGGCTGAATTCGACGCGATGGCGGAGGAGCTCG
>JBEKFB010000100.1:0-15543 GCA_050013535.1 Bryobacteraceae bacterium | reverse complement strand
CTCCGTACACTGTTCCGGACAAGGCCCCGAACAATTACGATGCGTTCTGATCCGGTCTGGTTACCAGCAGGGTAACACGCCCGCGTAAGCAGGCGTGCAGCGCGGCATGATATCCTGGTTAGCGCACCGGGTCTCCGCGTTGGAGGATGTCGTAGATGAAGTGGGTCAGGCCAGCCTCAGCTTTTTTGTTCCTGTTCGGCGCTCTGATTCTACCCGTTGCCGCCCGCGCTGGCGATCAGGTAACTCATGCGGCGCCGGCCGCGCCGAACGGTCCGGCATCGGCGATCACCGTCGATTATCCATCTCAGGATTCCATCTTTCCGCCCGACATCGTTGCCCCCACATTTCTCTGGCGCGATCCGGCTGAGGACGCGGTCCAATGGTGGCGCGTGGATGTTCAATTTGCCGGTCACACTCCTCCGATTCAGGCGAAGGCCAAAGGCGAGCGAATGAAGGTGGGCGAGAGCGACCCCCGCTGCTTCAGCGATACGAACGAACCCCCAAAGCTCACGCCCGAACAGGCCGCCGCTCATACCTGGAAACCGGACGCGCACACCTGGGACAACATCAAGAAGAACTCCGTGGACAAGCCGGCGGTGATTACCATTACTGGCTTTAGCGATGAGGCTCTGACGCAGCCAGTGTCCCGCGGAACCGTAACCATATCGACCTCCAAAGACCCCGTTGGCGCTCCGATTTTCTATCGCGACGTGCCCCTGATGCCTTCGGAAACGCTCAAGGGAGTTATCAAGCCTCTGTCGCCGCAGGCCATGCACTACATTACCTGGCGGCTGAAATATGTCAACGAACCCGACAGCCGGAAATTGATTGAAGGGTTTCCCACCTGCGCGAATTGCCACTCCTTCTCGCGCGACGGCAAAACGCTGGGTCTGGACGTGGATGGTCCGCAGAACGATAAGGGCCTGTATGCCATGGTTTCCGTGCAGCCGCGGACAACCATCCGCCAGCAGGATGTGATCAAGTGGAGCACCTTCAAAGGGCCCATGGGCGGCAATCTGCGGGTGGCGTTTATGTCTCAGATTTCGCCGGACGGCAAGTACGTGGTGAACACCATCAACGATCCACGGGTCACGGGACCGAACGACACCAACGATCAGATCGGCAAGTACTACGTCGTCAATTTCAAGGATTACCGTTTCCTGCAGGTCTTCTATCCGACGCGCGGCATTCTGGCGTGGTACAGCAAGGAGACCGGGCGGCTTCAACCCCTGCCCGGCGCCGACGATCCGAACTATGTGCAGACCGATGGATTCTGGAGTCCCGACGGCAAGTGGCTCGTCTTCGCGAAAACCAAAGCTCGCGAGCCGTTTCCCAATGGCGTGCCGCTGGCGCAACGAGCGAACGATCCGAACGAGACGCAGATCCAGTACGACCTATATAGAATCCCCTTTAACAATGGGAAGGGCGGGCAGGCCGAGCCCATCGAAGGCGCTTCTCAGGACGGCATGAGCAACAATTTCCCGAAGGTCTCGCCCGACGGTAAGTGGATCGTCTTTGTGAAGTGCAAAAACGGGCAGTTGATGCGTCCCGACAGCGAGCTTTACATCGTGCCGTCGACGGGCGGAACCGCGCGGCGGATGCGCTGCAACGCGTTGCCGATGAATTCCTGGCACAGCTTCTCGCCGAACGGGCACTGGCTGGTATTTTCGTCCAAGCGGCGCGGGCCTTTCACGCAGATGTACCTGACGCACATCGATAAGGACGGCAACGACAGCCCGGCGATCCTTGTCGAGGGAACAACCGCGGCCAACCGTGCGGTAAATATTCCCGAGTTCGTCAACGTTCCTCAGGATGGCCTGCTGAAAATCGATTCCCCCGCCACCGAATACTATCGACTCTTCGATTCGGCTCTGGATTTGACGCGCAAGGAACAATATGAACCGGCAGTGGCCGAATGGAAGAAGGCGCTGGTGCTTGGTGCGGATGAGCCGAAGGTTTACTACAATCTTGGCGTTTGCTTTGCGCACCTGGGCCAGTATGACGAAGCCATCCGGCAATTCCAAAAGGCCTTGGATCTCCACGCCGACGACGCCGATACCAACACGAATCTCGCCATTACCCTGGTGAAGAGCGGCAAGCCCGGCGAGGCGATCCCGCACTTCCAGAAAGCCCTGGAGTTGCAGCCTGGCGACGCGCAGGCTTACAGCAATCTGGGTGGCCTGATGGAGGAATCGGGTCAATTGGACGGAGCCATCGCGGAGTTTCGCAAAGCTCTCGAAATCGATCCATCCGACGCCGATGCGCACAACAATCTGGCGGTTGCTCTGGTGAACGCCAATCGGCCCGAGGAAGCCATCCCGCACTTTGAAAGAGCACTGATACTGAATCCCAACTCCCGCGACTATCGATACAATTTGGCCCGAGTCCTGCTCAACCAGGGACAGGTTTCGGAAGCAATCAGCCAACTTGAGAAGGTGTCCAGCCCTCCCGATCCGGCAGTATTGGCGACCCTCGCTTCGGCCTACGCGAAAGCCGGCCGCTTTTCTGACGCATTGCCCGTAGCCAGGCAAGCCCTCGGACTCGCAGCGCAACAGGGCAAGCAGGATCTGGCCGCCAGGCTGGAGCACATGATCGCCAGTTTCCCGGATGCCGCCGCGCCTGGTTCGGCTCGGGCCAATCCCTGAACGGGCCGTTACGCCGCGTTCATCAATGCCCGCAGGCTTGCTTCAAACGGCGCCCGCGCGACGCCGCGCTCAGTAATGATGGCGGTGACGTACCGGCTGGGTGTGATGTCGAAGGCGGGGTTCTCCACCGGAATGCCATCGGGCGCCACGGCAACGCCGAAGACGTGCGTCACTTCGTTGGCTGCGCGCTGTTCGATGGGGATCTCGGCGCCGGACGCGAGAGCCAGATCGAGTGTCGAAATGGGCGCAGCCACGTAAAATGGCACTCCGTTCTCTTTCGCGAGCACCGCGACCGAATAGGTGCCGATCTTATTGGCGACATCGCCGTTCGCGGCAATGCGGTCCGCTCCCACCACCACGCAACCGATGCGGCCGGATTTCAGGAAGTGGCCCGCCATGTTGTCGGTAATCAGCGTAGCGGGAATGCTGTCGTGCTGCAATTCCCATACAGTAAGCCGCGCACCCTGCAGGAAAGGCCGGGTCTCATCGGCGAACACGTCGATCTTCTTTCCGGACGATACCGCTGCGCGCACCACTCCGAGTGCCGTTCCGTAGCCTGCCGTTGCCAGGGCCCCGGCGTTACAGTGCGTCAGCACCGTTTTGCCGTCAGGCACCAGATCCGCGCCATTGCGGCCTATCGCTTCGTTGATGGCGATGTCTTCGAGACGAATCTGCTGCGCTTCCCGGATAAGGCGCTCGCGAATGCGCTGGATAGGTTCGGCGCGAACTTCGGTGAAGACCCGCTTCATCCGGTCAATGCCCCAGAACAGGTTAACGGCCGTTGGACGCGTGGCTGCCAGCGTGGCGCTGATCCGCTCAAACTCCGCGTCGAGCCGGGCCGGATCGGCGTGCAATACTCCCAGAGCCACGCCCATGGCCGCCGCGACACCGATGGCCGGCGCTCCGCGAATCACCATAGTGCGAATCGCGTCCGCGACTTCTTCATACGTCGTGCAGGTGACGTAGACCTCCTCGCGCGGCAGCTTCGTCTGATCGATCATCACGACGCCGTCGGGCGTCCACTGAATTGTCTCTACCATTTGATCGGTTGGGAGAAAAGGAACGCGGCGAACTGGGTCAGATTAAACGTGGCGTGCATCAGAATCGAGGCCGTAGTGGACCGGGCCAGATAGCGCGCGTATCCGAACGCCACGCCCGCCAGCGAGATCAGCAGAACGTACTGCCAGGACCACTGATATTCGAAGCCGTGCATGCAGCCGAAAATCGCGGCAGTCAGCAGGATTCCAGGTAACGCGCTGAGCGATCGCACAAACAGAGGCATCAGGAAGCCGCGGAACACAAGTTCTTCGCAAAATGGTCCGAGCAACACCACAAGCATGCCGAGAGCCGCTGTAGCCAACGGGGTCCGCAGAAAATCTCCGAAGGGCAACTGGATTTCGCGCGCTCGAAGCAGCGCGCCGAGCATAGCAACCGCAAATGCCAGGGCCACACCGGCGAAAGCCGCGATCCAGGCGCCCTTATCCGGATAACGAATGCCCATAGCCCGCCAAAAGGGCTCGCGATAGCGAATGCGAAAGATGGCGAACAGCGAGCCCACCACAAACACATACAGAAACAACTGCAGCAGCATGATGCGCATGACCACACTGTGCAGGCGCAGAATGGCGACCAGAAGCGTGGACGCCACCGCGCTCAGGAAGGTGAATGAAACGAAGAATACGAGGTCCTGATAAGACCAGAAAGCCTCGGCAGGGGACCGTTCTTGTGTTGTCACCCGGCGCTCTCCCGCAGCGCTGCGGCCAATAGAGGAATCATAATCTCGTGGTGGCCGGTTATGCTGAAACCGCGGCCACCCGACTGCGCGTGCGGACGCTCAACCACGTTCGCCTGTGGGCGATAGTGCTGAAGAAAATCGAAATTCACCGTAGTAAAGTCCTTCAGCGGATGGCCGAGGTTGCGCACGGCGGAAACCGCTTTCAGGAAGACCTCGGGCAACATCACCGCCGAACCGACGTTCAGAAAAACGCCGCCGTCGTTGAGTTCGCGCATCAGCGAGCAGAGCAGCCGGAAATCGTGATGAGTCGCACGGCCAACGGCAGCGCCGTCGCAGGCTGGATGCGTGTGTGGCGTGTCCGTTCCAATGGCCACGTGAACAGTCACCGGCACGCTCGCGCGATAGGCTTCGTGTAGCAGGCTCTTTGGCGCGAACATAGGATTGGCGAGTCGCTGCAAGGCGCAACCCAACGCTTCGCCCATGCCGATGCCTGAGGCCGCGGAAATGGCCCTGTTCATCTCGCTGCCAGTTTCCTCCGCCGAGCCGAAGCTGCCATCGGGGAGCGCCGCCCCGACATCTTCGCTGGTGCATCCGGCGAGCGCAATCTCGAAATCGTGAATTGCCGCTGCGCCATTCAGGACGAACGCCGTGGCATAACCACGCTGCATGAGACCGGTCAGCACCGGCGCAAGGCCGGTCTTGATCACGTGACCGCCCAGTCCCCACAGGATCGGCTTCCGCCGGGCACGAGCCGCTTCGAGCGCCGCGATGACTCCCCGCAACGATTCCGCGGCCAGAATACGGGGCAGAGAATCGATGAGATCGCGGACGCCGGCGTTGTTTGGGCTGGGCGAAGCGAAATCCTCCACCCGAATCTTTCCGCCGCGCACGTCAAGCGAAACCGTGCGCAGTCCCGAGAACTCCATCGGATCCACTTGGTAACGGCTCATCGGCGAAACTTTATCATGCCACTTTCGCGCGCCGCAGGACCTTGCTCAACGCCTGTGCGGTGAAGCTCTCGCGGCAGGAGAGGATCTCTTCGGGAGTCCCGCTAACCACCACGCGGCCGCCCTGCTCCCCTCCTTCCGGTCCGAGGTCGATCACCCAATCCGCCGACTTGATCACATCGGGATGATGTTCGATCACCAGCACGGTGTTGCCGAGGTCAACCAAACGCTGCAGAACGTTCAGCAGATGCTTGACGTCTTCGAAATGAAGCCCAGTTGTTGGCTCATCGAGAATATACAAGGTGCGGCCCGTTTGCCGCCGGCTCAACTCGCGGGCCAGCTTGATGCGCTGGGCTTCTCCGCCCGAAAGAGTTGTCGATGATTGCCCCAGATGAATGTATCCCAACCCCACTTCGCAAAGCGTCTGCAGCTTTGCGCGAATGGCCGGGATATTCTCGAGCAGCGGGGCAGCCTCTTCCACAGTGGAATTCAGCAGATCTGAGATGGAGTGCCCCTTGTACTTCACTTCCAGCGTTTCGCGATTGTACCGGCGACCCTTGCAGACGTCGCAGGTCACGAAGACATCCGGAAGGAAACTCATCTCGATGCGCTTTAGCCCGTCCCCCTGGCAAGCTTCGCAACGTCCGCCTTTCACGTTGAAGCTGAAGCGGCCTGCTTTGTAGCCGCGTTCGCGTGATTGCGGGAGCATCGCATACAAATCGCGAATCGGCGTAAAGACACCCGTATAAGTGGCCGGGTTTGAGCGCGGCGTGCGGCCGATCGCCGTTTGATCGATCTCCACCACTTTATCGATGTTCTCGATTCCGATGATCTGGTCGTGAGCCCCGGGTTCGCCGTGCGCGCGATAGAGATCGTGCGCCAGCCCGCGATAAAGAATGTCGTTGATGAGCGTCGATTTTCCGCTGCCGGAAACGCCCGTGACGACGATGAACGTGCCCAGCGGAAACTCCACCGTCACATTCCTGAGATTGTGCTCGCGCGCGCCGGTCACCACCAGGCGCTTGCCGTTGCCCGAGCGGCGAGTGACGGGGACGTCGATGCGCAAATCGCCCGAGAGATAGCGGCCCGTGAGCGAAGCCGGGTTGCGTCGAATCTGTTGTGGTGTGCCGCTGGCAACCAGTTCACCGCCCAGCCGGCCTGCGCCTGGCCCGAGATCGATCACATAGTCGGCGCGCTCAATGGTTTCTTCGTCATGTTCGACCACGAGCACGGTGTTGCCGAGGTCGCGCAGATGGCCGAGCGTCTGCAGAAGCCGGTCATTGTCGCGCGGGTGCAAACCGATGGATGGCTCGTCCAGCACATACAGCACGCCGCGCAGCTTCGAGCCGATCTGCGTTGCCAGACGAATCCGCTGCGCCTCGCCACCGGAAAGCGTTGCCGCCGATCGCGCCAGATTCAGGTAATTCAACCCGACCGCGCACAAAAACTCCAGCCGGTTGCGGATCTCTTCGACAACGCGCGCGGCAACCTGGGCTTCACGATCCGTGAACTTCCATCCTCGTGCCGTTTCCAGCGCACGCGAAACGGGCAGATCCGTGAATTCTGAGATGCCAATGCCTTTCACCTGAACGGCCAGGCTGCTCGGTTTCAAACGCCGACCCTTGCAGGTGGGACAGGTGGACGGCGACATGTAATCGGTAAGCCATTCACGATATCCGGGGCTGGGCGTATCGGTCCAGGTCTCGTCGAGTAGTTTCAAAATGCCCGGGAAACCATTCCCTCCGTCCAGAAGTAAATCCTGGGTCTTTTTTGGAAGATCGGCGAACGGCCTCTTCAGGTTGATCTTTAGCCGCTTCGCCGCCTCGGAAAGGCCGCGGTTCATATGCGCGGAACTCGCCCCCGGCCCGAGCCCGCCTTCGAGCAGCGCCTTCGACGGGTCCACGATGACTTTCATCGCGTCGAAGCTCCACTTGCTGCCGAGCCCGCTGCATTCCTCGCAGGCGCCGAATGGAGAATTGAACGAAAAGGAGCGGGGCTCCAGTTGTGGAATGCTGGCGCCGCACTCCGGGCACGCCAGTTTCTGTGAATAGAGCCGCTCGTCGCCGTTTACGACAACCACCATCACCAGTCCACCGGCCAGTTTCGCCGCGGTTTCAATGGATGCTTCCAGCCGCTTCTCAACGCCGGGCCGAATCACCAGCCGGTCCACCACAACTTCGATGGTGTGGTTTTTCCGCCGGTCGAGAGGGATCTCTTCGTCCAACGACCGCAGTTCGCCATCGATGCGCGCGCGCAGGAAGCCCTGGCGATGGAGTTTCTCCATTTCCTTCTTGTATTCGCCCTTGCGGCCGCGCACCACCGGAGCCAGAATCATCACGCGTTCGTCGGTACGCAGCGCCATCAGATTGGTCAGGATCGCTTCGGTGGATTGCTTCGCGATTTCGACGCCGCAGTTCGGGCAATGCGGCACGCCGATGGACGAATAAAGGACCCGCAGATAATCGTAGATCTCAGTGATGGTGCCCACGGTGGAGCGCGGGCTGCGGTTGGTGGTTTTCTGCTCGATGGAAATAGCCGGGCTCAGGCCGTCGATGGAATCCACCTCGGGCCGTTCCATCTGATCCAGGAACTGCCGGGCGTAGGGCGACAATGTCTCGACGTAGCGTCGCTGCCCCTCGGCGTAGATGGTGTCGAAGGCGAGCGAGGACTTCCCCGATCCGCTCAACCCGGTCACCACCGTGAGCGTGTTGCGGGGGATCTCTACGTCGATATTCTTCAGGTTGTGCTGCCGTGCCCCATGCACGGTAATGCGGTCGAGCATTTGGAGGGCTTTTCTCTAGTCTAGCGTGCAGGCAAAATCCGGCCTCCCCCCGGCCGGGTTCGTTAGCCCGCGTTAGATGGTATCCATTGACGTGGCGGCCCCGGAATGCCCATAATTCTGAATCGTCACCACGGAGGACCACTGACGTGAACACCCTGCGGCAAGACCTGTCATATGGCATGCGGATGCTGTCCAGGAAGCCGGTATTCACCTTGATTGCCGTGTTCTCGCTGGCGTTGGGGATCGGCCTGAATACAGCGATCTTCACGCTAATGAACACCATTCTTCTGCAATCGTTGCCCTACCGCGATGCCGACCGGCTGGTGGGCATAGTCAGCGTGACTCCGGGCCACACGGACCAGCTCATCGGCGCATCGGTTCCCGACATGTTCGCGTGGAAAGAACGGGCGCGTTCATTCGAGGCGCTCGGCGCCGCCGTCCCCAGCGAGGTTGATTTTGGCGCGGAAGAAAACGGGATGTCCGCGGAACGTATGGAGGGCGAGTACGCGACGCCCGGGCTTCTCAACGCGCTGGGTGCACAGCCGCTCAAGGGCCGCTTCTTTACGGAAAGCGAGGACGAAGTGGATCACGCCGCCCCCGTGATCCTGCTCAGCTATCGGCTCTGGATGCAGCGCTTCGGCGGGGATCAAGACATCCTGAACCGGCAGATTCTGGTCAATGGGCAGAACACATCGATTATTGGCGTGATGCCGGCGGACTTTCGTTTCTCCGATGAGAATGCCGATTACCTTGCCCCACTGCCGCTCAATCATTTTCAGCTCCGCGGCTCGGCAAGATTCCTCACGGTGGCCGCGCGGCTAAAGCCTGGGGTCTCTGTACCGCAGGCGCAAAGCGAAATGGACTCTATTTCGGCGCAGCTCGCCCGGGAGCGCCCGGTTCACGACACGGACCAGGGAAAGCCGTGGACCGCTCGCGTGCAACCCATCCGGGAAGCGCTGTTTGGATTCATCAACCGGCCTCTTCTGTTGCTGCAGGGCGCTGTTGGATTCGTGTTGTTGATCGCGTGCGCAAACGTAGCGGCATTGCTGATGGCGCGTGCCTCTTCGCGGCAGACCGAAGTGGCCATTCGTTCGGCCCTGGGCGCCGGACGGGGCCGCATTATCCGCCAGTTCATCACCGAGAGCCTGTTGCTTTCGACGGTGGGCGGAGTTCTGGGCATTGGGCTGGCCTGGGTAGGAGTGCGCGCACTGGTGGGCATGGCGCCGTCGTGGCTGCCACGGCTTCATGCCATCGGTATCAACTGGTCCGTTCTCGGTTTCACCGCGGCCGTCTCGCTGTTCACCGGATTACTTTTCGGCATCATCCCGGCGGTACAGGGATCCAAATCGAACTTCGCCGAATCGGCCAGGGACGCCACTCGTGGAGGGACGGCTGGTGTGGTGCGCACGCGGTTGCGTGCCGCGCTGGTGGCCGGGCAACTCGCATTGGCGCTGATGCTGCTAATCGGGTCCGGATTGTTGATCCGCAGTTTCCTGCAACTGCAAGGCGCGGACCTCGGCTGCGATACCAGCGGCCTGCTCACCTTCCGGTATCGTTTCACGGAGAAGCAGGGCGGCAAGCCCGTGGGCATCTACAAGGGCCTGCCGCTCTGGGAGATGAGCGCGGTTCCCACAGCGACTCTCACCCGCGTGTTCGAGCGCCTGCAAACAGTGCCTGGAGTGCTCTCGGTGGGGGCCAGCACCTATCCTCCGATTACCACTAACTACCCGCTGGACTTCACCATTGATGGGCGGCCGGTGGCCAACGCCGACGACCTCTCGGCCGACTTTTTCCCGGTGACTCCGAACTTTTTCGGGACCATGAAGATCCCCATGCTGCGCGGCCGCGATTTCACCGATCGCGATACCGCCAGTGCTCCGTGGGTCGCCATCGTGAATGAGACCATGGCGCGGCGGTACTTTCCGGGCATGAACCCCATCGGCCAGCGAATTCGAGTGGATCTGTCGGAGGAAGATCAATACCGTGAGATCGTTGCCGTGGTGAAGGATATTCCCGCCAGCCACCCCCAGACCAGGCAGGACCCCGCGATCTTTGTCCCGTTCTTGCAGGAGGCGATTCACATCACGGGGCCGAACACCGGGCTGCATCTCGAGTTGACTTTTCTGATGCGAACCCAGGGCGATCCAATGAAGGCACTCCCTGCCGTCCGCCGCGCGGTTGAGGAGATCGACCGGAACCGGCCGCTCACCGATCCGCGAACCGAAGAATCGTATCTGGACGAGCAGGCTGAGTATCCGCGATATTATTCCATGCTGCTGGGGCTGTTCGCCGCGGTGGCAACCGGCCTCGCAGCAGTCGGGATTTACGGCGTGATGGCTTACGCTGTAGAACAGCGCACACGGGAAATCGGAATCCGCATGGCTCTGGGCGCGGGCGGATGGGACGTTCTGAGATTGATCGGGTTCCAGGCGCTGATTGTAATTGCGGCGGGAGCCGTCGCGGGCGTGCTCGGCGCGATGGCGCTGACTCGATACATTTCGTCGGAGATCTGGGAAGTGCAGGCCGGCGATCCGGCCACGTTTATGAGCGTTAGCCTCGTCCTGGTCGCCGTCGCGATGACCGCTTGTGTTGTGCCGGTGCGCCGCGCGGTTCGGGTGGATCCGAACAGGGCGCTGCATCACGAGTAAGACTTGCTGGCTACCGCAGCACGTCCACTGTTACCGCCGATTGCGCCTCGGGGCTGTGGTAGACGCGCTCAGTGGCCTTGCGGAAGTCGTCTGGCTTTGCGGAATAGATGTCCTCGAACTGCTGCGGGTTGCGGTCCACCAGCGGAAACCATGTGCTCTGGATCTGCACCATGATTCGATGACCGCGCCGGAAGGTGTGATTGATGTCCGGCATCACGTATTCGATCTTCGTCATCTGGCCTGGCGTGAAGGGCTTCGGTTGCGAGTAGCTGTCGCGAAACTTGCCGCGCATCACTTCGCCTCGTACCAGTTGCTCATATCCGGCCATCACGACGCCGGTTGGGTTGGGATCGGGGTTCGGCGCGTCGGGCGGATACACGTCGATCAGTTTCACGACGAAGTCGGAGTCGGTTCCGGAAGTTGACACGCTGAGGCTGGGTGAAACCGGCCCCGCGAAAGTGATGTCGCTGGTGAGCGGCTCGGTTTCCCAGGTGAGCACGTCGGTGCGGGTGGACGCGAAGCGCTGGTCTTCCACCATGTACTCGCGGGTCATTCCGGAAGCCTGTTCGGAGATGAAGGGCACCGGCTTATTCGGATCGCTGACGTACTCGTCGAATGCCGAGGGCTCTCCGGCATCCGGCAGATCGAAAGACAGGCGTCCGGCCGAGTGCAGATACAGCTTGCGCGGTTCCGAGTTCTTTGGCGGCCAGGCATCGTAGGCGCGCCACACGTTGGTGCCCGTCTCGAACACCACGGCTTTGGGCAAGTTCGGATCGCCCTTGCCTTTCAAATAGTATTCGAAGAAGGGGAACTCGACGCTCTCGCGAAAATACTCAGAGGTCTTCGCGTTGAAGCGCACCGAGCCGAGGTGATCGCCATCGGATCGCGACCAGCCGCCGTGAAACCACGGCCCCATTACCAGCACATTGGCTTCGGAGTGGCCCTGCTTCTCGATGCTCTTGAAAGCTTCCAGCGTGCCAAACAGATCCTCGGCATCGAACCAGCCGCCTACAGTGAGCACCGCGGGCCGCACGTTCCTCAGGTGAGGGCGCATGTTGCGGGCTTGCCAGAAATCGTCGTAATTGCCGTGAGCGAACAGGTCGTTCCAAAAGGCGATGTTGCCCTTGAGGTACTGCTCGTTGGTAGTGGTGAGGGGGCCCATGCGGAGATAGAAGTCGTAGCCGGTGTCGGGGATGGTGAAGGCGCGCTCCGGATACTTGGCGATCGGCTGCGGGCGGGGAATGCCAAATTCGGAATAGAACCGGAAGGCGTG
The DNA here is from genome assembly GCA_050013535.1 of Bryobacteraceae bacterium. Taxonomy (GTDB): domain Bacteria; phylum Acidobacteriota; class Terriglobia; order Bryobacterales; family Bryobacteraceae; genus CAWACP01. Next base: position 3,513 of record JBEKFB010000100.1, on the reverse strand, counting down.
GGGCAGCCAGAAGGCGCCGTTATGGTGAAAGTCGTCGCCGATAAACCAGTCCATGATGGGCGCCTGGGGCGATGCCGCCCGAAGCGCCGGGTGCGCGTGAACCAAACCAGCGGCGGTGTAGAAACCCGGATACGAAATGCCCCACTGGCCCACTTTGCCGTTGTTGTTCGGCACATGCTTCAGCAGCCACTCGATGGTGTCCCATGTGTCGGAGCTTTCATCGGTGTCGGATGGACCTCGTTTGTCCTCGACGATGGGGCGCATGTCGACGAAGTCGCCTTCGGACATGTAGCGTCCGCGCACGTCCTGAATGACGAAAATGTAGTTCGCTTTTGCGAAGAGCGGGGAGGGGCCCAACGTATTGGGATAATTGTCTTCTCCATATGGCGCGAGGCCGTAGGGCGTGCGTTCGAGCAAAATCGGCGTGTAATTGGCGCGGATGAACTCGACGCCCTGGCCGCAGAGGGATGCGGCGCACAGAAAGAACGACAGCGCGATTCTGAGCATCAGGTTCCAGCGTAGAGGCCGGTGGGGCGGGGCGCAAGGGCTATACGGCAGCGACTCTTTTCACCGCACCATCGCCGCGCCCGCGCGCAACTGGTCCAGCACCTCGCGGGCGACATGCACGTTCCCATTCCGGCCGGTCCCCAGTTCGAGGCCGGGCTTGTTTGCGCCGTGAAAATCGGTTCCACCGCTGCGCAATAAGCCCAGCCGTCGCGAAATGTCGAAGTACCGGGCGGTATCGGCGGCACTATGATCGGAATGCCAGACCTCTATGCCGCGCAATCCCAGGTCTTTCAGCCCGGCTATGAATCGCTCTTCTTCCTCAGGCTTGCGGAATCCGAGACGAACCGGGTGCGCGAGCACTGAGATTCCCCCGCCCTTCGCCACTTCAAGAATTGCCTCGCCGATTTCGGGGCTGTCGCGTTCCACGTAGGATGGCGCGCTTTCGGCCAGATAACGCCGGAACGCTTCATCGATGCTGCGGACGTACCCTTTCTTCATAAGTACGCGGGCAAAATGAGGACGCCCGGTGAGCGAGCGGCCCATGGCTTCCACTTCGCCCAGGCTGATGTCGACGCCATGTTCGTTCAGGCTGCGAATCAGCCGGATATTTCGGTCGCGCCGCGATGCCAGCAACTCGGCCACCCACGCCCGAAAATCCGAGGAAGGCCCGCCTTCGCCGAGGAAGAACGCCAGCATATGGACCGTTTTCTGGCCATGGCCGAAAACCGCCCGGGTGCTGAGTTCGATGCCACAAACCAGATCGAGTCCTCGCTCGCGTGCGATTGGTACAGCTAGTTCGTACCCGGCGAAGGTGTCGTGATCGGTGATTCCCAGGGCCTCGATCCCGATGCTTGCGGCGGCTTCCACCAGCTCCCGCGGTGTATAGGTGCCATCCGACTCGTTGGTGTGGGAGTGCAGATCGATCATTTCGCAGCGGGCTCTCAGACGAGCCCCAGATTCTCCAGTGTCGCCCAAATCCGATCCGCGCTTTGTTGTGGGGTCTCAATGGAAGAATCCACGTGGGCCTCGGGATTAAGCGGGGGCTCGTACGGATCGGAGACGCCGGTGAATTGAGGAATCTCGCCCGCCAGCGCTTTCTTGTACAGGCCCTTGACGTCGCGCGAAGCCACGACATCGAGCGGACAGTCGACAAAAACCTCCACGAAATTCGGGATGCGTGCTCGAATCTCCTCGCGGATACTTCGATAGGGCGAGATGGCCGCGGCGATTGCAACGACACCGTTGCGTGAAAGCACCTCACACACCCAGCCGATGCGGCGAACGTTGGTATCGCGATCTTCGCGGCCGAAACCGAGTCCTTTCGAAAGGTGTGTGCGCACCACATCGCCATCCAGCAGCTCAACTTTACGGCCGGATTCCCGCAATCGCCGAAGAACGATTTCGGAAATGGTGCTCTTGCCGGCGCCCGACAGGCCGGTGAACCATAACGTGAACCCTGGGGGCGACTCGCGATCAGCGCTCACCGGGCCGCCAGCACCTCGCGGAGCAGCACATCGACGCGGCGTTCGGCCTGGCCATCGGGAGTGAAGTGGATGCCGCACTCCTTGGCGGCGTCCTGCTCCCACCACCAGCGACCGGCGCGTTCGTCCTCGCCCGTGCGCACCGCTCGCGTACAAGGATCGCAGCCGATGGTGGCGTACCCGGCGGCGTACAACGGATGCCGGGGCACGTTGTGCTCACGCAGATAAGCCGCGACCTCGTTCTTGGTCCACGCGGCGAGGGGATGCACCCTGAGCTTGCCGTCGATTTCCTCCACCTGCGCTATGTCGCGTCTGGATTCCGACTGCTCACGGCGCAAGCCGAAGGCCCAGGCGCGAACATCCGTCACGGATTCCAGCGGACGCACCTTCCGTACTTCGCAGCAAAGCCGGCGGAAAGCAGTATCCTCTCGGAACAGGTCCCGTCCGAATCGGGAGGTCATGGCCGCGACCTCAGCGACATCGGGGTGAATGGTCTCGATGCGAATGCCGTAACGCCGCTCCACGATCCCGATCATATCGAGTGTTGCCGCAGGTAAACGGCCGGTATCCACGGTCAGAACCCGCACGCCGGGGGAAATCCGCAGACCCATATCGACCAGAACCATGCCCTCGTCCTGAAAGCTGGTGGCGATGGCAAGAGTCCCGCCGTAGTCAACGAATACCTTCCTAAGGAGTTCGGCAGCCGGAATGTCCGCAATTTCGATCAACTTAACGATTATAACAATCGCTGTTACTTTGAGGGTACGGCGTCGACATTGAATTCGAACGATTCCGCAGCCGCGTGGATCACCAGCTTTCCGGCTCCGAGAGGCTTGCCGTTGCTGGGGAAGAAGACTGCGCCGTCGGTGGAGTCGCCTGGCAGAAGACGTGTGCTCACCAGCGCGATGGCCGATGCCGCCGCCGCCGCTTTCAGTTTTGCCGAAGCCACCTCGGCCAGGGCGTTCTGGACCCGTTGGCCAGCTTCATTCTCGTGTTGCCGTAGATTCCTGCCTCGTATTGACTGACCAGGTGAATCACGTCTTTGCGGGAAGCCTTGACCATCAGGGAGTCCACAACTTCCGTCGCCGGAACTGCCTGGATAGCAATGCCATCGGCGGCGTGAAAGGTGAAATCCTCCGGCTTTACGTTCCAGGAGATCTCAGAGCCATTGGATACGGCGACCTGCATCACCGCATAGGCGCGGATGCGGGAAGGAAGGCTGGCGAACATGATGGTGAGGCCATTGCGCGTCAGAGTTCGATAATGCAAGCCGCCGGATTCGAAGTCGATGACCTGAGCCCGGGACGCCAACGCGGTAAGCAGCGTGACCACGAGCGCCGCGCGGCGCCCAAACGACCCCATGGAAATAAGTACCTGTCACCATCATAGGGTGCATCCCGCCGAATCGATAGATCCTGGTGGAATATTCGCCAAGAGCGCCGCGGGATTGGCGGAACGGATTCGCCCGGAACTGTTTCGGTTAGTAGCGCGGAACCGAAGGGTCCACTTCCTCGCTCCAGCGATC
>JBEKFB010000099.1:0-12717 GCA_050013535.1 Bryobacteraceae bacterium | reverse complement strand
AGGTCGAACACCGGCTGAGTGACCGCATATTCGGCTCCCGCCTGCACCTTCCACTCGAAGCGGCGAATCTCCTGATCGAGGTTCACGGCGCCGGGATTTGCGCCCACGCCAAGCGCGAGCGCCGTCTGCGATCCCATGGGGTTGCCGCCGATATCCAGCCCGTGGTTCAGGTTGTTCACGATATTGGTAAGGCCGATGGCGTCAACGTCGAACACCGCGGTGGCGTCGGGATAGGTGCCCATGCGCGGCGGGTCCCCGGTGATGCAGATCAGGTTGCGCACGCCCATGGCATGCGCACCCAACAACTCCGACTGAATGCCCAGAATGTTGCGGTCGCGGCAGCAGAAATGGAGCACGGCCTCGATTCCCGCATGCTCCTGAAAAATCTGGCACGTCACCTGGGCGCTCATGCGGGCGCTGGCGCGAGGTCCGTCGGGAACGTTGATGCAATCGATGCCGTGAGCCGCACAGAGCTTCGCGCCGGCGACTTCTTTGCTGGCGTCCACTCCACGTGGCGGAAGAATCTCCACAAAGGAGACGAATTTTCCGGCGGCGAGCTTTGCTCCCAGTTTGCTCTTGCCAGCGAGCGGCGCAGCGGCAAGCGCCTGACCGACGGCCTCTGTAGTCTCCACCGTAGCGGTCAGACCGGGTTGCAAGGGTTGCAGCGACCTCACTTCCGAGCGAATCGCTTTAATGTGCTCCGCGGTGGTGCCGCAGCATCCTCCGACAATCCGCACGCCCGCCCACAGGAAACGCCGCGCGTACTGAGCCATGTACTCGGGCGAGCAGAGATACATGTTGCGTCCGTCTACAGTGACGGGAAGACCTGCATTCGGCATGGCGCTGAGCGGCTTGCTGGTGAGGCGGCTCATCCGCTCGATGGTCTCGAATGTGATTTTTGGACCAGTGGAGCAATTGAGGCCAATGACGTCGACGGGCCATTCATCCAGTTTGGGCGTGAAGGTTTCGGGGGCGGCGCCATCGCGCAGATTACCGGTATCGTCGATCGTGACGTGCGCGACGATCACCATCTCCGGACCGGCGGCTTCGCGCGCGGCATAAATCGCTTCACGCGCTTCGTTCAGATCGTAGAAGGTTTCAAGGATCAGCAGGTCCACGCCGGCTTCCACCAGCGCGTCAGCCTGTTCGCGGAAGATGGCGCGAGCTTCTGCGAAGGAGGTTGGTCCCAGTGGCTCGATGCGCACTCCCAGCGGACCCATGGCGCCCGCGATGAATGTGCCGCTCTGGGCGGCCTCGCGTGCCAGCCGCACTCCCGCGTGGTTGATATCTTTGAGCTTCTCGGCAAGACCGAAAGCGCCGAGCCGCACGCGATTCGCTCCGAACGTGTTCGTCTCGAGGATCTCCGCGCCGGCGCGAGCGTATTCTTCGTGGACTTCCTTCACCACCGCGGGTGACGACAAGTTCAGTTCGTCGTAGCTGCGGTTGATGAAGATGCCCTTCGAATACAGGACCGTGCCCATGGCCCCGTCGGCCACGAAGACGTGGTCCCTGAGCTTTTCACGGAACTCAGCGGCTCTTGACCTGACAATGGGAGATTCGGCAATGGGCATGATTTGGGACGCCGATGCCTGGCGCTGCAACGCAAGGCCGTCCGGAGTCTGCGGGAATCTTCCCTTGGCGCCCTTAGGGGCGATTGTACCGCATTGAGGCTTTAGCGCTGTTCACGACTGCCTGAACTGGCACGAAGGAGAGGCGCCGCGATACGGTTCGGGGACGTTATTCAGGTATTCCGGGTTGCGACGAATGAACTTTGCGATGAAGCCGCAGTGCGGTACGATCTTCAGCCCCGCGTCCCGTGCATAATCAAGACCTGCCTGTGCCAGTTGCGTTCCGTAGCCTTGGCCCTCGAATTCCGGTGGAACGCCGGTGTGGGTGAAGAACATGGAATCGGCGGTGCGGCGGTACTCGAGAACGGCGATTTCACTCCCAAGCTTCAGCTCAAACCGCGACTCGGCTTCGTTGTGAACCACCATGCTTCTATCCTGGCACCATTCAGACGCTGCAGGCACCTACAGGCGCTTCAGCATCTCTCTTGCCCGCTGGTAGCCTTCGAACTGCTTCTCGGCTTCCTTGAACTCGGGCGTGTGGACGCACCGGCGGGCGCCACGGTGATCCACCGGAAAGCGAAGATGCAGCATCTCGTGGAACAGCACGTACTCGACGGCAAGCGCCGGCACTTTCTCGCGGTCCAGAATGGTGCTGAGCACGATGGCGTTGTGCGAGGCGTCGTAATGGCCCAGCGTGGTGCGCGAAGCGCGAATTCCCCAACCGAGCGCGGGCTGCGCCATCAATCCGTGGAAATAGCGGAAGTTCAGGTCTTCGAAGATGCGGTCGAGATCGTAGACGCGGCCCTGCGGCGGCAGGATTCGTTTCCGCCCGCGCGTCTGCCGAACCAGATGCAGAGTGCGCCGCATGTCCTTGCGGTTCAGGTACCGGCGGTAGCGTTCGTTGTAGGTGCGCGGCGTGTCCTTGCGATAAAGCTTGCCCAGCAGAATATGGGCCAGCGATTCAATAATCAGTGCGGGTGCTCCTTCCAGGACATCGGTGATGCGCGCCTGCAGGCGGCCATCGTCCAGACGGATGAAGCTGTTGGCGTTGGCGAATGCGCAAAACTCCACCGAAACCGCGGGCGGCGCCGTGCGCGGCTTGAGCTCTCGAAACACGCGGACGAAGATCTGCTCCGGAGTCTCGAACAGGATGAGGCTTTCCAGCGCCACTTCATCCAGCATAAACGGGCCGGCATAAACCGAACGCTCGTATAATGGCAGCGTCGTGAACGACAGCTTCTCGCTCTGCCGGCTGCGCTTTTCGTTTCGCGCTATCGATCGCCTGCATTTCGGGACGACGGCGGCGAATGTGCTGCGTGGCGCGTTCGGGTATGCGTTGCGCGAAACCGCGACTGACGAAGAGTTCAGGCGGATCTTCGCGCCTGCGGCGGCGGCCCGGCACCCCAGCGGTCTCGCCGATTTGCCACGGCCGTTCGTCTTTCGGTCGAGTCATCTGGATGGCGCCACATTCGACGCAGGTGAGTGCTTCCATTTCGACGTGCACGTGTTTGACATGCAGCGTTCGGTGATAGCGACCATTTCCGCCGCGTTTGAACAGATGGCGGTCAAGGCTGGTCGAATGGAGTTGTGTGGCCATGCCGCCGAATCAGTGGTTCTGTCTTTGGCGCCGAGGTCCCGGGCCGTCGATACCATTACCGTTGAGTTCCTAACCCCAACCGAGCTGAAGGCGGGCGAAGCTGTCGCTCCGGAACCAACGTTCCCGATCCTTATTGCCCGCGTGCGTGACCGCATCTGCACTCTGCAGGCACTGTATGGCGGCGGACCCATGAAGATCGACTTTCGCGCTATGGCTGAACAGGCGTCACTCGTCAAAATGACAGCGAACGATATGCGCTTTCGCGATGCCGCGCGCCACAGTTCCCGCACCGGCCAGCGCCACGCAATTGGCGGTTTCATTGGCTCCGCCGAGTACGAAGGGCCCCTCACCGAGTTCGTTCCCTGGCTTGAGGCCGCCGCGTTTACCGGCGTGGGGCGGCAGACCACCTGGGGCAAAGGTGAGATTCGGGTGACGGTCAGGTAACATTCCACTTGAACCGGACCCTGTATTCAGCTACAGTTACGGAACGGAGGCAAGACACAAGGATGGCTTTCTGTGCGAGTTGCGGTGCCGAAGCGCCAGGCAATTTCTGTCCGAGATGCGGGGCGCCGATCGCGGCCGCGCCCGGAGCCGGAGCGAATCCGGGGTACGCTCCCCAGCCGGGTCCTGGATATGTTCCCGCGCCGGCGGCGTCCGGTTTGCAGGAAAACGTTGCGGGGGCCCTTTGCTACCTCGTGGGCCTCATTACGGGGATTCTGTTTCTGGTGCTGGAGCCTTACAGCAAGAATCCGAGGGTACGGTTCCACGCGTTTCAGTCGATCTTCTTTCACTTGACGTGGATCGTCTTCTGGATCGCGATGACCATTCTGCAGCTAATCTTTGCTGCAATCCTGCCGTTCGGCCTGCATATGATCCTGAGTTTGTTCAGCATATTGGTTTGGGTGGTGGTGGGGCTCGGTGGATTCGGGCTCTGGATCTTCCTGATGGTCAGGGCGTACAACAACAATCCGCTGGTGCTGCCGGTGATTGGACCGTTGGCGCAGAAGCAGGCTGGCGTTTAGCAGGAGCCGACGCGCGAGGTACCTTCGCTATGAGGCGCGGAACAGGCGCAGCCGGCTGGCTTTCGCCTTGTTCGCGTGGGGATTGGGTTCGCCGGTGAGAACGTAGGCGAGGTCGAGGAAAGCGGCGCCCACGTCATTGTCAACGCCGAGGAGTTTGGATTTTGTGATGACGCGCTGTACTGCGTGATAATCGTTCCCGACGACGGCTGCCACCGGGTGGTTTAGGATCTCCGCCACGTCGGCGGCCGTGGGGTCGTATTTGTGCCAGCGATTCAGGACGGCAAACTGGCGCGCTTGCTCGACGCCCCACTCGGCCAGTTCGTGAAAACGCTGCTGGGCAAGGGCGAGGGACGGAAGTTCGGGAGTTGTCACCAGATATACGGCGCGGGCGGTGCGAACCACTTCCGCTGTGGCCGAGTTGACCACCTCCGGCAAGTCCACCAGCACCAGGTCGTAGCGGGGAAGGACGAAGCGCAGTAACTGGAAATAGTCGGACCACGTTGGAATTGGCTCCTTCGCGGCTGTATTGGTGACCACGTAGTCTACCTCGTTCGATCGAACCAGGCATTGTTCCCAGTCCGCCAATTCCATGGTTCGCGCGCGGTGCAGCGCCTGACGGATACAGCGAGTGGGTCTGGTGCCAAGAATGGTAGCGAAGAGGCCCGAGTGCAGGTCGGCTTCGATGACCAGCACGTGTTTTTTCAAGTGACTGGCCAGCATGTCGGCCGTGTTCATTACGGTGGTGCTGGCGCCGCTTCCAGCTTTCCCGGGAAGGAAGGCAATGAGGTTCGGGTGATGAGCCTCCGCTGCTCCTCGAACGACGCGCTGCAGAGTATTCTCGAAGTCAGCCACCGTAAATGGCCAGCGCAGCGTTCCGGTGATGCCGCACGCCGGATGAGCTTCCACTTCGCTGCCGATATCCATGTCAGTGAGGGCAACGATGGGCAGCTTCGCCGCGGCGGTATGGATGGCTTCGGCGTAGACGATATCGCGACCGGTATCGGCCACTTCGAGCAGGATGACGTCGGGATTGGTGGTGCCTAGGGTTCTGGAAATCTCGAATCCGGTGGGCTGTGAATCCACCAGCCGTTCTATGTTGAATTCGATCGATTGATCGGCGATGCCGCGGACGAGCGCTGCGAGAGCGGGGTCCATCGAGAATAAGATCGCGTTGAGCAAGCAGGCTCCGGCGGCAAACTATGCCGTCACAGGTACTATCGGCATTTTTCGGTCGATCATACAGAGGCGGACGGAAATGTTCGCTGGCTAACGGAGGTATGCACGTTACTCACGTGCTACAACGGCTAAATGGGTCTTGTGGACAACAGCAAGGGACAGGTGGCGAGTACGCTGTCTGCCGAGCAGGGCGACGAACTGGTTCGCTATATCAATCTCAAGCTGGTGGCGCTCGGGCAGCCATACAGCCGCAGCACCGCGGATCTGCACGCATTGGATATCGCCGGGCCGCTGCTGCGCAACTATCATCAGAAAGATCAGTTGCTGGGGAACCGCCTGTGCCCCGCGGACACGCGCATTCAGGAATTCCTTGACAGCTATCTGCATGATGTATGCCCGGACGGCGCTCCCCGTCTGCCGTCTTCCTCTTTCGTTCTGGACCGGCCGCGGCTGGCTCGCGTCATGTCGCTGCCGCCAACGGCATCGAGTTTCCACTCGCCGTTGCTCGATTCGTTCCGCCTGGCACAGGGTGTTCTGCACAATCCGAAAAGCGACCGCCGGACCACCCAGGGGCTTTTCCATATCGTGGAGGACGGTCTGCCAGTACCGGCGGACAAGACTGCGGTACCGCGTCAGGCCTTCGCCAGCTTTCTTACTGCCGCGTTGCGTCCGCCGGATGACATTTCGGCCCTGCCCTTTACGGCCGACCAGAAGGACCAGGCCCGCCTGTTCGTCTCACTCCTGCTTCGGCCGGTGGTGTGCCCGTCAACCGGACGCGATCCCCGGAAGACCATGGAAATCCGCTTCTTTGCGCCGGGCAGCCTGGTGAGCAACCTCGATTTTATCGAGATGATTTTTGGCAACGGCGGAGACCCGTATCTGCCGGAAAACGATGCCGCCCTGGACGTAGCGCACTGGACCGGTCATAGCGGCTGCGTAATACTCGCTCCGCAGATTGTGGGTATGACCAAGGCTGCAGTCGGCCTGCCTCACTACGATGAGGCCACCGAACGGCAACGGCGCGAAGGCATGTGCTGGCGCGATGAAAGGGAACTCTACAACGATGGCCGGGCATTCAAGATCGCCTGCCGCGATCGGCGCGGGGTGATGGTCACCATCATTGCCGACAACTATTACGGCTACTGCAAGAAAGAGGTCAAGACACAGATTAGCTTCGCGGCCAACCTGTATGGCCTTTGCGAAGAGGAGCACGCCGGCGGGGCCATCGCCTATCCGGCCTATATCCTTGGGCAGGATTTTCGAGCGGACCGGCCGTCCATCAGGAAAGCGCCGTTTGAGAACGTGACCCGGCTGCTGGGAGACCGCGTGGAAGCGAAGCCGGAAGGTTACGCTGTCGATCGCAAGTATCCCACCGTCTTCTATGTTCCCGGCACGGCCGAGTTCAACGTTCGGGATGGAGCCGTTCGCTGGACTCATGAAGGCAAGCCACAGCAGTTAACTCTTCTTCCGGATGAGATCTACGTTCTGCCTTCGGGCTACAGGGTGCGTCTGGAGAAGCAGCTCGGCGGGTCGGCGTGGAGGCTGGTGGGATCGGTGGCGCATGGCACGCTCTGCCATAAACCGTGTACGGTCTCCGGCGGAGGCAAATCGGAGATCTCCAAATCGATTTCCAGCGTGCTGCTGACCGGCCCGGTGTTTGTTCGCGATTACGTTAACGATCTGGATCAGGTGGCGGAAATCCTGAAGAGGGATTTCTCTGCGATCTGCCGGTATCCGCAGGAGGAGGCGCGGGCTCGCCGGCCTATATTGAGCCCGGGGCGGTCGCTGGGATCGGTGATCAAGCTGTTCACCGCGTCGCCGGATTACACGGAGGAGTACAACGAGTGGCTGCATCACTTGCCGCAGACGATCCGGCAACTTGTGTTCGCGGTGAAGCGATATTACCGGCCGGACTGGGGCGAGGACTGGCGCGGACACTTCACGGTGGATCGGATTAACGGCTTCGTTGGCCACGAATTAAAGTACGATAACCAGAAATTGGTTGGCAATTATCTGCGCGTCGGTTTCGATGCGCAGGGGTCATGGCGCATTTATAAGTTGCGGCCGGATTTTCATCCTGCCGACAAGGTGCAGGTGGAGGACGACATCACGGCGTCGGTGGTGGTTCCGCGGCAGTTGCTCAGCGATTTCGACACCAAGTATCCGAACCGCAGCGCCAGGCTGGTGGAGAATTGCGAAGCGTACCTGTTCCAGCGGCCGGACGACGCCATTCACCGCGGTTTCGACGCGCAGGCGGAAGCGGACCTCGCTACGCCGGGGACGTTTATTTCGAATTTCGAGCCGCTGTCGACGGAACAAGCGAGGGCGATGGTGGAGCGTGTGGTGGACTTCGACCGGTTCACCGCGCCCATGAAAGACCTGATCGAACAGTTCGCGAAGAATGGCGGCGGATATGTGGTCTCTTCGGACCGCCCGCGCATGGTGAATGGCGCGCCCTCGAAAAACCCCCGCTACCTGCAGCAGCGGCCCGATCGCGTCAATGCGCGGGAAACGTATCTGGCCGAGGTATGCGCGCGGCTGGACCGCGAGGTGCCATCCGATCAGCCGCTGCACTTCCCGGTGAATGCAGTGCTGGCCGGGCGCAGAGGCAATCCCGCCGATCCCGCCATCGGACTTCCCCCGCTCGCCGTCTACAATCCTATTCACTATCAGGAACTGCCTGAGTTGTTCATGGATTTTGTGTGCAGCCTGACGGGCAAGTCGCCATCGACCACAGGCTTCGGCAGTGAAGGCGCGCTGACCAAGGGGCCGTTCAACGCTCTGTCACCGGTTGTCGATCTGAACAACGCGCTGGTGGCATTCATTCTCACCGAGTACGCGGGATTCACCACCGCCGCCGGTTATGCGGGCCCGCGCTATCGCGTGGATCACGACATCAGCATGCTGGTGCCGGAGTTGTGGTGCCGCATTCGTGTTGAAGAGCGCGACCCGCGATTCCTGATTGAGGGCGGGTACCTGGAAAAGCTTGAGGATTTCGAACATCACGGGCACATGGTGCCGGCCAGCCGGCTCGGTTATCGCATTACGTCGATTTTTGCCGACCGGTTCCTCGGCCGGATCTTCGAAACACCCGACACTATTTTTACCGAGGAGATCCTGCGGCCGGAAAAGCAGGATCTGGAAGCCTATGTCTCCGGCGTGGAAGCCATCGCCGAAGCGCAAAAACGGGTGGCGCTTAATTATTTCGAGGACGGCAGCATCGAGGGCGCGTGTCCGCCGCTGCGGGCGCTGCTGTGCATCATGGCGCACGGATCGTGGGAAGGGAAGGGGGTAGATCACCCCGACGTGCGTGCGATGTTCACGCGTCATGCGCTGATCGAAAGCGCATGGTACGCTCAACGGCTGCGTGTGAAGCAGGAGCGCGATGTTGCGCTGTGGCTGCGGCACGTTGACAGCCTCGAGGCGTTTCGTTCGTCGGCGGGAGCAGACGCCATCGATCTGCAGGCGCGGCTCGCGTTGGCTCATGAGCAACTGGTCCGCGTGAGCGCGGACGCTTACCGCGAAGAGCTGGTGGGGACCATTGGCGCAGATCCGTTCACCGGGCAGTGGTGAGAGAATGTTATCCAGGTGAAGGTTCGGGATGTGATCCGTCTTGTGGAAGCAGACGGTTGGCGGCATGTTCGGACGACGGGAAGCCATCGGCACTTCAAGCACAGATCGAAGGCGAACGTTGTAACTATTCCGGGGCGGCCCGGTGATGAGTTGCCGAAGGGTACCTTGAAGTCGATTTTAGGAGCCGCTGATCTGGAGGCGAAACAATGAAGCACGCGTATGCCGTTATCTTCGAGAAGGCAGAGTCGAATTGGGCGGCGTATGTTCCAGACCTGCCGGGCTGCGTCACTACCGGAAAAACGCTGGAAGAAACGGAAGAGAACATTCGTGAAGCGATTTCCGGCCATCTGCGTACCTTGCGCGAATTCGGAGAACGGATTCCCGAGCCGGTCAGCGTCGCCCGTGAAGTTGAAATTACTTCCGCGGCTTAGCAGGTTGCCGGTCACTCAACTCGCCGGACCCGACATCCCTTCGTGAGCGTATTAAGATGTGGAAGTCTTCATGTTACGCATCGCGATTGCACTCCTCACGCTCGCGTCCGCGGCGTCTGCGCAAACCATTGTCATTCGTTTAGGCACGCTCGCGCCGCGCAATTCACGCTGGCACCAATTGATTCTCGACATGGGCGAGAAGTGGAAAAAAGCCTCGGGCGGCAAGGTGGAGTTGAAGGTTTATCCCGGCGGCGAGCAGGGCGACGAACCCGAAATGGTGCAGAAGATGCGCATCAAGTCGTTGCAGGCCGTGGCCATTTCCGGCGCGGGCCTGAGCGGGATCGACGCCGCATCCGCCGCGCTGCAGATTCCCATGATGTACGACTCGTGGGACGAGCTCGATTTCGTGCGCGATCGAATTGGGCCGCAGCTTGAAAAAGGTCTCGCCGATCGCGGCTTCATCGTGCTGGACTGGGCCGACACGGGATGGATCCACTTCTTTTCGAAGCATCCGGCCACCACGCCCGACCAGTTCCGCGACATGAAGATCTGCGTGCTGCAGGGTGACGCAGCCAGCTTCGAGCTGTTCAAGCGCAACGGTTTTCAGCCGGTGTCTCTCGCGGCGACGGACATACTTACCGGCTTGCAGACAGGCCTCATCGACACGTTTCAGGCGCCGCCGATGGTGGCGCTGGGCAGCCAGTGGTTCGGGGGCGCGCGAAACATGCTTGACATAAGATTCGCGCCGCTTTCGGGCGCCACGCTGGTCGCGAAGGACACGTGGGAGCAGATTCCCGCATCGTTACGGCCGCAGTTGCTGGCCATTGCCAGAGATTCCGGCGCGGAGATTCGTCAGGAGATTCGCAGGCTGGAAGACAGCTCCATCGCCCTGATGCGGACGATGGGGCTCAACGTTGTGCACGCCGATCCTGCCGCGGTGGAGCAGTGGCGAACGCTCATTCAGCAGAAGCTGTGGCCGGCGTTGCGGGGCGGCGGGATGCCCGCGCCGCTCTTCGACCAGGTGAAGCGTTCCTGTGCCGAATACCAGGCCGCGCATTCCGGCGCGAAGCCGCCGCCAAAGGCCAGGGCGCAAGCCACCACTCGGTGACGCCTGAACTCCAGTCCGCCGAGGCGGGCCACCGTACCTGGCCCATCGTCGTCGAAGACAGCCTTTCCGTAATCGCGCTATCGCTGATGATGTTGTTGCCGGTTTCGGAGATGGTCACGAGGATTCTCCATCTGCCTGGTATCCCCGCCTCGCCAATGTTCGTTCAGCAGCTCACGCTATGGGTTGGGCTTCTGGGCGCGGCGCTGGCGTCGCGCACGGGTCGGCTTCTGGCGCTTTCATCGAGTACGTTCTTACCTGAGCGCATTCGTCCGCACGTGGCGGTGTTCAGCGCATTCATGCTGGCGGCGGTTTCATCCGCGCTGGCGTCGGCGAGCTGGACCTTTGTGCAGAGCGAACGCCACGCGAGTGGCATGCTGTTGCCGGGTCTGCCGCGATGGTGGTTCATCCTGATCATGCCGGTGGGGTTCGGCGCAATCGCGTTGCGCGCGATCTGGATGGCCGGGGGGTGGCGCTCGCGAGCAATCGCAATGCTGGGTCTGTTGGCGCCGGTAGCTCTTGGCTATTGGATTCCGGCCGGGCAACCGCAGGTGTTCTGGCTGGGCATTGGCGTGATGTTCGCGGCCGCGCTCCTGGGGCTACCGATATTCGCGGTATTCGGCGGGTTCGCTCTGCTGTTGTTCTGGAACAGTGCCATGCCCGTGGCCTCGGTGCCGGTGGAGATGTACCGGCTGGTGGCGTCGCCGCTGCTGCCCTCCATTCCGTTATTCACACTGGCCGGCTATTTCATGGTGCAGGGCGGGGCAACGAAGCGGCTGTTGCGCGTCTTTACGGCGCTGTTTTCGTGGATGCCCGGCGGGTTGGCGCTGGTGACGGTACTGATTTGCACGATGTTCACGTGGGCAGGATCGGGCCTGACCATTCTCTCCATCGGCGGATTGCTGGTGCCGGTGCTGATCAAGACGCGCTACCCCGAGAAGTTCTCCATCGGACTGCTGACATCTTCCGGGTCGCTGGGCCTGCTGTTCCCCACCAGCGTGCCAACCATTCTGTATTGCGTGTATTCGCAGACGCCGATCGATCAGCTGTTCATCGGCGGCATGCTGCCTCTGCTGTTGATGGTGTCGCTGGTGGCCGCGCTGGGCATTCGAAAAGGCCTGCAGTGCGATGCCGTGCGTGAGCCGTTCTCGCCACGCGAAGCGGTGGCTGCCTTATGGGAAGCGAAGTGGGAACTGCTGATTCCGGCCATCATGATTGTCGGCATCTTCGGAGGGTTCGGCACGCTCACCGAGGCGGCGGCGCTCACGGCATTTTGCGCGCTGGTGGTGGAGGCGTTCGTTTATCGCGACCTGAAACTGATTCGCGATTACGACAAAGTCTTCGTCGAATGCGCCACCATCGTGGGCGGCGTCCTGCTGATTATGGGCGTGGCGCTGGGGTTCACTAACTATCTTGTCGATGCCGAAATCCCAGCGCGCATCATCGACTGGGTGCAGAGTAATATCCATTCGAAGATTCTGTTCCTCTTCGCGCTGAACATCGCGCTGCTGGTGGTGGGCGCGTTGATGGATGTGTTCGCGGCGATCCTGGTTGTGGTGCCGTTGCTCAAGCCGCTGGCCGTCGTGTACGGCATTCATCCGGTGCAGATGGGCATCATCTTCATCGCCAACCTAGAGCTGGGCTACTTGCACCCGCCGGTGGGCATCAATCTGTTCCTCGCTGCGTACCGGTTCAAGAAATCCATGGTGTATCTGATGTGGGCGACATTGCCGTTCCTTTGCGTCCTGTTCGTGAGCGTGCTGCTGATCACGTACCTGCCCTGGCTGACGGAAGCGCCACTGCGGTGGTTCGGGAAATAATGTACCTCTTTGACCTCTTCCGTTCCTTCCTGCCGCTGCATAATCCCATCGGCTTCGGCGCGGCGGATTTTATCGAACTGGCGCTGGCGGCGTTGCTGCTCGTGTTCGTGCTGGCGCGGGAGCGCATCGAGCCGGTGGCGAAGAAGCTCGCAGGGACCACTGGTTGGTGCATGCTGTTTCTCGGAGGCCTGACCATCGTGCTGCGGCTGGCGTTACTGGCGCCGCATCCGGTCCCCACGGCGCAAGGCGCGGACGATTACAGCTATCTGTTGTTGGGCGACACCCTCGCGCATTTCCGGTTGGCCAACCCGACGCACGCGCTGAACCGGTTCTTCGAGACCAACTTCGTCTTACAGCAGCCCAGCTACAGCTCCATTTATCCTCTCGGCCCGGCGCTGGCGCTGGCCTTCGGACAGATCGTCTTT
>JBEKFB010000098.1:0-13161 GCA_050013535.1 Bryobacteraceae bacterium | reverse complement strand
CACCGGAGAGCCGCTGAGTTGCACGAGCTTGCGGCGGAGGAGCATCGCACGGCCGCGGAGCATAACGAAAAAGGGGATTTCGCGCCGGCGATCTGGCATGCGGAACGGGCGCTGGAGTACGCGGACCAGGCTTACAAGCTGGCAAAGGAAGCCCACACGAGGTCCGGACAGATCGTGAGTATTCAGCCTTGAGTATTTAGTCCGGGGCGCGCGATCCAGGCTAAACCTAATCCGGGTCCAGGTATTCGGAGGGCACATCGTCCTCGGGGACTTGCCTCGTGTGAACTTCCGCCACATCCGGGTCGGGCGCGTCTTCAACGCCTGCGATCACCTCGGCCTCGAAGGCCTGCCCCTCTTCCGCGAGTTCTTCGACGCTCTCTGAGCTCGCCTCCGCGACGTTGGACAATCCCTGGGTGTCGCCCGACTGGCCGGCCGAACCCGTCCCGCCCTCGTCTCCGGCCGGAGTGCTGCCATAAGTTCGGACCGGCTTACCGTCTTGCCTGCTCATGCCCTACTGGATGCAGTTCCGGCGCCATCCGTTGCACCGCCACGGCGATTATTCGGGAATTGGCGCTTTTACGTCGTGGCAGATTGCGCACTACATATGCAGGTCTTGCATCTCCGGACCGGCACATTCGCGCTGATGGCAGTCAGGCTCAGAGCCTTCAGCGTTGAGGCAGCAGGCACTCTCCTTTTGGACCATCCCGTGCAAACGACCAAGGGCGGCCCGTATGGGCGAAGGGGTGTGCAGATGGCAATTGGCGATATGACCGGGTTCCGGGAGATTCTCAGGCGAAAAGAAGCTGAACTCGTTCAGGCGTTGCGAACGCGGGACGGAATCGCCATCGAGAAGAGCGCGGATCAGATGGATGAGATTCAGTATGCATCCGAGCGGGATCTGGCTATTCGAAACGTGGATCGCGATTCCATCCTGCTGCGCAGCGTGAAAGCCGCCTTGCGGCGGATTCATGAGGGCAGCTTTGGAACCTGCATGGAGTGCGAATCGGGGATCAGTCCGAAACGCCTCGCGGCCGTACCGTGGGCGACACATTGCATCCGCTGTCAGGACGCCGCCGACAGGGATGGGCAGAACACTACAGAGGTTCTCAGCGAAGACCTCGTCGACGCCGCGTGAGTGAGCGGTGTGGACGGAAATAGTGGAAGGCGCGGCTCTGCGCCGGTCTCCTCGTCCGGCCATCACCGTTCTATGAGCCGCTCCTGAGCGCGGCGACACAGTAACAGTAAAGGAAGAAGGCGGTCCAGGTGATGAAAACAGCTTCCGGTATTGAAACCATCGCTTTTCTTGGGAACTACCTGCCGCGCAAATGCGGTATCGCTACGTTCACGTCGGACCTGCTGGGGGCGGTGGCGGCGCGCCATCCCCAAAGCCGGTGCTTTGCGGTGCCGGTGAATGACCCCGGGGGGTGCTACCCCTATCCGGACGCCGTTCGATTCGAGATTGAGGAGCAGGATCCGGAATCCTACGGTTGCGCAGCCGGCTTCCTGAACACCAGCGGCGTGGACGTTGTCTCGCTCCAGCACGAGTTCGGGATCTATGGAGGGCCGGCCGGCAGCCACTTGTTGGCGCTGCTGCGGGACCTGAAACCGCCGGTTGTTACCACGCTCCACACCGTTCTTAACGCGCCGAACCCCGAACAGTATCGCGTGATGCAGAAGCTGATCGCCCATTCAGCCCGGCTGGTGGTGATGACGGAGCGCGGACGAGCAATCCTGCAGGATGTATATCACGCCCCGCCGGCGAAGATAGATCTCATCCCGCACGGTATTCCCGACGTGCCGTTTATCGCCCCCGATTACTACAAGAACCAGTTTGGCATTGCGGGAAAGAGAGTGCTGCTGACGTTCGGGCTGCTGTCGCCGAACAAAGGGATTGAGCACGTGCTGAATGCTCTGCCGGACATCGTGACGGAATTTCCCGACGTCGTCTATATCGTGCTGGGCGCCACGCACCCCAACGAATTGCGCACGCGAGGCGAAGCCTACCGCACCGGCCTCGAAGCCATCGTCAGGAAGAACAAACTCGAGAACAATGTCATCTTCCACAACCGTTTTGTGAAGTTGCGGGAACTGACCGAGTTCATTGGCGCGGCAGATCTGTACGTTACTCCTTATCTGGACGAAGCGCAGATCACTTCGGGGACATTAGCGTATGCTTTTGGCGCAGGCAAGCCGGTGATCTCAACGCCGTATTGGCATGCCACCGAATTGTTGAGAGATCGGCGTGGCGTGCTGGTGCCGTTCGCGGACCCGAAGGCGATTGGCCGCGAAGTGAGTGGGCTGCTGGGCGATGAAACGCGCCGGGAGGCCATGAGCAATAACGCCTACAAGCTGGGGCGCCAAATGGTGTGGAGCAATACCGCGGGGCGGTACATGCACTCCTTTGAAATGGCGCGAAGGCGCGGTACAGCGGCGTCCCGCGAGTCTGCCGCCGTGAAGGGGTTCGGTCACCGGCCATACGAATCCCAGGAATTGAATCTGAATCGCCTGGCCGCGTCGGAATAGCGCCACCGGGCTCGCCCCGCGCCATACGTGCACCTTTTGTTGCAGAACGTGCACTTAGAGACGATCCGCCCGATGTTTTGTGAGTGCCGGCAGATCCGGCACATTTATCGAACTCCTCGCACAACACCCTTTGCCTGCATGGTTGCCGCGCGGTCGTTGGCATGCGGGTCCCGCGATGGAGCCAGCCGTGCACTAGCATAGCCGTCGCAACGAGTTCCCTCGACAGACGAAGCGATGACGGCCGGTTTGGCCTCCGCATTTTTGCCGGGCGCCGGTCGTTAATTGGGAAGAAAAGTCAAGGACAAAATGAAGATCATCAGCACGTTCCTGATAGTATGCGGAGCCCTGGCGGCGCAATCGTCGCAGGCTCCAAACCCGATGCAGTCAGCCGATGTTACGGCGCGGCCGGATCCCGGCTCCATGCCGATCTACCGTGTCACCGTGGTAGCCCGGACAACAACGGCAATCAACTACAATCACCGCAGCGGATCGACGCACATCGATTTTCGCGGAACGGAACTCCTGCCCGATGCGCGCGGCGAAGCTAAGGTGGAGAGCAAACAGGGCGTGATCAAGATCGACGCGCGCATGGAACGCCTGCAACCCGCCACTACGTTCGGCCCCGAGTACCTGACTTACGTGATGTGGGCCATCACCCCGGAGGGCCGCGCCACCAACGTCGGCGAAGTGCTCCTGAACGGGGACAACAGCAAGCTGGACGCCACGACGGAGTTGCAATCGTTCGGCTTGATTATTACCGCCGAGCCCTATTTCGCGGTGACCCAGCCCAGCGATGTTGTGGTGATGGAAAACTTCATCAACAAGGAAACGGTTGGGACGATTGAACAGATTGACGCGAAGTACGAACTCCTGCAGCGCGGCCAGTATACGCTAAACGTGAACCCGGCGGAGATCAGACCACTGCCATTGGATTCGAGGGTGCCGATCGAGCTCTACGAAGCTCGTAATGCCGTCCGGATTGCACGCTGGACCGGCGCCGCGACGTACGCTCCCGACACTTTCCAGAAGGCTGTGGATGGCCTGACCAACGCCGAAGGCTATCTGCAGGGCAGAGCGGGAAAGAAGCCCATCGGCACGGTGGCGCGTGAAGCCGTCCAGATGGCGGAAGACGCGCGCATCATCACGGTGAAGAAGATCGCCGAGGAGCAACTGGCCAACGAACGCCAGGCTGGGGCGAATCGAGAAGCGCTCGCCGCGAGCGGACAAGCCGCGGCACAAGCCGACGCCGCGCGCGCTACTCAGGACGCAGCGGCGGCACAGGTTGCCGCGCAGTCTGAAGCGGATCGTCTGAAACTCGAAAACGATGCGAAGTTGCAGGCTGCTCAGGTTGAAGCCGATCGCCTGAAGAACGCTAACGCGGCACAGATGACCGACGTGCAGAACGAAGCCGATCGTCTGAAAGCCGAAAACGACGCCAAAACTTTGGCCGCGCAGAACGAGGCGGACCGGCTGAAGAAGGAAAACGACGCACAGTTGGCTTCCGCGCAGAGCGAAGCCGACCGTCTCAAACACGAGAACGACGAGCAACGGGCCAGCGCCCAGGCCGAACTGGATCGGGCGACGAAAGAAAAGGCGGATTTGCGCTCGCAGTTGTTGTTGCAGTTCAACGCCATTCTGCAAACTCGCGACACCGCGCGTGGCCTGATCGTAAACATGTCGGATGTTCTTTTCGACACCGGCAAGCATTCGTTGCGGCCGATCGCCCGCGAGAAGCTGGCGAAGGTGGCGGGCATCGTCTCCGGGCACCCCGGTCTGAGGCTGGATGTGGAAGGTTACACGGACAGCGTCGGTGGCGATGCGTACAATCAGCAGCTTTCCGAAGACCGCGGAACGGCTGTGCGCGACTACCTGACACACGAAGGCATGGCGGAGAGCGCGGTCACGACGAAGGGCTTCGGCAAAGCCGATCCGGTGGCTTCCAATGACACCGCGGCGGGCCGGCAACAGAACCGGCGTGTGGAACTGGTGATATCCGGCGAGGTCATTGGTACCGAGATCGGCACGCCGATCGCATCCAATTAAGCGGAGGATGAGGCCATGCGGGGCCGGAACTCTGTGGCCGGGCCCCGCAGTCGCATGTCAGGCCACGGTGGAGAAATCACATGATCAGCATTTGGATAATCGCGCCGGTTGTTCTTGTCCTTGCAGCCTCGGCCTCGCCGGCACAGCCGCTATCGTTGGCCGATCCGAACGTTTCATCGAGCCCAATCGCCGGCTCAACCCTGGCGCGGCCGGACCTCTCGTACACGCGGCCAACGCAGTCAACGAAGATCCATAACTATGTGTTCGACGCGTTCGGACCGTATCCCATCGCAGGCGCGGCGCTCACGGCGGGCATTGGCCAGTACAGCAATTCACCTCCGGAGTGGGGCCAGGGCGCCGAAGGTTACAGTAAGCGGTTCGTATCCGACTTCGGAATCGCGGCGGTCAGCACCACGACGCGGTATGCCTTGGCAGAAGCCCTCAAGGAAGATACGTTGTACTACCGGTGTGAGTGCACCGGCGTGTTGCCACGTCTGCGGCATGCCGTGGTATCGACCTTTACAGCCCGCCGCGGCGAAGACGGCCACCGCGTATTCTCTATCCCTGCGCTCGTCGCGCCGTATGCGGGCACCATGACGGCCGTTTATGCGTGGTACCCGGGCCGCTACGACGCCACAGACTCGCTTCGGATGGGGAATTACAATCTGCTGGTGTACATGGCCGGTAACATAGCCCTGGAGTTCCTCTACAGCGGACCTCACTCTATGCTTTCCCGCATGCATCTAAGCAATGGACACGGGGCGCAGAATGCGGGCTCAAACCCCTGATTGCGGATTCGCGGCGCGCCGTCACGCTCGCCGGCAACGTCACTTCTCCGGAAGCTTGTCTTCGAGCTCGCTGGCCAGCTTGTGCACGTCCGTTGTCTTACTGAACGATTGGACCTCCTGTTTGGAGGAATCCACATTCACACCCATGTGCTGGCACAGCTTCTGCAACATTTGAAGGATGGTGGTCAGCTCCTGCTCGGAAAGCATGCCCACCTGAAGATCCAGATGTGAGCGGCGTTCCGACTGGCGGGCCATTCGGCCTTGACTAATCAGCACAAAGATGGTCAGGAACACGCTCTCGGAAGAGACGACGAGGGCCAGGACGCCGAAAGGAAATGGGTCGAATGCTTTGAGCCCGGGAATTACGCGAAGATTCATCAGAGTCCATCCGGAAATCAGCAGCACCTGGGCCAACAGAAAGCCCACGTTGCCGACAAGTTTAGTAATTACATCGCTGATTCGCTCCGTGGCTGTCCTGCGGCCAAGGGCGTCGCGTTCCAGACTGGCGATCGCATCGATGTTGTACTGTGTGGGATTCGCCGCAGCCCGGCGTGGCAATGGATTGTCCATGGGGATAGTTCCTCCACGTTCCGGCCTTCGCCTTGATCTGTTCTCGAAGCGGAATCAATCGACGACTCTCATTTGCACGAGACGCTCCATGACCAGAACCGCGTTTTGAACTGCTGGCTTTAACCGGGACGCGAGAGTTATGGAGCGACCGGTGCGTTGCAGGCGGCGGAACCTCTGCCTCCGCGAGATGCAGAATCTGCACAATGCGATGCGGATCTTGCCGCTTGCCGGAACCGGCTATGGCCCGGTCCGCGACTCGCGCTTGCTGGCCCGATCTTCAGCCCGGAGCGGAATAGGCAGGTGAATTGCATTAGGCAACTTGTGACGAACCCAGAGAGCCTCAGGGAACGCTGGTTGTTCCTCTCAATCCCGCCAACACTTGTCACAGTTCTTCTTCGGTTACCTACAAGCGCCCCCGATTCCCTCGCCCCCACGACAACAGCTTCCCTGAGGTTTGAAGAGAACTTCCCGGCGCCGCAAACATATCGCCGGGCAACGGCTGGACGCAGCCTACGCGGCGATAGCCAGTTTGGTGGTCGGTACTGATGACTGAATAGCCAAGCTGGCGCCAACGACTGGCCGCGCTGCGCGTGGTCCGTTCAGCGTGTGCGATTTGAAACCCGGACGCCTGAGCCTCGCTCATCCCAGATCCAACGGGCGCCGCCCCACTCGCGTTCCCATATCTCCCAATGTCCCTCCCATCGGAGGACCCACGGATGGCCGGAGGGATCTTCGTACCTGAGCACGAGTGTGTACCTGAGCACCGCTTCCGCGCGGAACCAGTCGTCCTTGTCAGATCCGATGGGACAACCTCTGTCCAGCCACAGTTGATATGCAACTGCGGCGATTTCCTTTTCAGTTGGGCGGGCAATCTGTTGCATGGCTTGCCACACAGTTGTTCTAAGTTGTTCTATTTGCGCTGAAAGACGAGGGTGATCGTTTTGTGCTCCGGCCGCATCACGCTGACCGTCATTGTGCCATCCTCGGTAAGGGTGTAGCTTTCGAGCGTAGTCTCGCCGGATTGGGTGGTGGTCACCTTCAGAACGTCATGATCCCACCTGGTCTTGCTCTTGAGGTCTTTGCCGGTGTGAATGGTGGCGTCGTTCTCGCTGTCGGTGGTATCGGAATAGAAGACGCTCTCAGTGGCGCCCTCATACACGAAACTGCGAGAGACGGTGATGTTGCCCTGCCGCTCGTCGATTGTCACGGTGCCGCTTTGAACGGCGCGCTGGCCGGCAAAATCGCACCGGGCGGGTACCAGTGTCCATATGCCGTTCAGCGCGGTGTGGTCGCGCGCGACGGCGGCGAACGCGAAGAGAGTGGCCGCGAGGGCCACTCTGGTAAGTGCATTCCTGGAGAATGTGCTCATGATTTCCTCTGCCCGTGAGTTAGAGCGACACTGCCGCAGACGGGTCCGCCAGTACCTTCGGCGAGACCCGAACGGCAACGCCGGACGCCTGCCGGGGGCGCCCGCGGACTGTCCCGAAAACCGCAGCTATTGGCTACGTTCGGGCGACTCCCAATGGAGCGACCGTTCAAACGATCTCGCCGCTTCCGGAGTGTGGAAGTCGCCTGTCAGGATTTCGCGATTCGTTGCGTCGCGGCCGTAGAGTTCACGGTTGGCTCCGCCATCCGGACGAAGCGTCGCGCCCTCGATCGAGATGCCTGCGAACAGTCCGCGCGAACGCGAATACGACAGCATTTCCGCGTTCATCATGGCGTCCGTCTCGGCGCTCGCGTCGCGGCCGATCGGGCCCGCCGCCGCCGTGGCTTCTCCGCCGATCGTAAATTTATCGGACAGGAGGTGCCTCATACCGCCATCGTTCATCACGAGCAATACGATATCGGTCTCGGAGAGGCCAATCTGGAACCCAACACTTCCACCTTCAACCGCCATCGCGGCCGGAGCGCTCCAGCCCGAGCCACCCTCGCGGCGGCATACCGCGAAGCCGCTGCCAAATTTTGCCCCGAAGATGAAACCGGCCTTTTTCATGCCCGGAATGACCACGACGCAGCGTGCCTTATCCAGCAGATCGTGGGGGATACCGTGGTCGGAGGCTTTCGCCATATCGGTCAGCGCGTCGGCCGAAGCTGCCAGCCTGTCGTCAACCTTGACTTCTCTGTCCGCCGCGAAAGCGGCGGTACTCATGAATCCGGCAATTGCCAGAACTACTACGGGTGTTTTGTGCATTCACATGCTCCTGTCCGGGTCGACAGAGAGCACCGTGGGTTCCAATGTGCCTGGAGTCACCGGCCGGGCCCTCCTTTCGTCGGGATAGAGCCGGCTCCCGGCGCCTTCAAGCCAGCAGTCCCTTCATCTTGCGAGGATTTTGAGAGCCACCCGCATCGCGGCACCCCAGCTAGTTGCGGCTGGTGAAAGCCGTCGGCCCACGCCTGCTGACCAGGGGACGCGTGCAGAATCTTCCCTGGGTGTGCAGTATTTTTTGGATGCGCTGGGGCGTTCAGCGGGGCAGGCCCGATTCCAGGCCGGTTTAGACCTGGAGAGGGCGTTCCAGAGAGGCCCGATCCCAGTGCGCCAGATTCGCAGCCTCCTCGTACGTACTCTGAAGGAATTGCAGAAGCGCCTCATCCGGCGAAGGCTCCCCAACCAATTCGTCATATTTCAGAATGAACTCGCCAAGCACGGTGTTATATCCCGCGCCGGGCGGCTGGATCGCCGCCGCACCCAAACCCGGAGGAGCCGGTGCGGCATAGCAATAGAACGCGGCATCGCCAAAGCCTCCGTTGCCCGGCCAGAACCCAGCGCTGATGACTTCGTGCGAGTATGCCTCGCGAGTGATTGCGTCTGCTCCCTCCCGAGGCGGAGCGGGGCGTCCGGAGAACCGCGTCACCGCTAAATCGAAACTGCCCCAGAAGAAGTGCACGGGACTGATCTTCCCGACGAATTGTGACGAGAACTGCTGAAGAAGCTGATCGATGCGGACCAGAGCACGCCAGAACCGATTCGCATATTCAGGATCGTATGACGCATGCTCGGTATCCTCCGCAAAAGGAATGGGGTCTTTCACCTCGACGGGAACCGGCCATATCTTCACAGAGACGCCAAGAGAAGCCAGACTTCTTTGGTACTCGCTGTAGAACTCCGCGACCGTCTGCGGCCGCAGAGGTGTGGAGAGACCGGCGCCATCACTTAGCCGGAAGCGAAGGCGGTGGCTCACGAAGTCGAACTCTATCTCCAGCATTTCCCGGCCGTATGGCATCGCCGAAGTGCTGAGACCCCGTGCGCTTACGTAGAGCGGAACGTTCCACCAATGAGCCTGCATCGGGCTTAGCGCAAGACGCGTCTTGCCCACAATCTGCGTCCACATATGCAGGGTGTCGGCCGTCTTGTTCCAATCCGCCCAATTCAGCTCAGGCCAGAGATCGCCGAGCGCCGCGCGAATGGTCGCCATTGCGCCAGTATACTGCTGGGTGAGGTCGTATGCGGAACCTCCGGATCCTCCCCTTTGCACAGATCGCGATGACGCTGATGCTCGGCCAGGCGCCACCCGCGCCTCCGATCCACTTTCCGAGCGCCATCTGTACTGCGGTTGCGACCGGGTAGGCCACGACACTTTCGACGACTTCACGGTAAACCGCGGGAGGGATCACCAGGGTGCCGTACATCCTGCGGAGAAGGTCAAAGTCCGAGAACGGCGCCAGGTAGTTCAGAGGACTGCTGTCGGAGACGACTGCACTCAACGCCCGGCCTGGCGCGCATGTTCATCGCGCTCTGACGAAGCCCGGCGAAATCCTCCTCATCCAGTTCCACATGGAATTTGACGCCCGTACTGGGCAGCAGGTCGAGAAACTGAATGCGGGTGAGGCCAAGCGCGCCCGCTACCTCGCCCGTGGTTATGCGATCGTCGGCATAGAGCTTGAGTATGGCTTGCTGCTTGACGGACCGTAACAGTTCCGCTTCGGCGCCGGGTGCAAGGGCCCCATCGGGAACATTGAGCTCGAATGCCAACTTCACGGAAGTGCCTCGCAGCCACCATTCTAGCGGAGCTCAAATAAGAATGGAGCGTCCGCTCCGGCGCTGTACGTCGCGAGAGGATTCCGAGAGGGCTCGGAACCTAAATACAAACTCCCTACCCCGCCTGGATGCCCGTGCCTTCGGTGCACGTGTAGCGGCCCGCCTGGAGATTGCTGTACTCTTCGGTGCGGCCGCTCGGCCAGGAGATCACCGCGCGATCGATGTTCGGCCGATGGCCCAGGCCGAATGTCACCGGCAGCTCCGATTGCGAGAGAAAGCTGGACCCGCTCTTCACCAGCCGCGAGCTGGTCTCGCCTCCGTAATAAATGCGCACCAGTGAGCCGATCGCGTCGCGATTCGACTTTATCCCGATCAGCCGGAAGCGGATGCTGCGGTTGCCCGCCAACTGATCGTTCCGGTACAGGAACGCGGGCCCGTGGTTGGTGGTGATGAGCACATCCAGATCGCCGTCGTTATCGAAATCGCCGAACGCGGCACCGCGCCCCACGCGTGGCGTGTCGAAGCCGCCGCCAACCTGACTGGCCACGTCCGCGAAACCATCGTGGCCCTTGTTGAGAAACAGATGAGGGGGCTGCTCGTACCGCGCATCGCGGCTGATGCGGCGATAGGTATCGTCGATGTGCCCGTTCACCACCAGCAGGTCGAGCTTGCCGTCCAGATCCGCGTCGAAGAAGAAGCAGCCGAAACCGAGGCTGCGCCGGGAGAGCCGTCCGATGTCCGAGCCGGGCGCCAGATCGATGTAGCTGCCCGATTTGTCCTTGCGGTACAGGCCCAGCATCTCGTTATCGAAGTTGGTCACCACCAGGCTGGGCACGCCGGAGTTGTCATAGTCGCCCGCGTCCACACCCATGCCCGCGCGCGCCTTGCCATCCTGGCTGAAGGCCACGCCCGCGCGCAGCGCCACATCCTCGAAGCGGCCGTCGCGCCCGTTGCGGTACAGCTTGTTGGGCTGCGTGTCGTTGGCCACGAACAGATCGGGCCAGCCGTCCATGTCGTAGTCGAGCATGGCCACGCCCAGGGATTTCGAGGACGTGTCGAAGATGCCGCTCTTCGCGGTGACATCCTCGAACGTGCCGTTGCCGCGATTGCGAAACAGCCAGCAGGTGGCGCCGTGGTACGCCTCCGGCGTGCAATAAGCTTTCTCTTTCCCATCCAGGCTGCAGAACACGTCAAGCTGTTCCGACCATTTGACGTAGTTACACACGAACAGATCCAGATGCCCGTCGCGGTTGTAATCGAACCAGAGCGAGGACGTGCTCAGGCCGCGATGATTTCCCAGCCCGGCCTTCTCCGTGACGTCGTGAAACGTGCCGCGGCCGGTGTTCTGAAACAAGTGACTCTGGCCCACGCAGGAGATGAAGATATCGGGGAAGCCGTCGTTGTTGTAATCGCCCACGGCGACGCCCATGCCGTACATTTCGATCTCGAGTCCGGCCTGGCGCGTGACGTCGGTAAACGTGCCGTTCCGGTTGTTGCGATACAGCCGCATGGTGCTGCGCCGGCGCGCGTGACCCGGCCAGTCCATGCCGTTGACGATCAGGATGTCCTGCCAGCCGTCGTTGTCGTAATCGAGAAAGGCGCAACCCGGCCCCAGGGTTTCCGGCAGATACTTGCCCCCGAACGCGCCGCTGTTGTGCAGGTAGGCGATGCCCGCGGCGTGTGTAATGTCCACCAGCCGGAAGCCCGGCGCCGGGTTGCCCGCTGTCGCGCGAAGGAGAGGCGCGGCGACCGCGCCGGCCAGAAACTGCCGCCGGTTCACGGAATTTGTACGAGCCCCTTTCTTACCGCGTAGAGCACCAGCTCCGCGGTGCGATGGATTCCGAGCGCCTCCATGATGTTGGCGCGGTGCACGGAAACCGTGTTGACGCTGAGATCGAGCAGCGCCGCGATCTCCTTATTCGATTTTCCTTCGGCAATCAGTTGCAGCACCTGGCGCTCGCGCGCCGTGAGTTTCTCCTCGCTCTCGTCGTAGTCGCTCGGCGTGGAGCTAATGAGGCCCGGCCCGATCACCTGCTGCCCGATCGCCACCTTGCGCACCGCGCTGGCCAGATCGATATCCGCCGCGTTCTTCAGAATGTAGCCGCGCGCGCCGGCCTTCAGCGCGTTGCGCACGTAGTTCTCTTCCGAATACATGCTGAGAATCAGGATGGCCGTTTTCGGGAGGAACTTCAGAATCTCGATGCACGCCTGCATGCCGTTCAGTCCCGGCATGGACATGTCCATGATGATCACCTGCGGCTTCAGTTCCTGGGCCAGTCGAATGGCCTCCGTGCCGTCCTGCGCCTCGCCCACCACGCGCATACCCTGCTCGTCTTCCAGCATGCGCCGAAACCCCTTGCGCACCAGGCTGTGATCGTCCGCCAGCAGAACCGTGATGTCGGTGTTATTCATGAACCAGCGTCTCCGTTGCCGAATTCGCGTGCGCGTTGGAAGCCGGATCGAGCGGGGCGCGCAGCCGCACCAGCATTCCGCCCCCGGCCGCTTGCAGGAATTCTATCTCGCCTCGCAACAGCGCCGCGCGTTCCCTCATGGCTACCATGCCGATTCCGGGCCGCGCCCCGTTCCTCTGCGCCCCGCCGATTCCGCGGCCGTAATCGCGTACTTCCAGCTCCAGAGCGCCGGGGGCGAACAACACGCGCACCACGGCCTTGTGCGACCCGGAGTGCTTTGCCACATTGTTCAGCGCCTCCTGCAGCACGCGATAGAAATGAATGGCCACCTCGTCGGGGATGGTTGCGCCGCGCCCGGTCTTCTCATAAGCGATCTCGATGCCGCTCTGTTTCCGGAACACCGGAATGTACCAGTCGATCGCCTGCTCCAGCCCGCCTTCATCGAGGATGGACGGATGCAGCACCAGCGAGAGGCTCCGCACCCGTTCCAGCGTTTGCTGCGCCACGTCGCGGACCTCCATCACCTCTTCTTTGAAACTTGCGGGAATGTCCTTCTTCGCGGCGCGCGTCAGCATGGTTCCCACGGCGGTCAGGATTTGCCCAAACTCGTCGTGCAGCTCCCGCGAAATCGACCGCAGCACTTCTTCCTGCATTGTAATGAGCTTGCGCGCCAGGTCCCGCCTTTCGCCGGAAAGCGTGGCCAGACTCTCGAACAGGCGGCGGTTTGAGTAAATGAGATAAAGCGTGATCAGCGAAATGCAAACCAGCATTCCCGCCAGGAACACGTACACGTTTCGCTCTACCCGCAGATAGATGTCCTGAATGCGGGCCTGGGTTTGTTGCTCGGTAT